>JABXYP010000001.1:1262724-1578405 GCA_024701455.1 Bacillus sp. A301a_S52 | reverse complement strand
TCTGCAATATCAGATTCTAAGATCATCTTTTTGTATATTCGTTCTTCTTCACTTACTTTTAGGTTGTACGGGATTGGCATAACGATTATCCGTGAGTGAAGAGCTTCATTTTTTTTATTCGAAATAAACGATTTGTACTCCGCTTCATTCGTATGGGCAACAATCATTTCATCGGCAGAAATCAAGGCAAATCTCCCCGCCTTAAAATTTCCCTCTTGTGTCAATGAAAGTAAATGCCAGAGAAATTTCTCATCACATTTTAACATTTCCTGAAACTCCATTAATCCTCGGTTTGCTTTATTTAATTCACCATCAAACCTATAGGCTCTCGGATCAGATTCTGACCCAAATTCTGCAATTGTAGAGAAGTCAATACTTCCCGTTAAATCTGCAATATCTTGAGATTTTGGATCAGAGGGGCTGAATGTTCCTACACCGACACGTCGATCTTCAGACAAAAAGATCCGTTCAACCATGACGTCCTCGATACGCCCTCCATAGTCTTTTTCTAACCTCATCATATTAAGTGGTGAGAGGTTACCTTCAATGCGTATACCAAATTCTTTGAAAAAATCTCCTCTCATATGATGAGGGATTAAGTGTAGTGGATCTTCATGCATAGGACAATCTTTAATGGCATAAACAGCGCCTCGATCTGTCCGTGTATATTTTTCCAACCCTCTTTTTAGTAGTGTCACAAGCGTTGATTTCCCACCACTTACCGGACCCATTAATAACAGTATACGTTTTTTCACATCAAGCCGCTTCGCTGCCGAATGAAAATATTCTTCAACAAGACGTTCGATAGCCTCTTCAAGACCAAAAATTTGGTCTTCAAAAAACAAATACCTCTTTTTTCCACCTTCTTCTACGACACCTGCATCTTTTATCATATTGTAGATGCGGGAGTGAGCTGTCTGTGCAACTTCTGGCCTTTCACGCAAAATGTCCAAATATTGTGCGAAAGTGCCTTCCCATTTTAAACGCTCCTCTTCCTCACGATGGCGTTGTATTTTGTCTATAATTTTCATTCGCAACCTCCTCTCAACACCACTAGATCCCATTTTCTAAGACCATGATTCATCTTATGCAATGACCTAGAAAAGGATGTTCAAAAGTGTGAGAAGTTGCATAACATGAAGTGTCGTAAGTGCTGCTATCTCGCATTTAAAATGTCTCTATTGTGTCTGATTTGAACAACTGACGAATATGAAGACACAGTTGCTATTTTCATGGGCACGTTAAATTTCAGTCTCTCCATACACCTGATAATCACATACAACGATCTTTCAATCAATGGCAGTTGAGTCAATCAGGACATTCGCGTCCATTATCTTCAGCACCTAAATAGAGTTAGCTCTCCTCTCTATTTTGGGCAGGAAGTTTTATACGGACGCTTATGTGTGAGAAATAAATCCTAAACATGAATCTATGTAGATTTTGCTAAATTCTCCTTGTACCTTAATCGCCTCTTGATATGTTGAATCTGATAATGATGCTGAGCAGGTTTCCTCTTCCTTATTCTATAAGAAATAAACAGTAAAGGTAGAAAGAATAAGAAGTAACTACTAAAAACCTGAATATCTAATTGATTTATATTTACTAACTTAGAAATACTAGATACTGTTAAATAGTTTAACGTTAACAATGACACAATACCGAACCAATGTCTTTTTGTGAAATGCTTAAATGAATAGCTATATAAAAGGTGACTACTCCCAAAAAGTATCATTCCCACAAAAACGCCATTTGCAGTCATTAAGCCTGTTTCTGCAAGAAGAACAACCATTAAAAGAGCTAAACTTGTGGCTATAAACACATGCCTTACTTTCCATTTAAATGTGCGAATAGTATTCTCCTCTAAAGTAATAGTTTCCCCTTTTTTATAGACAGGATAATACGGATAATAATAACCTTTCTTTCTGTTAAAATAAGTGCTAATATCCCCATTAAATTGTAATGGGACTCTTGCAAAATCATGTTCAATAGCTTCTTCAGGATGGGGAATGCCAATAAGTCCTTCTACACATTCATCCGTAATCGTTAATGGTAAGTTGGCTTTCTGAAGATTATCTAGCCATTCGTTAGTCTCTGAGTCTGTTTTACAAGTAATACCGAAAAAGTACTTTTCCCCTTCTTCTTCATACACAATAAGAATGATAGGTTCATAATAGTAACGTTTAATCGTTAATCCTGCCCGACCAATATCCACCCATTTTTCAGATGGTGCTAATACAACGCTACTAACAGCATGAAATGGAATGGTAATCTCTTTGATAACATCCTCCACACCTTCTTGAATGAAGATCCGCACTAGCACACGTTTTTTTAAATCTATCCTATGGGTCATCACTTCATCAAATGTACGATCTATTTTCGTCCATTTATAGAAAGTTACAAATAACCCTATGTAAATAGCAAATAGCGGATACTTAGCCCATCCTATTCCTAATTGATGAGCGATTAAAGCGGGAATACCTACAATCATAAATAGAATTGCCATGATAATTGCAAAATTTAGGGTGGCATTCCTTTTCTTCACGATGTCTGTCTTTTGTTCTACCATCCATCTAACTCCCTTATTTTATAAAATAAACCTTCAATCGGTAGGAGTTTTTGTACTTCTCCCACCCATTGGTAGTTGAGTCAATCAGGACATTCGCGTCCATTATCTGTGATAAATGAGATCAACTTAAATTATTTTTGTAGCCATTAAGATTAAATCATACTAGACTCAATTTGTTAACTGAAAAAAGACTTAAATATTAAGATAAGGACATTTAACTAGCCTAGTAACCTCTCGTGTGACGCATACTTTCATTATGAAGAATCTACACGTGATCACATTACTAGAATTTCCATCCACAAGTATAAAATAGGTATTTTGACTTAATATAGCATAAGAAAAAAGTCTTCCTCTGTCCTTTATTTTAGAGTAATATAAGGAAGTAATCATATTATCTAAGAGAGTGTTGTGACAGTTATGCGTATGATGGCTGGAAATCTATTCATCATCTTATTTATAGGTATCTTTACGTTATTTTTCATGGAAACGACTAAAGAAATGTCGTCAGCACAATCACTTCAAACGGTGCTGGATGAAGCCGTAGAACTAGAGCAAATAACATTGCACACTAACAGCCTCATACTTGACCGAGATGGAAACACTGTATCAGACATTTTTTCAGCAGAAAATCGAATTTATCTTCCATATAACGAGATTCCCGATATGTTCAAACATGCGTTTTTAGCAGCCGAAGATCAATCTTTTTTTGAGCATCCCGGCTTTGATATGACTGGCATTGCCAGAGCTTTTGTTGTTAACATGCAACATCAATCCATTGAACAGGGTGGCAGTACAATTACCCAACAGCTCGCACGCAACTTATATTTAACACATGACCAAAGCTATGAACGGAAAATCTCTGAGTTACTATACTCCTATCACATTGAACAAGTCATGGATAAAGAGGAAATTCTTGAGCTCTATTTAAACTCCGTCTATTTCTCTAATGGGGTTTATGGTATTGAAGCAGCAAGCCATTATTATTTTAATAAGACCGCTCATGAACTAAACTTAGCAGAAATAGCTTTCTTAAGTTCTGTTCCTAATAATCCGTCACATTACAACCCATTAACAAACAGTGATGCGACTCACGAGAGAAAAGAATGGATTTTAACAAAAATGAAGGAAGAAGACTATATTAGTCATGAAGACTTTGAAGAGGCACTTGATAAGCAGATCTCTCTTTCTAGTTTTGAAAAAAGCGATGATTATCCCGACTATATTACCTATGTTTACCATGAGCTAGAACAGCTTATTGCCAAAGAAGAGGGCTACACTCAACAGTTAAAATCAGCAAGTAATGATGAAGCAAGGCAGGACATCGAAATTAAGATCCAAGAACGAGTACAGCAGTTGTTAGCAAGTGGTATCACAATTGATACGGCTCTTGACCCAAATGTACAATCGCATGCTGTTAAAACTATTAATAACCGATTATCTTCAACTAATATTCAAGGGGCCGTATCGGTTATTGATCATGATGCTAGCGAAATTGTCGCAATCACTGGTGGGACTTCCTATGAAAAATTTAATTTCCATAGAGGCTACCAAGCCTATCGCCAACCTGGATCAGCCATTAAACCATTACTTGTTTATGCACCTTTAATTGACACAACAAGAATGTCTAGCAGTTCACTTATTGACGCTGGTCCGATTCAACGAGGCCAGTATGAGCCACAAAACTTTGGTGGGGCTGTCTATGGAAAAGTAACACTTGAAGAAGCTCTTAAAAATTCCTATAATACTGCTGCAGTTAGAATACTAGATATGGTCGGTATCGAAGCTTCTTTTAATTACATTGATCTATTCGATTTCCAGAAAATCAACTCTAATGATCATGTACTTCCCGCTGCCCTTGGGGGACTTTCTGAAGGCGTAAGCGTCAACGAACTCACACAAGCTTATACGGTTTTTGCTACTGATGGTATTTATACATCACCAAAAGCGATTCGCGGTGTATATGATATGGACGGAGAGCTGCTATACGAGTGGCCTAGGAAAGAGACAGAGGTGTGGAGCAACGAAACCATTAATGAAATGCGTAAGATGCTAGGTAAAGTGATAACCGAAGGCACCGGCCGCCGAGCACGCTTTTCGACATCTGGCTATTTAGGTGGAAAGACAGGTACAACGAATGATTATTATGACTTATGGTTTGTAGGATCGTCCAACCGCTATACGACTGGGTTATGGATCGGAAATGATAATCCATCATCCCTTTATCAGCAAAGCCAAAGCCATATACACACCCAGCTTTGGCGGGACATTATGGCAGGCATTCATTAACAAACATCACCAAATGTAAGCAATGTTTAATCTGCTTATCGTTAAAAGCGATATACTTAAAAATCAGCTAAGCGGTTCCAGGCCTATACATAGACTTGGGACCGCTTAGCCATTTTATACTCGGCCATTTCTAACTCTATGCAGAATAATCCCCCGTAAAGCAAAAAGCCTTAATATACATAACACGCTTTAAACTAACCTAAATTATTGGGACACTATAAAACACCTTCGAAATGGTACACTTAAACAAAGTACTAATTCGGAGGTGTTTTTGCATGGGCAAAAACGTATATTCAAATGAGGTTAAGTGGGCAGTCGTGAAAGATAAGATGAGTGGGCAGTTTACTAATCGTGAGATCATGGAGAAGTATGGGATTAAAAATGTGTCCCAAATCAAAACGTGGATGAAGTGGTATCGTGAAAATCAGGTTCATCGATTCGATCAACCAATAGGAAAACAATATTCATATGGACATGGGCCTGATAGTTCAAGTGATGAAGAGAAAAAAGAACGCCAAATGAATCATTTAAAACAGGAAAATGACATCTTAAAAAAGTATTTGGAGATCGAAAAGGAGTTGAGAAAGAAATCGTCCTCCAACTAGTCCAAACTTTACGGGGAAAATATACAGTGTCAGCTATTTTATCAGCTTTAAATGTGTCCAGATCGACCTATTATCGCTGGGCATCTGCGCAACCAGTGGAGTTGTCTAAGGAAGAGGAAACGATTATTTACCTTTGCGAAAAAACAAAGTATCGATATGGTCACCGTAAAATCAAGGAGCTATTAAAACGTGATTACCAGATCAAATTAAATCGCAATACCGTTCAACGGATCATGCAAGAACATCATCTTCAATGTAGAGTAAAGCAAAAAAGAAGGTGGAAATCTCAAGGGGAATCCGTCGTTATCGCGCCAAACTTATTACAGCGAGAGTTTCATGCAAGTAAACCTAACGAAAAGTGGGTAACGGATATTACCTACATTCAATATGGTCCAGACACTTTATACTTATCAACGATTATAGACTTGTTTAATAATCAAATCGTGGCTTATAAGCTTTATACTCATCAACAAATCCCTTTGGTGATTGATACCTTAGATGAAGCACTAGAAAAGCGAGGAAACCCCAAAGGAGTCATCATCCATTCAGATCAAGGAAGTGTCTATTCTTCTTATGCTTATCAAAATCGGATTAAAGAAAAGAAGTTAGTCAGTAGTATGTCACGCAGAGGAAACTGTTGGGACAACGCAGTCATTGAGTCCTTCCATTCGAACCTGAAATCAGAAGAATTTCAGTATGTTAAATTCAATTCTTTGTCTTTAGAAGAAGTCAAGGATCGTGTAGATCAATTTATGACGTATTATAACGAAGAGCGTATCCAAGAAAAATTAGGCTACCACACACCAATAAAGTTTGGTGATATGGCGGCCTAGGAAGGTGTTTTATTACTGTCTCATATGACTAGGTCAGTCTACTTAAGACTAGGCTTTTTTATTTTCGCCAAAAAGTTGAACACTCCGCTTTTTCTAAAATATTAAACGCGATCATTTTCTCTAGTAAAGAAAAGTCCACCGTCTTATCCCACTCGATACGAACCAACTCTTTCGTGTGATCGTAACCAGCTTGAACAATGTCATCTGCAAAATGAGTGATCCCTGCCTTCTCAGGTGCGATCGCCATATGACGTTTCGCTACGCTAAATCCAATAATAAATGTACCATGATCTGTAAACATAGGCTGCTTCCACGCAATTTTCGGTGTCAAGCTTGGGAATGTGTCCATCACCCAAGCTAAAACTTCCTTCACTCGACTCCGATGCTGAGGATTATCAATAGATGCTAAATAGTCTTCAAAAACCTCCATATTATCCCTCCCACCATAATTAGGACATGACATTAGAGTCCCTTATCTAAATAGAGTTACCTCTCCTCTCTACTTTGAGCAGGGAGGTTTACGAACGTTTATGTGTGATAAAGCTTAACTCATTGTACCACTCTTAACGATTCACAATACCACTAACCGCTATTCACGTTTCATCTTTATAAAACTAATGTAAAAGCCGATTTCATAATGTGGTGTTTTTTAAAGTAATAATACGAATAATATGCAATAAAAATCATTTAACATGATGATGGTAAAAAGTGGCTTAAGAGAGGGGCTCCATGAGAATGAAGCGCAGTCTGAAGATCGACTTTTGCTAGGACTTCCGAGCAAAAATTAGTTAAAGACAAGCCTCGGTCGGGAAACTGTTCGTCTGAAGTGAAGGGCACAATCAGTCTTCAATTTTTTCACACTTGAAGACTGACATTCATACGTAAGACTATCTATTAACCGATAAATAGGAAAAAATGCATATTGAACCTAAATAAGAATGTTCAAACCTTAAAAAAACCTAAAGTAAAATAGAGATTGATTCTGTCTACTTTCTTTAAGAAGAATATTTTATTTACTTCATACTAGATCTATTTAGATTAATCCCAATTTGCATGCAGTCGCCTTCAAAGAGATAATGTCAATAGTTAAGCTAGCTCGGCTCTATATATGATGTCAAAAATAACACACCAGTCTATACTTTTTATGCATCGTTACCCGTATTATATTTAGACAGGCAAGCTAGCGATTACACTATTATACAATTTTATAATGGCATATCCCACTGCCATTACAAACGCAAACCAAAAAAATATGTGAAAGAAAATCAGGCCAATTAACGCAGGTACTGATAAAGAAATACTCACCTTATAAATAAAATAAATAAAATAGACAAAACACGACAGAAAAAACGTTCCTAATAACACATACAGGTCAAATGAAGCAATAACTGATCCGATACTACCTATAAGAAAAACCCATGATCCTCTACGAATATTGGTTAAGTCAGTACCTACCTCGTCCTTAGAAAAAAAGAGTAGGGATAACTCGTTGACTGTATTGGCAATGAGCTTGAGTGCTGCAAAAAACATAAAGAAAAATAACCACATAATAAATAAAAGTGTTAAATGAATGCCTTGTTCAGAAAAAAATTCAATCATTCCACTATATAAACCAATAGATTGCAAATAATAAATTGTCATTCTTTCTAAATATATCGAACCCGCTAAACTAAATAAAATAATAGATATAAGCGGGAAATGGCTTGTTAAATAAGCGTTCTTCATCTATAATCTCCTGATTTACTCAATTTTATAGGCTGCCCCTTCTTGAAACTCATCAAGAGAGGAGTCTGGCTTGTTTTAAAAGTAGCTTCTAACTAGTTTTTCGGTTAAACTTCCCGTTTATTTTAGGTGACCAATCAATATAACTACAAAACCGGGATTTATCACCCGGCTTTAGTCAGTTCTTTATAAATAATGAACAGCTTCATAAGCATAAATTTGATTACCTGATGTAGGGCTTTCATCGAGATTTTCTCGCCTTTTTTTATGTGCTTGCTTAAATGCATCACTATTAACCCAGTTCTCATAGTCTACTTTAGAATCCCATTTTGTTAAGACGATTTGATAATGACTGTCATCTTCGGGAGTTAAAAACATAAAATCAAGGCAGCCAGGAACATGTTTCATTTTTTCAGAACTTTCTGCAAAACGTTTCGCTACATTCTCTCTCCCCTCAACAGGGACATATAGCTCATTCATCACAACATACATCACTTCTACCTCCTTTATACCTTCTTAATTATACGACAATAGACCTTTTTTTCAAAAAGATTTAATTCTCCTCACTAGTTATATTCTCCCTGTTATTTTCAAATAGGCTATTGTAAGATAAAACGAACCTTCAATCAGTGGGAGTTTTCGTTCTTCTCCCGTTGATTGGTCGTTGAGTGAATCAGGATATGCTTATCTTTGATAAAAAGTGATTGAAACGTAAGATGACGACTAAATGAGAATGAAGCGCAGTCTGAAGTGAAGGTCACATTCATGATTCGAATCTTATTTTGAACGATGACATTCATTCATCTAATTAAAAAGTGGTATGTCATATCATTTATTATACTTTGGAGGATTTATTAATGCCACATGTTGCACCTACGACAAAGCCTAAACATCGTTTATTTAAGAAGATAGCTTTTACATTTGCCATGCTTTATATAATGCTAGCCATAGGCTATGCTATTTACGGTTCTGTAAAGCCTCTTCCTGACAACATATCTATTGAAGGCACAGTTTATGAAACGAGTCACATTGACTTTTTATATGATTTAACGTATCGAACTGAAGAAGGGACAGACCAACAAGAGCACATCATCTTTGATACTATGCATGACATGATTAGTGACGCTGAGGAATTTATTATCGTTGATATGTTTTTATTTAATGATGATTATCCACGAGATGGCGAATTATATCCATCTCTTTCCACATCATTGGCTGACGCTCTCATTAAAAAAATACAAGCGTCTCCTGAAACCACCATCATCGTTATTACGGACCCAATAAATACGTTTTATGGTTCTTATACACCTGACCACATTAAGAAGATGAAAAATGCTGGGATAACTGTGATTTTAACAGACTTAACTGAATTACGAGATTCTAATCCTGCATTTTCCGGCATTTGGCGTTCCACGTTTCAATGGTTCGGTCATTCTGAGAATGGTGGCTGGTTACCTAATGCATTTAGCCCAGATTCACCAAATGTGACACTCCGTTCATACTTAGAATTAATTAATTTTAAAGCCAATCATCGAAAAGTAATGATAACAGAAAAAGAAGGAATCGTGTCTTCCGCTAATGCTCATGATGCAAGTGCCAATCATTCGAACATTGCTTTTACAGTACAGGGAGATATTATAAACGACCTGATCGCTTCAGAAAAAGCGGTCGCCGCGATGTCTGGAGTTGACCCTACTATTTTTGATGGAATGCATGCTGAAACACCTGATGAAGACATCGAGGCCGGGGAAGATCGCTATGAACTTCAACTGCTCACAGAAGGAAAAATAAAGGAACACATATTACTAGAAATAGAAGAGGCTGCAAAAGGAGACATTATAAATATAGGAATGTTTTATTTTTCTGATCGTGACATAATCTCTAAATTGTTAACCGCCTCAGAACGAGGAGTTACGATAAATCTCATTCTCGATGCTAACAAAGACGCATTTGGTCACGAAAAGAACGGCATTCCTAATCGCCCGGTTGCCCATGAACTTATTGAAGAGTCTGATGGTCACATTAACATTCGCTGGTACCATACTGTGGGTGAACAATACCATGCTAAATTTGTTTATATTGAGAAAGAAGATGAAGCAGTGATGATTGGCGGTTCCGCAAATTTGACGAAGAGAAATATAGATGATATCAATCTTGAAACGAATATCAAAGTGACAGGATCACCTAATTCTGATTTCATGCTCGATGTTTCCCATTATTTTAACCGATTATGGGGGAATGAAGACGGTCTTTATACCGTAGACTATGATACACTAGCTGACGAATCTCGTATTAAAAAATGGATGTATTTTTTTCAAGAATGGAGTGGCTTGTCCTCCTTTTAATCGTAACACCTTAAAAAAGCCTTCATTGAATGTTAAGGCAATAAGATATACAGAAAAGAACAGAATCTTTCATTCACTTTAAAATCATGATATATTGAGTATAGATATCATTTAAGGGGGCGTATCAATTGGCACTTCTTCTAATCTTAGGTGTTTGCTTAACATTTCTCATTGCGATTTTCACGGCTGGGTATGATTCAAATCCACATAAACGCTAAACGAAAGCAGCCTCTTCTGACTATGAAGGGCTGCTTTTTTAATCTAACTTAATCCACTATTCAATCTGTTGTCCAACTATTCCATTACGTCGTTTAATTTAGCACAGGAAACATTTGCTGTCGTAGTGCTTCGTAAACAACAATTGCTGCCGTATTTGATAAGTTTAACGACCTTATTTTATCGGTTTGAGGAATACGAAAACATCGAGCTCTGTTTGACTCCGTTATCTCTTTAGGTAACCCTTTTGTTTCCTTTCCAAAAACAAAAAAATAATCCTTATCTACTTCACTGTAATCAAATTCATGATAATATTTTTCTCCTATCGTTTCGATATAGAAAAATTCACCCTCTGGGTATTTTTTTTGTAATTCATTTATCTCATTATAATGATTCACCTGTACATTAGGCCAGTAGTCACAGCCTGCTCTTTTTAGCATTCGATCATCTGTAGAAAAACCTAGTGGATGAATTAAATGAAGAGCTGTGTTTGTCCCTGCGCAAGTTCTTGCAATATTTCCTGTATTTGCCGGAATCTCCGGCTCGTGTAAAACGACGTGCAATCCCACCAGTTTCACCTCTGTATGTTATCAATATCTAGATTATCTTATCATGTCTTTCTAGGAAAGAAAAGAAGCTTCACTATTATGTCGAAGCTTCCAAAGTATGAATAAATTCTTTTAACTCGTCTGAGGAAACACCTTTCCCAATCACTTGGTAATAAGGAATAGGTCCTATATTTTCAGTAAACAGTTCATTTTTTTGTACAAATGTATATTGAAGTGTTGAAATAGGGTCAGTAAAATAGGCTAATTCTCCTACATAATCTCCCACTTCTACTACTTCATGATTTACAAGAAATTCATTTCCTACAGGCACACTTGAGAGGACATGATTTCTCAATTCATCAACATCAAGTCCTTGAATATTTTGATCCTGAACAAGCTCTATTTGCCCCTCTTGGTTATTATTAAAGATGATGACGAGAAGACGATCTTCATATATCGTTTCATCAACAGCCCAACCTTCTGGTACTTCCTCAGGATATAAAACAGGAAACGGTAGTTCCTGTTTTGCCTGCGTTAGAGTTGAATCCGTTTGAGTACAGGAAGCTAATAAAACGACTAGTACAACTATCATTACATTTTTTAATAATCCACTTATTGTCATAGGCATCCACCGCAACTTTTCTTAAACTTATACATGTTATAATACGGAATAATACATAAAAGTAACGCAGAATTCTCAAATCCCAATATCTACTATACCACAACAGGAAGTTGGATGTTAGTGCCAAATGAAGGATTATTTATCAAAAGAGCTTATTACCCAGTAATATGAAAGAATTTATATTGGATGTTTGGTGTCCAAGCTGTGGAATCTTCATATCCCCAATAACGCATACGGCTGTTTGTAGTATGAGCATTGACTAGAGGCATCTGGTCTGCATCCTTTTCAACAACCACTGTTGTGTGTTGCCAACTGCCGTCACCAGTAAAGTCATAACAAATAATATCCCCCTTCATTAACTGCTGGGCGGAGGAAACTTCTTCCGCTTTAAGTCCTGTTTCCGATCCACTTAAATACCAACGTAAAGAATGTGCAACAGCCCAGCTAAAACTCCACTTCGAATGGTCATACCACCAGCCTCCCTTTCGATTGGGAGCACCTCTCATCGGCGCTCCCCCTGCTCTCAAACATTGAGATACATAATTCGTACAGTCATTATCAAACTGTTTGTAAGCCGGATTATAATCATTCCACCAGCGTTCAGCATATTTCACCACTTCTAGCCGATCGTAGAAAAAACGGCTTCTTTCTGAATGTATTGTTTGACGAGGCATTTTTCTTTTCGCTCTATACAATTCTTCTTCACTAACCATTTCATGTCCGTCAGCTGCTAAAATATAGTCATCAATTAACAGTTCTTCCTCAAAGACAGCCCTTCTAAATTGTCGTTGCGTTTCTAAATATGAGATGTCCTTATGGATGATGAATTGTTCAATTGTAAATAAATAATCAATCACTCGCCTATCACTTAATACGTGTTGTTCAATTAAATAGCCATCCACGTTATTTTTGGCTATGAAAGCTTCTCTATCTGCCATTTTCAATACCTTTCGTTTAGCCGCTTCATTATCTTCTTCCCTTATAAAATGATAGCCTTGCGTATCTCCTGAGACATAAAGACGACAGCAAGTCTCCCAATATCTTTGCAGACTGTTTAGCTCATGCTTCATAAGATCCCCTCATTTCGTCAGTTCTTCTATTCTATTCATCACTAAAAAGGTTTCATGCATAATTTATGGTGTTATACCGATGTCTCAGCTCCAACAATAATGGGGAACGTTACCTTTGTAAAAAGGCGTAAAACGTTATAAAACCTCTCACCTTTTTTCAAGGTAAGAGGTCATACACTAAGATGTTAGTGTTTTTAATGCACCTTCATGTTTTAGTAAAGCTTCTTTTTTATCTAATCCCCCACCATAGCCAACCATTGCACCGTTAGAACCAATGACTCTGTGACACGGTATAATAATCGGTATGGGGTTTTTATTATTGGCGCCACCAATTGCTCTGACAGCTTTTGGAGCACCTATGTTAATCGCAATCTGCTTATAGGAAGCTGTTGAGCCATATGGAATTTTCTGTACTTCGTGCCATACAAGCTTCTGAAATGCTGTCCCAAAAAGGTCTAACGGTAGATCGAATCCTTTTCTGATCCCTGTAAAATAATCAGAAATTTGCTTTTCTGCTTCTATAAGTGGGCCTTTCTCTTCTCTAACCTCTGCCATAATATGATATCGCTTTAGCTTTGTTATGAAAATGGGGTGTGTCGTTTGTAATGGCCCAAACTCTACAAAGCAAATACCTTTTTCAGATGTAGCTAGACTAACTGGTCCGATAGGCGTTGTTATCTCACTAACAGCAATTAATGGACGCAAGGTCATGCCAATTCCTCCTTATTCCGCTAAAAGGTTTTTATTAGATGTCGATCTTGAACCGTTTCTTTTTCATGTTGAAATTTAATTAGAGCCTTCTCAATTTCTGTTATCACCTCTGGATCACTTTCCTTCTCTCTTGCTTCTTTTAGTTTAGTGTAAGTCTCAGTACTTTGTGATATTTCTGCAATAGCCCAAGCAGCTGTCCCTCTAATCACAGCTCTAGGGTCCTTAAACATTAACTCGTATAATAAAGGTAAAGCCTCTTCTTCTTTATAGTGAGCAAGGGCAATGATGGCATTTCGTTGGATCGGTTTTTTCCCTCTCCACGCACCAGAAATCCGTCCAAATATATCTTTGAATTCTCTGTTACTCATTTTAAGTAACGGAATTAATTCTGGTTTAACTATTTCTGGATCAGGCAGCATCTCCGGATGATGACGGGCGTCTTTTCCTTTATTGACAGGACAGACAACTTGACACGTATCACACCCATACAAGCGATTACCAATTTTTTTTCGATACTGCTCTGGAAGCATCTCCTTCGTCTGTGTCAAAAAGGCAATACATTTATTTGAATCCAGTTGTCCTCCTTGCACCAATGCTCCTGTAGGACATGCATCCACACATTTGTTACACGTGCCACATTGATCAAAAATCGGTTGGTCCTCAGGAAAATCAATCGTAGTTATCATATCACCTAAATAAACATACGAACCGAATTCGGGGGTTATAATAGCGCAATTTTTTCCACTCCACCCAATACCTGCACGTTCGGCTACTGCCCTGTCAGACAATTCTCCGGTATCAACCATTGATTTACACTTAGCTTCAGGCACACGTTCATAAATATATGCTTCCAGCTTGGATAACTTACCTCTTAAAATATGATGATAATCTTCACCCCACGACGCTCGGCAAAAAATCCCACGCCGTGCTCCTTTTTTAGATTGAGGAGCATTTTTCAATTTAGATGGATAGGCCAAAGCGATGGAAATAATCGTTCTAGCCTCTGGTAGAAGCAACTCAGGGGTCGTTCTTTCATCTACGGTCCCCTTCTCAAAGCCAGAGGCATATCCTAGCCTTTGCTGTTCTTTAAGTCTTGATTTTAATGTCACAAAAGGGGCAGCCGATGCAAAGCCTATCTTATCAATGCCTATATGTTTACTGTATGCGATAATATCCTGTTTTAATTGGGCATTTGTCACGGTGCCCCCCTCTTTCTATATAAAAAGTTTTGCGAACAGCTGAATACCTGAAAGTCATACTTTTAACAATTAGTCAACCTGCCTTCATTATTCTAACGCACTTTATAAAATAAATAAAACTCACTAACAGGCAGAATCATGAGTAAAAGAAAAAAGTAGCGTCTCAAAAGAAACACTACTTTTTATTATCTCTTTTTATTATAACAAAAATACACTATATGAGGGAAGTAGTCCTATCTTGCTAGAGAGAACGCTTTGTATTAAAGAGCTATTTATCTTCCTCATAGTGACGGGGGATCATATCTTTTTTCAAAAAAACATAGTCACTTTATGCCAGATCATGTAAAATATCTTCACGCTAAGAATTTCATGTTATGAAATTGCCAATTTAGGTAATACATATCGTAACAGTCAATCATCTTACGTTCTCTTTTTAGTCCATACACCTGTCGTTTAAACAAACACGATGAGAAGCTTCCATCACTATTTTCTATTAACGTCTACTTAATTTAACAACTCAATCGATGCGATTTATAGAGAATGCTAGTAACCTAATGATTGGCTGATCATTATTATATTTTAAAATTGGAAGGTGTTAACATATGAAGTTTACAGAGGTGAATAAGCAACAGCAAAAAGGACAACCAGAACAAGTTCAACAGCGCCAGCCTGGCTTTGAAAGCGAAATGACCCCAGAGCCCCTGTTTGATGACCTTGATTATAAAGGTTCAGGAAAACTCAAAGATAAAGTTGTTCTCCTAACAGGCGGTGACAGTGGAATTGGACGTGCGGTGGCAATCGCATTTGCGAAAGAAGGGGCTAAGCTCTCTCTCGTCTATTTGGATGAACATGAAGACGCAGAAAAAACAAAATCATATGTAGAAAAATACGGTGGAGAGTGTCTTCTCATTTCCGGTGATGTAGGAAATGAAACATTTTGCTTTGATGCTGTAAAACAAACGATCGATCACTTCGGTCAATTGGATTGTCTCATTAATAATGCGGCTGAACAGCACTTTCAAGAAAAAATTGAGGATATTTCCGCAGAACAGCTAGAGCGTACGTTTAAAACAAATATTTTTTCAGCATTTTACTTTATTAAAGCCGCGAGACCACATTTAAAAGAAGGAAGTACAATAATCAATAGTGTTTCCATCGTTGCTTACAAAGGGATGCCTGTCTTAATGGACTACTCAGCTACAAAAGGGGCACTTGTAACGTTAACACGGTCCCTTTCAGAAAATCTTATTTCTAAAGGTATTCGCGTCAATGCAGTGGCACCAGGACCCATTTGGACACCACTCATTCCCGCTTCATTCCCTGCAGAACAGGTGGGTGAATTTGGGACAGACTCTCCTATAGGAAGACCAGGACAACCAGCTGAGCTCGCTCCTGCTTATGTTTATCTTGCATCTGGTGATTCCACGTATGTCTCTGGTCAAGTTATCCATGTGAACGGTGGACAAATAGTAAATGGTTAACTATGAGAACCTGCCTCTGAATGACTTATTTACATCATTCAGGGTTTTTTTCTTACTCCTTCTTTCTAGTTAAGGTGATCATTACCACCTATAAAATCACCCCCTCAAGAAAAACTAATAGAAATTTATGAAAGAAGGAGAGAAACTAAATGCAAAATAAATTCATTACCGTTCTGTTATTATGTCTAATGGCTCTTTTACCAATTGGGTGTAATGGAAACCAGAATGCAGCTGGGTTAGGGGAAGATGCAAGGTATTTTCAAGATGAAGCAAACGACATGTATTTGTCAAGTGAAGCTACCGATATTCCAAGTCAAAACTTTCCACATACGAAACCAGTCAAAATTCAAGAGGCTAAATTTGATTTTGTGATCGATGATTCGCAACTACACCCTAGGGAAATTTATGATTTAAAACAAAACCTAGATAGCGCTACACTTCAAGAACGATTACGTACACTATTACGTAATAATTTACCGGAAAGACAACGTCCTGATCAAGCTGCTCCAGAGGAAAACGAGCCGCAAGCTCCTGAACCAGAACAGCCGGAGCCAGCAGAAGAGGAGACGCCAACTCCAGAACCTGAGCCCGAAGAACAACCTCAAGCTCCAGAACCTCAGCCAGAGGAAGCAGAAGAACCGGAACAGGATGAGCCACAAGAAGTTACAGACGGTATTAGACAGGAAGAGCGACAAGTGGTGGAACTCACCAACAATCACCGAAGAGAGGCTGGATTATCAGACCTCCAGTTAGATATAGAATTAAGTGCGGTTGCTCGTCGCAAGTCGACAGATATGGCACAAAACAATTATTTTTCCCATACAAGTCCAACTTATGGTTCTCCATTTGATATGATCCGAGACCATGGGATATCTTATAATGCGGCAGGGGAGAACATCGCTCAAGGCCAGAGGTCACCAGAAGAAGTTGTTCAAGCATGGATGGACAGTCCTGGACATAGAGAAAACATCATGAACGGGAACTATACGCATATCGGTGTTGGCTACGATCCAAGTGGTCATCATTGGACCCAAATGTTTATAAGCCGTTAAGCCTTATCACGACATATAATATAAAAATAAACAACCAACTATTTTTTTAAAAACTAGTTGGTTGTTTATTCTTTCCTCACGGCTGTCTATCTTTTTGTTTATTGAATACCCATTTTTCCTCTTCTATATTGGCTGTAGCCGAGACACTTTTTATAAGACCTGTTTCTTCAATATCTTTCAGTAATTTATAAACAGTATCAATGTTTTCCTTTCCTTTAAAAACGGCATCACACAATTCCCTAGTTGCCACTTTTCTTCCTTTTGCCTCCTCACGTAAATAGAGGAGTAATTTAACCCGTTTTTTTTGTCGAATGTCTTCCTTATATTGGCCAGTAAATAGCTTTTTCAGAGGATCAGCAGCAATTACACCGATAAAAATACCAATCGTTACTAACAAAAAATCATATAAAATCATCGCCCTATCCTTTCTTAACTCGTGTTCTAATTATTTTAACATATGAAAGAAGCATTAAGCTCCTAAGGTCAGAACACGACGTTTCTTCCTAATACCGATCATCCTTTATTTATAAAACGAACCTTCAATCAGGACATTAGCGTCCGTTATCTCCCGCCTAAATAGATTTACCTCTCCTCTCTATTTTGAGCCGGGAGTTTTACGGACGCTTATCTGTGATAAAATGTGTCGAAAATGAACTGCCTGTTTTAAAACTTAAGTCTAAACAAAAGAGAACCAGCCACGAATTATAAAATTCACGACCAGTTCTCTTTTTATTAAAAGGAGCTTTTGAGACACCCCTTATGATGAACATTTAAGATGCTTTTTTTACTACCGTGTCACTATGCTTCTTTTTGCTAAAAAGCCGTTTAATAGCTCGTTTAATATCTTCCACTAGTAAATAGACGGCTGGGATAAGCAATAGTGTGATAAAGGTAGCAAATAACAATCCTCCAATAATCACAGTGGCAAGCGGTGCTTGATAGGCATTTGCTCCACCTGTAGCTAAAGCTAAAGGAAGCATACCACCTACAGTCGTGAGTGTTGTCATAAATATCGGTCTCATCCGATTTTTACCCGCTTCAATGACTGCTTCATAGATCGGCATCCCCTGCTCACGCAACTGGTTAATTCTATCGATTAACAAGATAGCATTGTTTAGAACTACCCCGATTAGCATGAGTAAAGCTAGCGCGGAAAACACACTCAATTCTCTTTGTGTGATGAGTAAGGCTAAAATAGCTCCTACTGCTGTCATAGGAATAACTGACATCACAATGATTGGTTGAATAAAGCTATTAAATTGAACAGCCATGACGATATACACTAACAAGATAGAGATCCCTAGTACAATCATAAGATCTAACATCATTTCCTGCTGGGCTTCAATATCTCCACCAGTGGATACAGAATAGCCTGCTGGCGGCTCTAATTCATCCATAACCTTCTGTACATCCCTTGAGACAGCACCTAAATCTCGTCCTTCAATTTCAGCAGAAACAGTCACATAACGCGCTCCATTTGTTCTACTAATTGTAAAAGGAGATGCAACGGTTTCTAGTTCTGCATAATTTGAGAGTGGTTTAGTCCCAGTTGGCCCCGTTATGTCAAACGCCTCTAATTCACTCTCACTATTAATAAGGGAGCTAAAGGTAGCCATTACAGGAATTTCTGTTCCATCTTCTACGATTTCGCCAACAGGAATAGGAGCAAAAACACCTTGTAGCTGTTCATATATAACTGTTGTCGTTAATCCATCTTCTTTTAATGATTCGTAATTAAAAACAAGTTGACGCTCTTCTATTTGTTTATCCATTGATGTCGAGACATTGACTAACCCATCAACTTCTTCTAGCTCCTCAGATAAAAAGCTGCTGAGGTCTTGGAGTTTAGATAAACTATCTCCCTGAACGATAAGCTGTACAGGCTGACCTCCTCCACCAGTATCCATCGTTGTATAAACTCCAGTGACTGGGAAATCATCTTCTAGCTCACGTAATGTATCCGTAATAGCTAAATTAACATCTTCTTGTGGAACAGTTATGTCTTGATCCTTTGTCATATTAATTAACGCATATAAATAATCACCTGCATCCATAAACACAACAGAATCTATGTCATCTACATCGGTCAACTTCTCTTCAGCTGCCTCAACCACCATATCTTTGTCCTCAGCTGTTAATCCAGTTTCCAGCCTTATTTCCATTTCACTATAACGATTTAATACATCTGGCATTAGGACAAATGGGATTTTTGTCGTGAGGCCTAATGAACCAACAAAAATAAGGAAAAAAACCATAATGAGACTATAGCGGCGACGCTTTTTTTGTGAAAACCAATTTAACACACTTTCGTAACGTTCGATTATACGGCTTTTTCTTTTATTCTCTGCTTTTTTTCTAAGCTTCATAAAGTTTTCTGCCAAAGCAGGTATTAAAGTGAATGCCACAATAACTGAACTTACAAGGGTAATGACAACGACAACACTGAGGACAAGAATAAATATGGCAAAATCTCCGCCAAATAATCCGACAGGTAAAAACACGACCACTGTCGTTAACATGGAGGCAATGACAGCTGTTGCTACCTCTTTTATCCCTGTCATAACAGCCTCAATGCCTACTAGCCCTTCCTCTTTTTTTCGATAAATGGACTCTAATATGACGATTGAGGCATCCACCATCATCCCGATGCCGAGTCCTAATCCTATAAGGGTCAAAATATTAAAACTGTAATCAATGAACCATAATGTCGTAAAAGTTAATAAAAGCGAGACAGGAATCGATAAACCGACAATCAAGGTTGCCCTGCTATTCCTTAAAAATAGCATTAAAATAACAAGTGCCAATACACCACCAATTAAAATATTTTGTGTAACCCCATCGATCGACGATGAGACATAATCAGCCTGTGCCACAATTTCTGTAAATGATAGTTCACTCGCTAATCCTTCATCATGGATCTCCGTCACTTCATCTCTTATAGCTTCTGCCATATCAACTTGGGTATACCCATCAGCACGAGCAACTTCAACAAACACAACGTCTCTGCTTCCATTTTTCCAAGCCATTGATGATTGTTGCGACGTTTCCACTTCAATATCAGCTATATCCTTTAAGTCTAATGGTCCTTCAGGTGTAGGGATTGTTGCCTCTTCTATATCTTTAAGTGATGACAATTCAGTATTCCATCGTAAAGAAGGCTCATTCTCTTCGTCAATTAATTCCCCTAATGACACATTCACGTCAGTTTGTTGAAGAGCTTGAATCACGTAGCTTAGCTCAAGACCTCGCTCACGTAATGTCTTTTGATCAAACGTTATGACATATTCTGTTTCCTCTAAACCACTTAAATTAACTTCTCTTACTTCATTTAAACTTTCAAGGCGTGGCTTAGCGACATCATTTGCAAATGATGTCAGGTCACTCATTTCCCCATTTGACACTTCCATATAAAACTCATAACTTTGATCTGTACTTATAGGTCTCACATCAGTGTAAAGAATACCCGAAACACCATTTGAGATGTGTGTAAGATGTGATTCAATCTCTCTAGTTACTTCCTCCACACGCCCCTCCTCTATGTCGATGAAAAAGGAGCTACTTCCCACAGCTGTCGATGAGTCATACGAGGTCACCCCATCAATCCCTGCCAGCTCGTTTTCCATCGGTTCAGTGATGAGATTTTCCACGTCTCTCACAGGCATATCACCTGCATCAACCGTTATCATCGCCATATCAAAAGCAACTGATGGCATTAATTCTCTATCCATCTTACTAATCGAAAAAATACCTAATACTAAAATAAGTGCAACCATTAATCCAATCACTTTTTTTCTTTCTAACAATTTCTGTAGTAAATTCATGTCCTATCCCTCTTTCATTTGTGCAACTTATAGTGCTTTATCTAAGTTAAGTATAAAGAGAAATGACATAGTCTTACTACAGGCTTGAGACTAGAATTGAACTAAGACCTGCGACGTACTTTGATGTGTCAACTATCTATTTTAACGAATTCTTCTTCGGACATGACCTCAAACCCTGATCGGGCTAATAAAGCTGCCGTTACACCGTTTCCAGTCCGCTTAATATCAGTAAAAGATCCGTTATATATAAACTTAGAACCACAAGATGGGCTAAATTCTTTTAGTACAACTAGTTGAGCTTTTAAAAGGTGTGCTTGCTCTAACATTGCATATGCACCTTTAATATATAATTCTGTCACATCACGACCTGAATTTTCTATGACAACCGCTTTGCCGTCAAGCACATCTTCTCCTGTCCCACCAAGGATTTCCGCTGGATCTCGAGGTGTTGAAAATCCCCCTAATAGTTCAGGACAAATGGTGATCGCTTGTCCTTTTTCTACTAGTTGACGTATTTTTGTATTTAAGCTATTTGTCCCATTATA
This sequence comes from Bacillus sp. A301a_S52, assembly GCA_024701455.1. GTDB lineage: Bacteria > Bacillota > Bacilli > Bacillales > Salisediminibacteriaceae > Salipaludibacillus. Next base: position 1,556,783 of record JABXYP010000001.1, on the reverse strand, counting down.
TCTGACATTTTCTCCGGCTAAGCATGCACTGACAAGAATCATATACTCCTCCTTCGCCTCTTCATTATGAAGTTGACATATAGATGAAACACTCACACTTATGTATGGGAGTCTCAGTGATTCATATTTTAAATCACACTCATGTATTGTCATTCTTTTTCTATGCATTCTTATATTTATTACTATGAGATATTATCATCATCTACCCCATATTCCATTGTACATAGTCTCGCTAAGTCACCATGTCTCCTTCTGACATTTGAAGTTGACCACCTTTACTAGACTAATAGCAACAATAAAGGAGGGAGGTAGCCTACGAAAAAAACGGCTTATAAGAAGGAGAGGGCGGGATCAAGATTAGCTTACGACTCACACGCTCTCCTTTCGTTAAAACCTCCCAGATTTAAAAATGGAGTAGAGCAACCAAAGGAACATTAACAAAGCTACTGTAAAACCTATTTCAATAGCTGGCAAATTCCAAAGTACAGATGATTGGCCTGACATTGCTGACCCTACAATTAAACCAACCATAATAATACTGAATGAAAGCAACACAATGCTAAAAGAAAGGCGATTACTTATCCGATCAAGCTTCGTTAAAAATCGCTCTACATTTGGAATATCCACTTCTAAAGGTAGTTTTCCTTTTTTCACAACGTTAGTCAGCTCATTAATTTTTTTTGGCAATTCAATCAGACTTTCTCCATAGTCCCCTATGTATGAAAATGTACTGGCTGCTACATTTTTAGGATTAAAGCGATCAATTAGCAGCTTTTTCCCAAATGGTTCGGCAATCTCAATGATACTTAGGTCTGGATCAAGAGTTTCCACTACCCCTTCCATTGTAAGAAGTGTCTTTCCTAATAATGTAAGATCTGATGGGATTTTAATTTGGTGCTCATGAGCAACGACAAATAAATCGTTAACCGCTTCCCCAAGACTTACTTGACTTAAAGGAACATCATAGTACTTCGCTTTTAGATCTTCTACATCCATTGTTAATTTTTGTATATCAACTTCCTCAGAAACTAGTCCCATTCGCATGATGCCTCTAATAACCCCCTCTGTCTGCTGCCTCATAATTGCAATGACAAGTGTAGCAAAGTTAGCCTTCATGTCAGGTGTTAACCGTCCAACCATACCAAAATCCATATAAATGATTCCATCACCTGGAAATGCGGCCATATTTCCGGGATGAGGGTCTCCATGGAAAAAACCTTCAATCAATATTTGGTGAAAGACTGAATTTGCCACTCTCTCAGCTAAGACTTTTGTATTGTAGCCTTCCCGTGTTAGTTTATCGATGTCGTTTAGCTTTGTTCCTTCTACATACTCCATAGTCAATATTTTTTTGGTTGTGTAATCCCAATTAACTGAAGGAATATAAATATGTGGGTCCTTTTTAAATTGCTTTGCTATTCTGTCAGCATTTCTTCCTTCATTCGTATAGTCTAATTCTTTTCGCAACGCTTTAGAGAACTCTTCTACAAGACCACTTAACTCATATCTAGCAGCCCATTCAAATCGCTTTTCGGCAAGTGAGGCGATTTCGTAAAGAATTTCTAAATCTGTTTGGATAATTTTCTCGATCATGGGTCGCTGCACTTTAACCGCGACTTGTTCACCCGTTTTTAAAACAGCATAATGAACTTGTCCAATTGAAGCTGCGCCTAACGGTTCTTGGTCAAAATCATCAAAAATATCCTCTAGGTCCCCTTCTAATTCAGCTTCAATAATCGCTTTTGCACCTTCGTACGTAAACGGTGTGACTTTATCATGAAGCTTTTCAAGTTCCTCTATAATTGAGGCAGGAATTAAATCAGGGCGCGTACTAGCAATTTGTCCAAGCTTTACAAAGGTTGGACCTAATTCTTCTAAAAATAATCGAATTCTCTCCCCTGTAGTCTTAGTTCTAACCTCATTATCCTGCTCCTTCATAAATAGACGCTTCGGTAAAGAAATAATTTTATATAATCCCAATTCTTTAACAATAAAGCCAAATCCGTTTCTCGAAAAAGCAAAGGCAATTTCTCGATAGCGCTGTAGGTGACGTATCTTCCTTCCGATCATGAGATCCTCCTCTTCCTCAATTAACACATGAATGATTTGATGTTTAATAGCGCTGGCAAGCCATCATTTTAAGAGCCAATGATTTTACGCATATGAGACTTGCCACCACTTATCTAAAATACAGTTTCTTCATTTAGTTATGATGAAACAGCCTATCAATGTAATGTTTCAATTCTTCAATATAGCCGTCTGTTTTTATTTTAACATCTTCCTTAAATTGGGCCTCCTTTTTTTCATCTTTTTCTTTTGCCGATTCAAAATAAGCAAATACTTCTGTATACATTCTCTCTGCTTCTAACTTTAATAACTCATCCCGATCAAGTTCTGTCTTATTTTCTAAATAGCTTGAAAACTCATCATCTAATTCCGCTTTAAGATCGTCCCTTGCCTTCTCCAGTAAATAATACGTCGTACTAGCACTTACCACCGAGGCAACTAACATGGATGCTAAGATAGTCCCAACAAACGTCGTTTTTTTCACAACCTATCGCTCCTTTTGTCTATAGAATGTCCTTTCCTTATATATCTAGCGTCGGAAATATAAAATTAGTACATGAATCATTACTAATTCGTTAAAAAGGGACAGAGATAACCACCTGTAAAATAAGTGATAAATTTAAAAACTAATGCAAATGTCCAATCGCTATTAAAGTTAGGTCATAAGATAGTACTGTAATAACCAAATGTGTTGAAAGCACAAAAAAAATGAGGAGTGAGTTGCATGTACGGATATGGATATGGAGCACCAGGACACGGGTGTGACCCAGGTTGCTACCCAGGAACTGTTGCGGGTGTAGGAGCTTGTAAAGGAACTGGTGTAGGCGGTTTTGCGCTCATATTAGTTCTCTTTATTTTACTTGTTATTATTGGTGCCTCTTTTGTAGGCTATTAATCACTTCGTAGGGACTATGCTCCCTGCTACATAAAACGAATCTTCAATCAGTGGGAGTTTTGTTCTTCTCCCACTGATTGGTCGTTGAGTGAATCAGGAGATTACCGTCGGTCACCTTCACCTAAATAGATTTTAGCTCTCCTCTCTAATTTTAGCCGGGGTGTTTTTCGGACGGATATCTATAATAAACACCTCTTTAGTAATGATGTCGCTTTTTTACAATACAAGGTGAATATTTCTAACTATCATATACGTAAAAAGTGATTATCAAGGAGGACAAGATGGAAAAGTTTATTGAGAGAATTTGTGTGAGCCAATCTAACTGTAAGAAGGCGTTTAAAGAGGAATGGGGAGCGCTTCGGTTTACAGTAGGCGATAAAATGTTTGCGCTAATAGGAAAAAATAACGAAAGTGATCTCATTGTCACCCTAAAATGTGCTCCCGACAAGGCTAAAGAATACCGTCAAAAATTTAAAAGTGTCATACCTGGTTACTATATGAATAAAACACATTGGAATTCCATTTTATTAAGAAATTGTGACGTCCCAAAATCTGTGCTTAAACAAATGGTTATTGATTCATATAACCTTGTATATAAAGGCTTATCAAGGAAACAGAAAGAGCAACTTAGAACGGAATCCCCCCTTCTTAATAAAAGATAATTCTAAATAAGTTTTTACAATTCATTTTACATTATTCTAAAGGGGGACACTCCATACCACTCTTCGTTTCCTTGAAGATATGAACTAACATGAAGCATAAACATTTAAACTAGAAAAATAGGATATACCTTTTAAAGCAAGGGTGGTCTTCACCCTTGCTTGATAAAACGAACCCTCAATAAGGACATTAGCGTCCGTTCTCTCCCGCCTCAAAATATAGCTCTCCTCTCTATTTTGAGGCGGGAGGTTTGGGGCAGTTATTTGTGATAAACTATTACGCCTTTTCAATCCAGAATTTAAGGACGCCGTTATCTTCCTCATCTGCCAGCATTTTATGACCACCGGCTTTCGCCCATGCAGAAAGGTCATTTTTTGCCCCTTTATCTGTTGCATGAATTTCAATAATTTGACCACTAGTCATCTTTTCAATTTCTTTTTTAATTTTAACGATTGGCATGGGACACGCTAATCCTTTTGCATCTAGAAGTTTATCCGCTGTTATACTCATTATCGCTCACTCCATAATAGGTTAATTTATCTTTAACATACACTTTCCAAAGATCAGACTACCTTACTGCACAGCGGTTTGGCCCAATTTCCATTTCACGCTGCTTCTCTTCATTAGGAGATATTTTCCCCATATTTGTTTCACGGATTTCCTGATAGGCATTAGGTTGTGGAGGTAGGTTTTCAGTTACCATTATCTTGAATTCTTCTTCATCGTCAATGTTTAATCCGTGGTTTTTTGCAAAAAGACTTCCAAGTCTGTCTCCTACACTACCATCATCATTTAATTCATCCATAATCATAAAATGTGCAGGAAGTACAATAAGGTCATCAGAAAGCTCTCTATATCGCTCGTAAAGCGTTTCTCTCAAGTCTCCTACCCAGTCCTCTGCAAGTCCCGCTAAGTCAGGACGCCCAATAGAGTCTATGAACAGAATATCTCCTGAAAGAAGATATGCATCATCAATCACAAAGGATGTAGAACCTATTGTGTGGCCAGGTGTATAAAGCGGATGGATAGTAATCGTTGTATGTCCAATTGTCACATTGTTTCCGTCTTCCAAGGCATTGTATTCATATGTCACTTCACCTGCATCTTTAGGCGGCAACCAGTATTGTGCTCCTGTTTTTTCAGCAATTATTCGTCCACCAGAAATGTGGTCAGCATGAAGGTGAGTATCAAATACGTGAGTCACTTTCACTCCTAAATCCCTTGCAAAGTCCGTGTAAACATTCGTCATACGTGTAGAATCAATGATGGCTGCTTCTCCGTTGGATACCACCATGTAAGACAAACACCCTTTACCAATACGGACAAATTGATACATTTCTCCTCCACCCTTTAAATCACCAACTTTAATTGGTTCAAGGTGTTCACTCCATGACTTCATTCCGCCTTGAAGATAGGCCGTATCAACGCCTTCAGCATCAAGCATCTCTGCAACCATAACTGAAGATCCTTCTTTAGCACAAACAACAAGGATTTGTTCGTCTTTCGGAAGCTTATCCATAATAGCTTCTACACCATCAATAAGATCAAAATACGGAACATTTAAATGCTGAACATTTTCTCCTTCTATTTTCCAGTCAGTGAAATCTGTTTCGTTACGCACATCTAAAATAAATAGATTTTCCTTATTAATTACTTTCTTAGTTATTTGTTTAGCAGTTAATTTTTTAATTGACATCTCAAAATACCCCCTATAGTATATTTACATTTAAAAATTTTTTCCCCAGTACAGATTTTTATTAACATTCTAAGTTAGTTAACAGTTTGTTCAGTTGGACCGTGCCAGTCGCTCATACCAGGGACAACATTTGTGACATTAGTGAATCCCTTTTCAGTAAGCTTTTGTGATGCAAGATCACTCCGACTACCTGTACGACAGACAATAAATATCTGAGACTCTTTATCAAGTTCATGTAATCTATCTTCAAGTTCACCAAGTGGAATAGAAAGTGCTCCTGGAATATGGTTAAATAAATATTCAGCTTCCTCACGCACATCAAGTAAAACAATGTCCTCATTTTTCTCTAGCTTGACTTTAAGCTCTTCATTAGTAATTAATACAGAGTAGTTGGTTTCCGCTTTTTCTTCATCGCTTGTTGATTTTCTAAGGTAGTGTTTGAGAATCCCCCCTTCCTCAGTTGTACCAAGATACTGATGACCGCCTTTTTCTGCCCATGCTTTCAGGTCAGCTGTAGACCCTTTGTCAGTGGCCTGAATTTCTAGTACTTCACCAGGTTGTATGTCATTGACAGCCTTCTTTGTTTTAACGATTGGCATTGGACATGCCAATCCTTTTGCATCAAGTACTTTGTCGGTTTTAATCATACTTTCTCCTCCTCGTATAATGTGTTTAAATTTCAACATGCAGTTATTCTTATAAACGAACCTTCAATAAGGCCATTAGCGTCCGTTATCTCCTGCCTTAATAAATATATCTTTCCTCTCTATTCTGAGTCGGCAGTTTTTCGGACGGTTATCTATGATAAATTAATTCCCTTGTTTGATTTAGTCATGTTTTTCAACTTCAGTAAATGTCTATTATATTGATTCTACATTCTGCCATAACACTGCAGAATGTGTTATATTAATTGACGTCAAATTCCCAATCAAGCATCCCCCCAGTCATATTACAAGCATTAAATCCTGATGCTTTCATATACTCAGTTGCTCTGCTGCTCCGCGCACCTGAACGACAAACCATAACATACTGTTTTTCTTTATCCAAATGACTAATTGCATCTGGAAGTTCGCCAAGCGGAATATGCACCGCTGTAGGAATTTTTCCTGAAGAAACTTCTTCATGCTCGCGGACATCAATGACAACTAACTCATTATTCCCTTGAATAAGTTCATGTACTTGGTGTGTTGAATAGTCTTTCATCAAATTGATTCCTCCTTTTACTTACTCCAGGACGATATACCCCCATGGATATTCATCACCTTGGTAAAGCCTTTTTTTATTAGAATTTTGCTCGCTTTATTGCTTCGCATGCCACTTTGGCAGATAAGCACAATTTCTTTAGTGTTAGACAGTTCATCTAGTCTTGTGGTCAGATCGTGTAGAGGAATGTTATTAAATCCTTTAATATGATTTCTTGCGTACTCGTCTGGTGTTCTTACATCAACAAATTGCCATTTTTTATTGCCAATAACTTTCTTTACTTCATCGTGGGTTATCTGTTTAACACCTTTAACCGGCATTATTTTTCTTGCCAGTAACCAAACAAGAAAAATGATAATAAGTCCGTTAATAACTAAGTTCATCTTTATCTACCTTTCTTCACGTTAAATAAAGAGATTTACATTGCCATCAGAGGCGTCTCCGAGATATGCCGCAACACCTGCGTATTCAATGGCATCTAATAGTTCTTCTTTCTGGAGGCCGAGCAAATCCATTGTCATCGTACAAGCGACAAGTTTCACGCCCTGTTCCTGTGCCATTTCAATAAGGTCGGGCAAAGGCATGGCATTATGTTTTTTCATAACTTGTTTAATCATTTTTGGCCCCATACCTGCAAAATTCATTTTTGAAAGGCCCAGTTTATCAGCACCGCGCGGCATCATTTTACCAAACATTTTTTCCATGAAGTTCTTTTTGATTGGCACCTGAATTTCTGTTCTTAAAGCATTTAATCCCCAGAAAGTATGAAAAATTGTCACGTCATGATCGTAAGCTGCAGCTCCGTTTGCAATAATATAGGCTGCCATTGCTTTATCATAATCTCCACTGAATAATACAATTGTTGTTTTCTTCTTCTCTGACAAGTTGCATTCACTCCTTCGTCCATATTAAAATACATATACTTGTATGGGTATCTTCATATTCAAAAAAATACAATCACTTTTCAATTGACTTCGTGATCTTTAAAACTTTCAGTCACCCATTACATACCCCTATGTGTATTTATTTTATTAAACAGTTGACGATTTGTCAAATCTGATTTTCAAAAGTTCATTATTAAATTCATCTGCTTTTAACAAGCAAATCTACTGCTTCCTGTATTAATTCTTCTGTACTTTCACCTTTTTTGATCTGGTCACGCACACACTGTTCCAAGTTAGAACTCACTACAAGACCGATTGCACGATCCATTGCATTCCTGACAGCAGACATCTGGCCGACAATATCTTTGCAGTCTTCTCCCTCATCCATCATTCTTAAAACAGCTTTGACCTGTCCTTCTATTCTCTTAACTCTATTTTTCATCTGATTATTGTATTTCACAAGCTTTCCTCCATTTATGCTAATCATTTCAACGAACCTATATCGTGATTTTTTCTTCCAAAATACAACACCCTTCTATAGACTTCATCCGGTCATTATGCACGACTGGTAGGAGATAGTGGTCAAGGCTTTCATCTTCTCTGATCACTTAATCAAATTAGGACGATGACAATGTCAGAATCGATTTACGTTGAAGCAGTCCCTTTAAGAGCATAAATAGTATCATTAAAACTTTTAATATCTACATTGAAACCATTATTTCTAAGAATTTTCTCCATCTCTGTTGAAGAGATTTTATCCTCGAATGGTGGACCTATCTCAGACCTTTTTGCTTCCCATTCGATTATTAGAACCTGTCCACCATGCTTGAGAATTCTCTTCACCTCACCCAATGCCTTCGATAAGTCAGCTACCTCATGAAGGACTAAACTTATCATTGCCTTGTCTACCGAGTTGTCATCAAGCTTAATATCATACAAGCCGCCTTCAATATAAGTGATATTACGTATATCTTCTTTATCTGCCCGCTGTTTCAGAAGTTCTAGCATGTGAGGTTCGATATCTACTGCATAAACAGTTGTTTCTGTCTTTTTTGCGATAGGAAGAGTTAAAAAGCCATTTCCTGCTCCTAGGTCTGCCACTACATTGCCTTGTTCAACATTAAAATAAGTTAACACGTTTTCTGGATCAATTAGCTTATATCTTTTTTCGCTTAAAAGACTGTTTGCTTTTTCTGGATTAAATCGTTCACCGGCCACTTTGACTCCCTCCTCATTTCTTAAATGTTCACCTAAAATTTACGATCTACCTTCAGTAATTGAGTAATGTACAGCTCCATTAATAAAACGAACCTTCAATAAGTGGGATTTTTGTTCTTTTTCCACTGATTGGTAGTGGAGTAATCAGGACATGAGCGTCCGTTAACTCTCGCCTAAATAGAATTACCTCTCCTCTCTATTTTGAGCCGGGAGTTTTACGAACACCTATCTGTGATAAAAGCTTATTAAATGGTTCGTCACCACCTCTGTTCAGCACTTCTAATTCCCCCGATTCTACATGGAACAGACTTCCTATAATCTCAACACCCTGTCCATGTGTTTTATAAACAGGATGATTTTTAAGGTTTTCAACCTGTTTGAGAACATTTATTTTTGCAAGATTGTCCTCCGTTAGCTTATTAACCTCGTCTTTTTCTGGAAGACTTTTTCGTATATAAGAGAGCCAAGTTCTCAAATTCCCCTCGTCATTACCTTGCCAGGCTGCTTTCACACCACCACAATCTGTGTGCCCTTCAACAAGAATAAACTTCACTTTAAGATGTGCGAGCGCATAATATAACCCTGCAGAAAAACTTGCGTCATGAGTGGATACTTGGTTTGCAATGTTACGGTGAATAAACATACGTCCCAACGGCATGTTAGTAATGACAGAAGGACTGACTCTGGAATCACTGCAAGAAAGAACAAAATAGTCTGGATGCTGTCCTTTCTTAAGTTCATCAAAGTAATTTGGTTCCTCTTCCTTAATTCTATTTACAAATTGTCTGTTGTTTTCTTCTATAACTTCCTCAAACACCTATGTCGCCTCCTTTTTTATTGCCTCACGAGCATGGTTAATAGACAAATAATTGGTATGTTTCTCGTACTCCTCTCCCCATTCTGCTTTTTCTAATAAATCTTTTACAGGCCCTTTTACTCCCGAGAAAAGGAAAGTGACTTCATGATCATGAGACTGTGCTTCAATCATGTCTCCAAGTGAATGAAGCGCAACGGCGTCTATCGAATTAACCCCACTAAAATCAAGAATCACCCATTTCGTTGCTGGTTTATCCACGAGACGTTCTCCCAACTTTTCTTCATAAAAGCTTATATTTGCAAAGAATAAGGAAGAGTCGAATCGAAAAATAAAAATGTCTTGCTCCGTAGTTACCTCTGGATAACGCTTAATGTTCCTGTAGACATGTTCTTTTTGAAGATAGCCAAGTTCAGCTACATGTGGATAAGCACTTCTCCAAACAAATATGAGCAAAGAATAGATGATCCCGATCATAATGCCTTCGACTATTCCAAAAATCAACGTTGTTAAGAATGTTACAAGCCATACAGACCCGTCAACTTTATTAATTCTGAGTAGTTGCTTTACTTCTTTAAAATCAATCAAACTGTAGACTGCAACCATAATAATGGCTGCTAATACAGCGTTAGGTAAATAATAAAACCATTCTGTGAAAAAAATGAGCGTAAGGATAATAAATATAGCCGTTATAATCGTTGCTAACGGCGTTCTTGCTCCTGATTGATAGTTAACCGCCGAACGTGAAAATCCTCCAGTAACAGGAAAACCAGAAAAAAATGAGCTGCCAATGTTCGCAAGACCAAGTCCTCTCAGCTCTTTATTCGGCATCACCTTATACTTTTCTTTAGCGGCAATCGCTTTAGCCATTGCAATAGACTCCATAAAGCCTACAAACGCTATTGTAAGAGCAATAGGAAGCAGTTGAATAAGATCCTCCACATTTATTATTGGTAGACTTAGTGATGGAAGACCACTCGGGACCTTCCCTACAATGGAGACACCTAATTGATGCCATTCAAAATAATAGACGGTTAATGTACTCAGCATAACAATAATTAACGGTGCTGGAACTCTCTTTATAATTTTCTTGAGTGTCAAAAGAAGCCCTATACTTATTAAACCTATCCCTAAAGTGATCGGGTTAATTTCAGAAATTCTATTCATTGTTTCTATCATTATTAAGAAGATATTTTTATCAGCCTCAAGGCTGACCCCGATCAAATGCTTCAGCTGACTAAGGCCGATAATGATCGCTGCTGCAGAGGTGAAACCACTTATTACTGCATGGGACATAAAGTTCACCAAAAATCCTAATTTAAATAGTCCCATTAGCAGCTGGATAACACCTATCATTAAAGTTAGCAAAAGAACTAGTGATATATAATCGCTCGTTCCTGGATCTGTTATTGTCGAGACACCTGTAAGTACAAGGAGTGACACCATTGCAACAGGACCAACAGCAAGCTGTCTTGACGTCCCGAAAAGTGCATATATTATAAGTGGTACAGTTGACGCATAAAGACCAATAACTGGTGGCAAACCAGCAAGCATTGCGTAAGCCATCCCCTGTGGAATAAGCATGATGGCAACAATCAAACCAGCAGACATATCACCAGTTAAATCTGCCTTTTTGTAAGATGCCAGCCATTCAAATGCCGGAACATATTTTTTAAACACTCTTATATTCCCCTTTCACCAATCAATATACATATACCCCTATAAGTATATTAATAGATCTCATGGAGACTGTCAACTTTTACAGTAAGCAATCTTAACTAACACCATGATTTAATCGATGATAAAGTAACATTTCCTGGGGAATTTTTACGTCACAATGTCATTACAAAAGATTTGTTCTTAGGCTGAATAAAATAAATGCAACAAAAAAAGGAGCCTTGACTCCGCTCCACACGCACATAACCCTTTCACACGTTGAGAATTCTTATCACAGTCATCGGATCACTTTTTTTCTAGTCAACCTTACATTACTTTATTCTAGTTCCTCAGTTTTATATGTTGCTACATGCTTTTAGTTTAACCTTCAGAAATAACTATCACTCTCCTTTTTCAGTAAGTGATTGATACTCACATAGAAGCTAAATGTCGTGCGATGAAAGTTAACTAAGAGAAAGGACATCACCTTGTAAAATGATGTCCGCTACTCTTACCATATGATATTTTTGACTCTAAATGATCATGTCTCGGTCTTAAACAAAAACATAGATAGTTTGTTACATGTGTACATTAAAATTAAAAGAGTTCTTTAATAGGGTTAATCATCATCTATCGGTGTATGCGGTTCTGCCTCTTTCATCTTTTCTTCTGTCCAATACTCGTCTTCCTCATCTGATTCTTTATTCTTTTGAAATTGAGTTTTTTCTGGATCATCTTCTATATTATTGTCTTTTGATTCACCTGTCACACAGCTGACAAGTAAAAAGGTACCAATCAAAACTAGAAACAACATCGCTTTTCTCATATCGTTCTTAACCACCTCTTACTTCTTATTGCCTTAGCCCCAAAACGGTAGCTGCAGGAATCTATTTCATTATCTCATTTCATCAAACATATCCTTTACTGCTTGTGTGTTCGGCCTGGCATATAATCTTTGAACGCCGCTTGTAGAACGACGAGATGTGACAGCGAAAACATACCCTAAATTTTCACTAATCATTTCCCTAAACCATGGCCCACCGCTTGCACCTCCTGTCATATTGCAGTTCATATAGGCATCGTTATTTGTAAGTCGTTTGTGAGTATCTCCATAACACGAATAAGGCAATTCCCCGTCATAAGGGGCTTCGGCAGGGTAACCAGAAATCCTGACATTTTGTTGAGCTTGTCCATAATTATATGATAAGCCATTTCCACCTACTGTGTTGATAAGATTTCGATTATCTCTTGGGAAAACGGTAAAGAAAGCCTGATCATAATCATAATTACGATTATTAATCCAACCATTGAATGTACGTACCGTACGCCATTCCCATAGACCATAGTGGGATACTCCCTCGTAATAGGCAGGGGCAAATCTAATATTGGAATGCCACCCACCTCCTGGTCCTTCATGAACACAATGGGCAGCCGTCATGACTAAATTCTTATAGTCATTGTTAATAGCAGATCCTGAACACACATAATTTTTACCATCACTTTTTGTGAAAAACACTTTTCCTGATGTACTTGGCACCACTGCATATGGAGATAAATCGTTGGCTTCAGGTGGGAATGGATGAGAAAGGTTTTCTCCTATCTGATGATTTTCCAATTGGGGTATCGGTGTCTCTGAGGTTTCTTTTTTATCTAACATTGTATCCATATCAGCTGGAATAGCATGTTTCATTTTCTCCTCGGTCCAATAAGGGTCTTCTTCTCCAGTTTGTTGAAGTATAACTTGAGGATCATTATTTGTAATTGATTGTGTTGTATTATCTGAAGCATCAACAGTTAATGGGTAAATAAAAGCCAGGAGGACAATAACAAAACTACTAAAAGGGATCATAAGACGAGTTCTCTTAAAATAGATCATTCTCACACCTCAATTATAATTAAATTTTTAACGCATATGACGACTAAAAGACAATAATTTATCATGTGATTCATGATGAAATGTCCCACTATACACGTGCCATAATATGTTTATACTTGGGTGTTTAGAGATACTAACTTCATTCTCCTATCAGTGATTAGTAGTTTATACATCCTCCCTCCCTTTCAATTATATGGTATACCATACAACGATAAACAACAACTTTTTTTTTATAATTCTGACATTTTTAATAATTCTCATTCTCTTTTTATCACCTAACAAAAAACCAATTAATAGAAGTTAATACTAAAAACAAGTATTCAAACGTATTTGTAAACCTAATGGACTTATTTTCATTTAAATGATTATTTTATTAATATTTACTTATTTTTGACGATATATAAACTGTGTCATTTTAAAATAAACTACTGGGGGTAATTATATTGAAAAAGCTAGCTATCTTACTATTATCTACTCTTTTATGGAGTTTTTCCCCTTATTTTGCTAACGCAGCAGTTAATGAGGAAGATCTAGCCCAATATTTACTCGAGCTAGAGTGGGAAAAGGAAAACCTTGAAGAATACTTAGCTGCCTATGGATTAACTTTCGATTATTTTGAAGACATTGATGACTTAAAAGATTTTTTAGGAGATATTTTAACAGATGAGATACTTTCTCAAATTTTAGCAGACTTTGAGATAACGATTGAAGAATTACACGTCATTCTAGCAGAGTATGGAGAATCATTAGATAACATTAAATTTGCTGATGACTTAGAATTTTACCTTTTTGATTATTTCTATAGTGAATCGTGGTACTATTATTATTTAGATTTTTTTGCAACTATAGGTATTACAGAGGAAGAATTACTTCGTCTATTAGATCACCTAGAGGAAGTAAGTCACAACAATCCAAATCTCGTTGACGAACTAGACGCACTCACATGGCGAATACTTGAGCTAGACGACTTTGAAAGTGTATCTGACATGACTGCCGAAATCACCGCCGAGCTGTTATCTATTTGGAAAGAGTTTACGAGACTTTTAGAAATTGACACTGAGTTTTATTTAGTAAAAGGCGATGATAAACAAGCGATCTCTCTATCAAATTTAGTTTCATTAACCACGACCAATGGTTATGACCTGTTAATTGAGATTTACAATACGCGAGGAGATTTTCTTGCAGATATCCTCTTAACAGCCGATTTATTTGGGTCTGACCTTTTTAAAGAAACAGGAAAAGCAATCACAACCTCCGTTCAAGAAATCACTAAGGACAACAGCTTAACGAAAACTGAAAAAGGCGGCAAACTTCCTGACACTGCTACTCAATCGTTATTATTTGTCATATTAGGGTGTACAGTCTCAGGAGCTGGCCTATTCATAGTCCGTAGAAGAAAAGCTGCCTAAGAAAATGAACCAAAAACGACTTATTGCAGTTGGTTTCTTTTTAATATTAACTGGTTTTTGGGTCTTCACAACGAATGGTTATACGTTATTAAAGGGGTATTGGTTATACAAAACAGCTGTCCCTTTCGAAACAAGCATCATCTCCGAAAATAATAATACGCAGCCATCTAAAACAGAGTGGAAAACAAATACTGAGCTCTATTCCGTGCCCCCCTCCATTGGGGATGAAATCGGTGTTCTTACTATTCCTAAAATTGATGCTCAACTTCCAATCTTTCATGGTACCGATGAGGATGAATTAGAGAGGGGTGTTGGCCACTATTCTAACAGTGTACTACCTGGGGAACAGGACAATACAGTTTTAGCAGGCCACCGAGACACAGTATTCAGACATCTGGGTGAAGTAGGCAAAGAAGATTTATTAATTGTGACAACCTCTGCAGGTGAATTTACGTATAAAGTTTATAATGTCCGAATTGTGGACAGTGATGATAGAACGGTAATTGTTCCAAGGCCAAGGGCTACATTAACAGTAAGTACGTGTTATCCTTTTCAATTTATCGGTCATGCACCAGAGCGTTATATTCTTGAAGCCAACCTCATTAAAAGTAATGTTAATTAATTGTACACTTCTAAATATCACTTATCACCGTGCTTATTATTGTTAAACTTATAACACGAGTCAATGACCTATTGTTACGACGTCTCATTCATCTTTATAAGAAATTTTAAAGACTATGTATTAAAAACGTACCAGTGATCTATACTAGCAGTTGGCAGAGTTTAGATACAACTCTACATTCCACAGTAGCTCAGTGGTAGAGCAATCGGCTGTTAACCGATCGGTCGTAGGTTCGAGTCCTACCTGTGGAGCCATGCTATGTCAATCATCCGTGCCTACTTAAATTTCCAGTTATCATCGTATTAAAAAACCACCTATTTTATTACAACAGGTGGTTTTTTGGCGTTATTGCATATGATTCGTATTCATTTGACTGGTCATTTGGGTATTTTGATTTGTCATAGGTTGAAACATACCTGTCATTTGAGTTATTTGTTGGGAACCAAATGTTGCCGGCTGGTAATAACCATTTTGGTTCATCCAGCTCCAAATTTCGTAAGCCATCTCCTGGCACATGTTAGCGCCATTAACATGATACATACGAATTTGTGGATCTACACATTCATTTGCCCATTGCATCCCCATCATCGACCCCGTTTTATGCGTATTTAGCGCTAATGTAGCAATGGTCTGATCAGATAATCCTTGGGTACTCATAGAGGGGGCTGACATAGTCATTTGCTCTTGCATCCCAGTTGACGTATTTTGCCCATTGAAAGCAGGAGCACGATGTGTTACTTGCGCTCCTCGCCCATTCAATAAGTTAATCCCTTGTTGATACCCATTCATCATTAATTGTTGATGTTTTTTTAAAATACTCTTTAACTGTTGATCTCTACATTGACTTACGAAAGCCCCGTGTTGTTCAATCTCTGCTGATTTTGTTCTTAATGCTTCTTGCGTTTCTAAAAGTCCGTGCGCCGCATAGTTCATCTACATTCCTCCTATAGCAATTTTTAGGATTTCCCTCCCAATTCTATTGTGAACAGAAAGTAAGATAACATACAGCATTTCTCCTTTTTGTAAGTAGAGCTTTGACATCTTCCTTCATAAAATTCATATCTTTCCTTTGTAAGTTCAT
The DNA here is from genome assembly GCA_024701455.1 of Bacillus sp. A301a_S52. Lineage (GTDB taxonomy): Bacteria > Bacillota > Bacilli > Bacillales > Salisediminibacteriaceae > Salipaludibacillus. Next base: position 1,540,702 of record JABXYP010000001.1, on the reverse strand, counting down.
ATCGTTTTCTATACATAGACAGCTAGTCACTCCAGTGCTTTTACGATATAGTTAAATATGCGTGATTTTAAACGCTTTTAATATTTTTTAAGCAAATACTTTAGGAGTTGGATATAAATGAACAAAAAAGATATTGGTCACTTTCGCAGACAATTTAAAGCAGATAATGATCTACTTACAATCGGTGATATATTTAATGTGTATATTACGAAGGAATCGAGTGAGATTTACCATCATCAAAGTCAACCATTTGAACTATTAGACCGAGACCAACAAGAATTATTTTTAATTAACTTCAAAAAATTACTCGGTGGACAATTAGATGAAAAATTATTTGAGTTAAAATTTAAGCGTGATGTTTCTGACAGCAGCCAGCTTATATTGCATCAAGGATTATTAAGCGACGAGGTTGATGGTTGGAAAGAGTATATGCTTAAACTCGTAGGAAAGATATTGGCGCAAAGGCAATATGAAGAGGATATAGTCATTACATTTATACGTGGTGAATATAGGAAGCCTACTAAGCGCCGAAGTGAAGAGTCCGAAGAAAATGAACGTGATACCGTTTATTCTCATCCTTTTATCCTTTGCAGTATGAACAAAACCCAAGAGCCAAAAAAAGAATTGCTCTTTGACTATGTAGAGAAAGAATTTAAATACAGTTTTGTTGTCGACCCGATTATTAATCTAACAGCGCCAATTTCAGGGTTTCTCTTCCCTTGCTTTACTGATAATACCTCTGATGTCAACCACGTGTTGTATTCAGCAGGCAAAGCTCATGAACCAGATCATCAATTTATTGAAGACGTGCTAAACGGAGAAGAAACAATGACGGCTCAAGACGACAAAATCGTTTTTGAAGAAATCGTGAAAGATGTGACGCATGACCAACTCAATACGTCAACACTCCACCAGGTATACGAAGAAATCAACCGCGTCATAGAAGAGAATGAAGAAGAAGAAGCACCCACATTAGACTACAAAGATGTGGAACGAGTATTGACAGTCAGTGGTGTAAAGGACATCGATCAAGATAAGGTCGAAGCAGCTTTCCAAAACGTCATTCAAGATGAAAAATATGAAATTAAAGCGAGCAGTATTGTCCCAAAATATTCATCAAAATCAATTAAAATTAACACGAAAGTAGCAAATGTCTCTATTAGCCCACAAGACTTAAGTTACGTTAGACAAGTGAATTTTCAAGGGAGACGCTACCTTATGATCGAAGTGGAAGAAGATACCATAATCGATGGATTCAGAATGATTCCTGAGGCGTTTAATAGTGACAGTGGGGATAGTTAAATCATTTAAAAAGTAAGTGTTTCATTGTTAGGCGCGCCTTAAAATCAATGGTGATAAATCCAACAGTACATGGGGGCTATTCGTAAGCGAAAGCCCCCATAATACGTATCAACACTGTACGCAGTTATTACTATTTTTTATGTCGGTATAAATACATTGTAATCGGTGCAAAAATACCTCCTATGACGAGGGAGACACCGAGTACCCAAACAATTTCTTCAAATGTTGCCGTTCCATGCATCAGACCACGGATAGCTGTTACAAGTAGGGAAATAGGATTTACTTCTACAAACGCTTCTAACCATCCTGGCAATGTTTCCGGATCAACATAAACGTTACTTACAAACGTTAATGGAAACAAGACTAACATACTAACTCCCATAAGGGATTTCTCTGAACGAAGAATTAAACCGAGCGTCGCCCATATCCAAGAAAGGCTGAATGAGAATACGAGCAGCAGTCCCACTGCCAATACTACTCCTACAACACCTCCATCAGGCCTAAACCCCATAATGAGGCCTAAAGAAATCATAATGGCAGAAGCTAAGCCGTACCGTACTGCATCCACAAGTAACATTCCAACAAGCACAGATGGTCCCCATATCGGTAAAGAGCGAAACCGGTCAAAGACCCCTTTAGTTATGTCATTATTCAGCTCAACGCCAGTATACATCGTAATTGTCACAACCGTCATCGCTAAAATCCCAGGAAGTAAAAATTGTAAATAATCACTCGTAGATCCAGCAATCGCACCGCCGAACAAATAGGTGAACATAAGCAAAAACATAATTGGAAAAGCCGTCACATCCAACATTTGTTCAGGAACATATTTTATTTTTAGAAGTGCCCGCCAGCCACACGTCAGTGAAGTGGAAATAGCATTTGGTTTAGGGGGACGTTTACGAGCGGATAACGCTCTGTGCATCGTTTCATGCTCCTCATACTTATTCGTTATATCAGGCGTCGACTTCATTTGGCTTCCCCCTTGCTTTTAAGCTCTTCTTTATCACTAAGATCTTCATCTGCTGGTCTACCCGTTAAGGTTAAAAATACCTCATCAAGGCTCGGTTGTCCAAGTGAAAAATCAGTTACTTTAATATTTGAACGGACTAATTCTCCCAGTGCGTAAGTAACACTTTCAGTATCTGATACTTGAGCAACGAGAGATGATGGATCATTACCATCTTGTACATATGTGTCAAGTTCCCGAGATAAAATGTCAGCAGCCTCTGACCGTTGTTCTTGATTCAGCAAACGGACATGAAGTTTGCCTGTACCAACAGATGCTTTTAGCTCACCACTCGTCCCTTCGGCAATAATTCTCCCTTGATCAATGACAGCAATGCGATCCGCTAGCTGATCAGCTTCTTCAAGGTATTGTGTTGTTAATAATACGGTGGTCCCAGTATTGACTAGGACTCTAATGATATCCCACACTTGATTCCGACTGCGGGGATCAAGGCCAGTTGTCGGTTCATCAAGAAAAAGCAATTCAGGTGAAACAACAATACTTGCTGCAATATCAATCCTACGTTTCATACCTCCAGAATAATTCTTTACTTGAAGTTTTGCTGCGTCTTTTAAATCAAAAGCAGTTAATAATTCCATCGCTCGTTCTTTTGCTTGACGTCTTGAGTAGCCTAAAAGTCGAGCAATTAGAATGAGATTCTCCGCCCCTGAGAGATCGCCATCAACTGAGGCAAACTGCCCAGTTAAACTCACTTTTTTACGCACCTCATTTGCCTCTTCAACAAGGTCATGACCAAATATACTGACACTACCAGCATCAGGCTGTACAAGCGTCGCTAACATCCGAACAGTCGTTGTTTTCCCTGCTCCATTCGGTCCTAGAAATCCATATACCGTTCCCTTAGTGACCGTTAAATCCACACCGTCAACCGCTCGTTTATCACCAAAGACTTTAACGAGCCCTTTCGCTTCAATAGCTAATTCATTATGGTTGATTTTATCACGCATATGATAGATTATCCTCCTATTCGTCAGATCGTTATTTATTCTTATTTATTAGTCTATCGAAAGTAGAAAAAATTGAATAGCGATAGACAATCATTCTTCCCCCCCTACTACTTTGCTAACTATACGTCATAATTATTTTCAAGGTTAGTCTCCAAAATGATTGCTCAACATGTAACCTTTTCGAACAACTTGCATAATAACCGATTCTGAAAAATTAAATGGACTGTGTATATCTAATGATAACGACAAATCGTCATTGTTTTAAACTCAAACCAATGCTTCTACAGTTAAAACTAACCACTTGCAATTTTATCACAAGGACATTCTTTATAGAACTTTCTCCTTTGCTTGAAGATCAAAAAACATTTCTCAGATTTTCATCTTATCGCCTTGATCTGTTTGAATTTAAAGACTTCATTTTAGTTTACGTGATGTTCCCTCATTCATACCATTAATCACAGTTAACGCTGGAGTCATCTTTTTTCGGTTCTCAAAGATACCTGAAGAACATTTAAATATTTATGTCATATTTTCTCACTCCGCCTAAAAATGGAATATATATACTCATTTATACATATTAAGTAAAATAGTATATACTTGGTTATAAGAATGTGAGATAATCTAATTGATCGAACAAGCAGCTATCCAAAAAACACTGATGTTGACCTCTTAAAGAAGTGTCACTATCTATGAAAATATAATTATCTAGTTTCAAAATTTGAAATAGTGTGTATGGAATGGTTTGGATGTCAAATGCTGTGAAAGGAGGGTAGGTAGTATCGTAGACTTCATTACCAAAAATTAGTTGTAAAAAAATTAAAAGGAGGAATGCCTAATGAGACAAAAGAAATTGACGTTGATTTTAGCCTTTTTAGTTTGTTTTGCACTAACCTTACCTGCAGAAATAATTCAGGCACAAATCGTCACCGACAATTCCATTGGCAACCACGATGGCTATGATTATGAATTTTGGAAAGATAGCGGTGGCTCTGGGACAATGATTCTCAATCATGGCGGTACGTTCAGTGCCCAATGGAACAATGTTAACAACATATTATTCCGTAAGGGTAAAAAATTCAATGAAACACAAACACACCATCAAATTGGTAACATGTCCATAAACTACGGAGTCAACTTCCAACCAAATGGTAATGCGTATTTATGCGTCTATGGTTGGACTGTTGACCCTCTTGTCGAATATTATATTGTCGACAGTTGGGGCAACTGGCGTCCACCAGGAGCAACTCCTAAGGGGACCATCACTGTTGATGGAGGAACATATGATATCTATGAGACTCTAAGAGTCAATCAACCCTCCATTAAGGGGATTGCCACATTTAAACAATATTGGAGTGTTCGAAGATCGAAACGCACGAGTGGCACGATTTCTGTCAGCAACCACTTTAGAGCGTGGGAAAACTTAGGCATGAATATGGGGAAAATGTATGAAGTCGCGCTTACTGTAGAAGGCTATCAAAGTAGCGGAAGTGCTAATGTATATAGCAATACACTAAGAATTAACGGTAACCCTCTCTCAACTATTAGTAATGACGAGAGCATAACTTTGGATAAAAACAATTAAAAATCCTTATCTCTTTCGGTTCAGTTCTCATTATTTTCAAATAACCTCCCGGTTGGATCTTTTCCAACGGGAGGTTTTATTGGAAAGGTTAAGTATAGTATACTCCGATTCCATCCAGAGGAATGCTTGAAACACCCCCGTCACTAGTACGTAGTCTATAAAAGCTGGAATACTAGTAGTGGAAATAAATAACTTATTGTTTCGATGATGAGCACTCTATCCATAAAATCATACATCGATTTATTAAAGCTGCCTTTATTTAGTGTAATTTCAACTAACTATCGACAGCTTTTACTCATGCCAACAAACTCAATAAAACGAACCTTCAATCAGGACATTAGTGTCCGCTATCTCTAGCTTAAATAAACATAGCTCTCCTCGCTAGTTTGAGGTGGGAACTTTACGGACGGTTCTGTGATAAAGTGGATCTACTAGCAAAATGCTAAGTTAAGCCTTCAGTGGCTATAAGCTATTGTTGTATTGTTTTATCCAAGCTTTTTGATTAATTCTTAATCATTGACTGTTTTACCCCGCCTTCACTTCATTAAATAGTATTAATGTTGTATTTTTTACATATAAACTTACTTTTTGTCGCATGCAGTTGTTACTAGTTTATACAAACTACTGAGCCGACTTTAATAAGCACGTAAAGTCGGGTAAGAGAGGATTTCTTTTGTTATTGTTTAAGGGAAAGGAAGGTTGATTAATTAATGGATATGTTAAAAGGGATGAATGAGGCGCTCAATTATATTGAAGAAAATTTAGCAAACAAGATAGATTTAAATGAGGTTGCGAATCGCGCTTTTTGTTCTGAATACCATTTCAAACGCCTCTTTTCTTTGCTGTCAGGTATTACGATTTCTGAATACATTCGTAGAAGGCGACTCACTCTAAGTGCTTTAGAATTGAAAGACGCTCAAACTAAAGTAATTGATGTAGCTTTAAAATATGGTTATCAATCTCCAGATGCTTTTTCGCGAGCTTTTCAAAATTTCCACGGTGTTACACCCTCATTATCACGTAGCTCTGATCAGAACTTGAAAGCATATCCTAGAATGGCCTTTCAATTAACAATTCAAGGAGGAACCGAAATGAATTATCGTATTGTTGAAAAAGAAGCGTTTAAAATTGTTGGCGTGAAGAATAACGTTAACATGATTAATGAAATCCTATCTCCAACTTACGAAGAGATGATGGCAGAAATTAATGATACAAAAATGCGTGAGTTGGCATCTATGTCAAATATGGATCCTTATGGAATGGTGCATGCATCAGCCAATTACTCAGAGGATGAGGAAGGAAATGCTACGTTTAACCAGTATATAGGAGTGGCTTCAACTAAGGAAGAGATCAATGACTATACTACATTGGAGGTACCCGCTTCAACATGGGCAATCTTTGAAATAGATGGTGATTGGCCCCACATTGAAAGCCATTGGCAACGGATCTACTCTGAGTGGCTTCCCACATCTTCATATGAATTGACAGAAGGCCCTGAACTCTTAGTTAGCGATGAGCATAAAAGTGGCATCTGGATCTCCATTAAGAAAAAGTAGTGGTTGCTTTTTAATAGTCCTATTCGAATTCAAATTATTTAATTTCATCACGATCAAGTTATCTTTAAGCTGACTCATAAATGAAGCGTGTCTAATCGAACGCGCTTCATTTATTCATACAGTGGAAGCTTATATGATAAATAGTAACTCAGTCGCTCTGACTTTACCATTAGCTATACGTTGTCTTACACATTATCAAATAGACTATATTATTTTTTCACTTCAAATCAAGGGAGGTCCTTTTTAGCATCATTTCACTTAAACAACGTGTGAAACGTTTGAGAACCTGCAATACCATCCACTTGCAAGTTATTTTCTCGCTGAAAGTTTCGCACGGCTTCCCTCGTTTTTGGACCGAAAATGCCATCAATGCTACCTGGGCTTGTTCCTGTACAATGTAAAATAGATTGAAGGATCCATGTAATGTTTCCTCTTGCTCCTTGCCGTACCGTTACACATGCCGCTCGTGTTTTAAGACCGAAAATACCGTCAACGGTAAGTCCACGGTTAAATTGTTTATTAAGCTCTGTTTGTAGCCCTTTGATTAGGGCCGTTTTACTTTGTGGGCCAAAAAGGTTGTCAACTGAAATACTTAACCCATATCGATTATTGAGCGTAAGCTGAATTGTAGCAATTGTGCCTGATGCTTGGCTTGATTTAGTTGATCTACTAGGTTGAGATAAACGAGAAGTGCTTGTGGATCTTGAACCACTAGAAGGCGAGCCATTCTCCAGTCCGAATATCTCAGCAATCGCTTGTACATGCCCTTCTGCGACCTTGTCTAAAAATAGCTTATCTTTTAGTTTGTTGGCATCACTTGAATTGTCAATAAACCCATTCTCAGTCAAAATAGCCGGCATATTAGTTAGCCTTAGTACAGCAAAATTAGCTTGCTTTTTGCCTCGATTATTAAAGTCTGTCACCTTGATTACCTCTCTGTTCATCAAGTCTTGGTTGTCCGTTGTTGCGTCAGATACATTCCCATTAAAAATAAAGTCTTCGTAACCTTCGCCGCCTCCAGCGTTAATATGAACGGAAATAAAATAATCAGCTCCCCAATCATTCGCCATATTTGCACGATTGGAAAAACTGATAAACGTATTACTTTTGCGACTTAAACGCACTTCCACACCACTATACTCTTTTAACTTAGATTCAATACGTTTTGATATCTCTAAAACTAAATTTTTTTCTTGCAATCCATTTGCTACAGCTCCCGGATCGGATCCTCCGTGACCAGGATCAATAAAAATCTTAGTCAAATTTAATCGCCACCTTTAAGAATATTAATCGCTTGTTTGATTTGTTTAGGTACAGGCAGACCAATTCTACCTACGTTTTCAGTGATGCTAATAAGCTCATTTAAAATATAAAAAATAATGGCAGCCATAAAAATTAGAGCCTCTGATTCAATCCCAACTTCGACTAAAACGGTATCAATTAAATGAGCAACAGCCACCATTACAAAAATAAAAATTTTCCGTGAGATACCGGTGAGACCATTGCGGCTGCTAATTTCACCGCTCACCCCCGCCGCTACCAGCCCCGTCACATAATCAATTACCACAAGTGTTAATAAGATCGATAGCAGCATACTCCACTCTCCATATAAAAAAGATACAGCAGCTGCAAGCACAGCTGCTGACCATTTGATTAATGTTTCCATTTATTCTCCCCTTTTGCGTTTGACAGTTAAAAGGTTTATTGAGTACTTTTTCACAATTTCAACTAAATCCTTCAGGCTATGTTAATTTCATTTTATAAGCATCTATGGCAAACATTTTGTAATTGATAGATTCCCTTATTTGAACATTAAACATGAAAATTACCCTTAACTATTCAACAATGTCTTCTTTAGAGTTCTTACTATCCAAATGTTTAACTTGGACTCTCAATAAAGCATTATCCCTTTCTAGTTGTGCGATTCTTATTGTCAGCTCATTAATCACCTGTTCAACATCGATGTTCATGCCTCTTCCTCCTCGTCATCAAAACTAGGCGCTTCCATATAAATGTCCTCGTAACCTCGCCTCTTTCCATTGATTTCAAAGACTACCTCGGCTGTGTGCCCTTGTACCCATACTCGAAACTTGCCTTCTTTTCGCTCTAATATAACAACTTCTGCAGCATTTTGTATATGTGGTACGACAAAATAATCTGTAGGGCTAATTGTCTCTAAAAACATCGGCTCAATCTCAATAAAATGCTCGCCTTCTTCAAGTACATGTTCTGTGTAAGCTACAAAGCGACTATCTGGTGTTTCTAAAGCGTACATCAGCCGTTCTCCGTAAGAGTCAGTTTCTACTAGAGCTGACTTCGACCCAGATACAGCAAAATTCCCTCGTACCTGTACAAAAACATTACTATCTGCCCTACCTATTCTAAATCTGTTTCGATTATTTCCAGAAAAACCGGTTCCACCCGTTGTTAAATCTAATCCGTTATCTCCTAAATCAGTAAAATACCACCAATTAGTCAAATTCACGTTCCCTTGAAACCTAAAATCATCATAAGCCGTCACATTACCATAAAGCCTAATGATTCCATCAGTCTCGTTTGATATATATAAATCAGAATTAAGAGAGGACTCGTATCCTATATAACCGTATCTTCTTCCGGATTGATTTTGGTATTCCATAAATGTTTGTCCGTTTTCGTCCTCTGAATCAGCAAGTAACGTAACACCTGCGCTGGCTGTCGCCATTAGTTTTCCAACCGCTAAGTTACCTAGAGAACCAAAAACAAACATTCCACTACTATCAAAATTTCCAGTAGCAACAGTAATAGTACCGCCGGACGACACTCCGGAAAAACCTTTATAGCTTCCCATGTCACCGTCCTGCCAGCCAAAAAAGCCATTTCGCTCAGTGACCGCACGTTTCAATAAGCCTTTGTCCACCCAAAAGCTTACACCTAAATCTGCGACTGACGTTTCAGCGACTATAGAACCCTGATCAGATATGTTCAAATTTACACCATTTATTTCTCCGGAATTAACAGTCCCTAGATCTGCACTTATAGCTGATAATGAGTTTGCTACAAGTTGTTCTGCGACAACAACACCTGTATAAACACCCTCACTATCTATAAAAGTTCCTTGGGCATTCCATATACCCGCTGATTTAATTTGGTCATCCGTTAGCTCCCCAAACAGGCGATCTGTATTTAAGGTCCCGTCCTCGTTGATGATACCGCTACGGTTCCACACGTCTTTATTTTCTTCCACGTCATTTTTTATCGGTGCGTATTCATTGTCTGCGTGCTCTTTCGCGTTGTCCTCGGCCTCTTGCGCTTTTGTAAATGCATAAGTCTTACTGTCTGTATATATCGCCGTGTCCTTGTCATCAATTGCAGCTTTGTCGTACGTGTAATCAGCTAACTGATTTTGGCCAATTTTAAAGTTAATTTGCTTTTGTAAGGACCGCCATATGTCCATCACTTCCGCTTCTGTGTACTCCACAAAATTACCGAGTTCAATCGATTTTTTAGATTTATCGATAATATCACGTTCTTGTGTATGAACACGCGCTTCAAGATACAAAGGTGGATTAAACTTTGTATCTTTTATTTTTATTCTGTCGCCGCAGCGAATTTTTTTGTTAGCCATATCTGGAAAACTTTCTAAGTCGGCAATATCACATTGGTATTCTACCACTGCATTGACACGGTTTTGTAGTTCATTTTCAGTAAGTTCTGTAAGGCGTGCTAGCGTCATATCTTCATTTGTCGCTTCAGGCTCATACGTTTCTATCAAATGCTGACCATTCCGTCCCCATCGTTCGAGTGCTTCTCTGTCTTCCACAAGTGCTTCAAGACGCGTTCCATCTTCGCGAACAGGACCTAAACCGATAAGTGCCGTGATAACACCATCCATCTCTTCCGTTCTTCTGACACCTCGTAAATCCTTACCAAACTCGATTTCTCTGCCTTGCCATTCACCAACCTGTGGCACTAAATCTACAAATCTACCCGTAACTTTATTGCCATCGACCTCCACACGAAATTGAAGTTCTAGATTAAATTCATTGGCCACACGCTTCAAGAAACTATACGGATTCGTATAGTCATTGACTTCAAATTCCTTTGTTCCCTTGTATGTGATTACCCCCGGCTGCCACTCCGTATTGTACAGTGCAAAAGCAACTGCTTGAGAAGGTGTTTGTCCCGACAGAACTTGTGGCTCAATAACCTTCGATTTTTTAAGGAGTTGATGGCTTGCGGATGAATAAACTTCCGTAATTAAGTTGCCATCCTCACTTCGATACTTATTAGTTTCAAAGATTATGAATTCAATATATTTACCGTCCTCATCCGGAATAATTATATTGTGAAGCTTTCCAAGGTAATTTGAAAACGGCATATCAGCAAATGTTTCAAAATGGAATGTTTCCAGTGTATCTTTAAGGGATTTATAATGCTTATTTGTCAGAATATGCTCAGCCGCTATAACATCCAGTATTTGATCCGTTTGCCCATCAGTAATGTGTATTTGTGACATGTGACCACCTCCTATCTGTAACGTTCTAGATATTTCAGTCTCGTGTTAAAACTGTCGCTCGGTTGAACAACAACTTGGTTTTCCCCAGATGTGAGTTTGAAGTATTGACCACCGAAGTCTTTCAAATCTGTACGTGGCTCCCCATTTACTAAGATTTCTGACGTGCGATGATCTAACGTAATAACATCACCCGCATACACAATGTAAGGAATTTGATGATCGTCTGGATTGTTAATCTTCCACACTTTCAAATCTTTGATACGCATAGTAGTCGGTGAATAATTATCAAATATTCCGATGTGTACTTGAATTTGTGCTACCTGCTGCTGAAATTCGTTTCCTACGTCTATAAAGTTCTTCGTTTCCCGAGCACTGTGCAAATTTCCGTTGCCAACTTTAGCGACATAGGCACTCCACCTTTCCCCCACACGTTCAATGCGTAAAACCCCGTCAAAATTGTTCCATAATTCTCCTTGAGCTTCTGCCGTTGTTTCGGCTAGCCTATGCAAAGACTGTGTTCTTTCATTGTTTCTAATGTTAGATGCTGCTCTATTTCTGTAGTAACCTTGCCACACATCAGCCATGCTTATTCTCGCTAAAATATTGTTATTTACGTCAAGTAAGTAAACTTCTACTTTACCGACTTGATTTCTCCCATTAAGGTTTTCTACACGAGCTTCCATTCTAAAATCTTGTAGTGTTTCTGGAAGGCTGGTTTTTAACGCAGGGCCATACCATTTTGCCTGACCTTGTGTTCCAAATGACTGAACAACAAAACCATTACCGTCACTCACCATAGTACCCGAGACAACACCGTTATCTACTTGACTTGCTGCTGTCCAATCTGACGTGGAGGACATCCTTTTATGCATAATTAGCTCTTCTGCTTCAAAAGGCGTACTGTCCGCATCCACCGGCCGACCGATCATTTGGTACTGCTCATCTTGATTTTGCACCATAGCAAACGTGGTAGGCTTAAGCACCTCCATTTCAAAAATGGGATCAGCTTCAGCTGTCCCTTGATTTGTGAACGACACGATATCAGAAGAAAAAGTAAGCTTTTTTTCCTCACCATATTTAAAAGGGTCAGAGCAGATGATTGTCAATTGTGCTTGATAGATGTGTGACGTTTCAATCGTATCTGTCACTTCATCAATTCTGCCGTAATATACGCGATCAGGTTCATCATTAAATACGATAGGCACATCAATATTGCGAGTAAACAAGATTTCATTCAACTGCTCAATGCGCTTTCGCAAATCGTTAAAAGACGTTCCTTTCATTGTTATATCTATCATCATGCGGCGTGAAGCCAAACGAGAACTAGACGGGTAAGACCCGTCCATTCCCGCCACATGGGTGAGTGTATTTTCTACACTTTGAACCCCACGTCCGTATACGTTATTTATGATAAAATACGTTCCTTCTTCCTGATTGGTAAATGCATTGGCTAAATCAGTTCCGTCAAATATCATGTTTTCAACATTTTCTATCACAAAAATCCTCCTTTCTTATACAAATGATTGTTTAATACGTGTATTACGCCCTTGATTTTCTGACACATACGGCTCGACTAAGCGGCCAACAATGCGAGAATCCATTTCAATAATGCGATCTTTTTGCTTTCGCAATTCATCAACAACTTGACTTAATAGGCTCTCTGTATTGGAAGTGGCAGAGCCACCCGTTACAGCAAGTTCACCTTGAATAAACCCACCGTTGACATTCGGACGTGCTACCTCCATCGGTGCCATGACAGGGGCATCGACCGTTGAAGGAACAAGATTTGTCATGACATCTAGCGCCTTATCTACCGCATTGACGTTGCCTTCGATACCAACAGCTAACCCTTTAGGTAACCACTGACCAATATCATCACGGAACAATTTTGACGGGGAGTTGATGCCGAAGAAAGACCTTATTCCACCAGTGATTTTATCCATAAATCCACTAATTTTACCGCCAATCCATTCCCCCATTGAACCAATACCTTCCCATAAGCCACGAATTAGATCTTTACCAATTTGTACTAAGTCAACGCTATCAAAGAAGTCTCCTATGTTGCTCCAAATCTTTTCGACTGTCTTTTTAATAGCTTCCCAAGCACCTTCCCAATCACCTTTTATGAGATTCATGACGGTATCGATAATACCAGCTACGATATCAATTGCGTTTTTCACAGCTACTTTAATGGCCTCCCATGCAACTCCCACAATGGAGGAAATAGCTGGCCAGACCGCATTGAATATGATTTTTGCAGCTTCTAGCCAATCACTTATTCTGCTACTAACAAAATCAATAACTGTTCCAATGACGGTTTTAATAAATTCGAATGTGCCTTTTACAATCGCCATAATGGTTTCCCCATGTTCGTCCCACAATTGACTGATTTGGTCCAGAACATAATTAACGACGTCCATTACCGCACTAATCACCTCTGAGACGACAGTTTTTATCGTCTCCCATGCCCCCTCTGCAAATGCCATAATAGTTTGACCATGTTCGTCCCAAAATTGGGATATCGCATCTAAAACCATTTCAACAATATCTGCAATGAAGCCAATGACAAATTCGATTCCTTCCTTAATAAACTCATAAGCCCCCATTAGAATTTCAGTAATCGTATCACCGTGTTCTGTTAAAAACTCTTGGATCAAAGCGAGCCCGGTCATAATCACTTCACTAATAAACGTTATAACGTCGGAGATAAGATCGGCTATAAACATAAATGCCTCTCCAAAGTTCTCTATAATGACCTCACCTGCTGCTGTAAAGTCTTCTTTTATAAGTTCCATTACCGGGGAAATAATCGTCATAATTTGTCCGAATATTTCGTTAATAATATCCCATATAGCTTGAACAGCAGTCGTAAAAGTCTCTTCAACTTTTGCCCATGCTGCATCGACAATATCACTAAACCACTCAAATTCATTGTAGGCATATACTAAAGCTGCTACTATGGCAACTATAGCCAAAACTAAAGGATTCAAGACACCCATAAATTTTGTGAGTTTTGCCTCGGATAAGCCAACCATCTTTCCTACACTCATCAGAACATCTGAAAACTCTGCGGCAGTGTTTATAGCTGAAAAGAGACCACCAGATAGGTTTTCTCCCATTCCAGCAATTTTCTGACCATAATCCCCTATCACCTTAAATGCGTCTACATTTCCCTTAGAAAACTCACCAATTTTTTGGGATGCTTCAGAAAGACTGTCTGTCCATTTCTTAAGGCCTTCAGCAAAAGACTCAATTGTGCCTTTATCTTTATCCATAATTACTACCTCCTTTCTTTATTTTTTTCACGCGCTTCGAATGTAAATTGGGCGAGCCATTCTTGCGCGTGATTGGCTGCTTCCGCTTTATCTGCAAGCGTCTCATCGTTATGCTCATTTGTTGGACGCTTATACAAGTCGGATAGCTTCGGCCGTTTCGCCCGTGATGCTTGCTCGTGCATGAGAGCGATACGCGCCGCACGCTCCAGCTCATCGTGAAGGTGCTCACTCTCCATCCGCATCATAATTTGAAATTCCCGCGGCGTCAGCCGATAAAATTCAGCAGGCGTTAAACGTAAATAACGCCAACTATCCGCTAGCTGGCGTTCTACTTCTGTTATGTCTCCTAATTCACTTAAGACTTCAGCTTCTTGAGTGCCTCGAACGCTTCTGGATTGTCCGCTAGAAGCTTGTTTACTTGCTTTTTGTAGAAAAAACTATCCGTTACAACCTCATTGCAGATAGCGAATACGTCTTGTCCATCTAACGTTTCACTGGCAATTGCCTTTTCGATTTCTGCTTCTACTTCCTTAAAGGAAAAATTCTTACCATGGTGGAAAAGACCTGCGTGAACAATATGAGAGAAAACCTCTAGGTCACCCATCATCGCTTTCCCGATCAAACCTAAAGAACCCCCTTCTACCACGTTATTTAAATACTTCACACTATCAAACGTTAACTTAAGCTCATATTCTTTTTCTTGGATTTCAAATGTTGCCATCTATTCATCATCCTTTCGGTTATGGTCAAAATAAAATAGGCGTCCTCATGTGGACGCCGCCTTTCCCTATTAATCATCTCCCGCACCCTCACTAGACTCGCCATTATCAGGTTGGTCTGGTGATTCTGGTTCCTCGGGCTGGTTAGGGTGTTTCTTCAGTTGCTGGAGCACCTTCAGGGATTTCCACCAATGTTTCATCTGATACATCTCCATTTAACGTACCACTTAAAGAGTACGTAGCGAACTCACCATTACTATAAGTGCGCTCAAAAGAAGAAACCATATACATGCCATGTTCCGCTTCTTTCGTTCGTGTATCAATTTCGTAAATTTTCACAAACTCCTTATTACGAAGTGCCTTTTTAATGTGATTCACAAACGCATCACCTTCCGTAACAATCCCTTCTAAAGAAACTTCTTGTGACACGCTGCCATAATCGGAGCCAGTCTTATCTTTTGTCGTTAAATCAATACTCTCTGCAGAAATATTTGTTGATCCACCTGTTTGGTTAAATGGTCGGACCAATGTCTCCCCATTTTCATCTGAAATTGCCACTGCAAATAATACGTCATCACCTTTGTATTCCATTGCCATAATTTATTCCTCCTAAAATTTTAAATGTATTTCCGCATAATCGGAGCGGAACACCTTTTTGTAATCGGTTAGAGATTTCCAACCACATTGTTTTAATCAGGTAGAGCCAGCCAATTCTCCTCTGTCACGTTTCTTTAAACATTCAAAGCACGCCATTTACGTTGTGAGTTTTAAAATTGAACGGTTTTTAGCATGTCATGAGTTCTCCGGACGAGCATATGAAACTCACACACACTATCTCCACCACTTCGTTAAAGCGTAACGCCAAATGTTAAGAACGTTTCAGTCATTGAGTAAAGGATGTTGTCTCTCCTTCATAAAAGGTAAGATAACTAATGGCTAAAAAAATGGATAGTTTTAATAAAAAACTTTTTATTTTTTAGCAAGTAGACCAAATCCTCTTACAAACCACCTGTAAAAAACGACTGACTCATTGAACTACCGGCTACAGAAGGCCCCATTCATAAGGGAACGTCTTCAGTAAATGATAGTATCACCATTAGACCTTCAGACTTCGCTGCTCCATCGAGAATCACCGTCTTTTACGATAGCCCTTTTAATTAACATGTTCACTTATTCGTATTGGAAACTCAATTGTGACATTCATTTAAATGATCATTAATTGGCAATACTACCTATATTATTGTATCGATAACATTCCATGTCGATCGCTTCCTGTATATCTACTTCACGACGGGAGGGATAAATGTATTCTCTTCCATCCGCTGCGATGTTAGCCGCTAAAGAAAGGGGAACCTCACGGGTTAACGGACGCAACTTCCCTGTTAAACCACCTCGACCAACATGCCGCCCTTCTGTTTTTCTACGATATTGGTTATCGCTCATTATCGGATACTCTTCTCTTGTCATTTTATCTGGATGCGAATTTGAGATTTCCTCGTATAGGCAGAGTGTCGCTAGTCGGACAAGTGCTCCTCCTTTTAACGGTTCTCCTGATGTTTTAAAATAAGATTCTATCAAACTATCGATAGCTTCTAATCGATTGTCACGTGGTATTTTTCCTGTTTTCGTCTCACGCCATAAATTGTCTATTCTTGCTTTCAATTCTGTGTTCGTCATCTAGTAACCCCCAATTGCTTAATAACCTTCACCGATCTCTGTCCAATAGTGATAAACAGAGGCGACCTTTTGAATCGCTGCTTTTTCATGTCTGCTAATGGTATCTTGTCGAAGATCTAGTTGTTCCGCTGCACTTTTCTGTGTTAAATCATTAAAATAAATGAGCTTTAAAGTTTGGAATTGTCTTATTGTCAGATGTGCAAGTGATATAGCTGTGGCTAAATCTGTTAAAACATCACAGGCTACATAATCGCCGGCATAACGTCGTTCTTTTAATATATGGTAATCTCGTAATAATCGACGTACACCTAACAAAGTTCCAAGAGAGTGGTACTGCGTGGAATAACGACGAATTTTTACTTCCTTATCATATACACTCATCCCTATCCCTCCTGCTTCAAAATCATGCTTTGCTTTGTTAAATCAAGCTCGTTATCATACTTTCAACTCACTACTAGGTACACTTAGCCAAAACGATTTGTGTCGTGTGGTTCTAATGAATATTTACGTAGTTGAATAAAAAATTGTCGTCTGTTAGCATGATGGCAGTCCCTACAAGAGGCTACATACATTCTTCTATCTTTCGTTCAACATCTAGTATTTGTTTCAATGACAATATGAGAGATTGAATATCAATTGCACAAATACCCTCAATGTGGTAGTATAAATTGGAATATAGACTTTTAAATTGTACATTTACACAACAGTTGATGTGGCATTATACAAATTTGATAACTGTTGTTACATTGTGATAACGCTAGAGGAGAGTTCCTTCAATGCGTTTATCATACTAGGCAGAAAAGTATAAGCGTAATTCACCCATGACGTCTTCGTCATAGTTTTCCGCTAAGCTTTTTAATTTTTGCCTAATGGTTTTACGATCGAATCCCAAAGCTTCTGCTAAGGCTGATTGGGATTCATAATCAGGAAACGCGTTGACGATTGCCGTCGTCTTCGCATCGACCTTGTTCTTCGGGTCAATTAAGAAGGAGATCAGTTGCCGCTGGTCTTCTTCTTTTTTTATGACATGTTCTTCAAGTTTAAATTCGTCAGCTATTTCGCTCGTTTCCAATCCTAACACCGTAACTAATGGATAAATCGAAGCACATACAATAGGTAGTAACATTTCTTGCTGCCTCAATCTTTGGTTCTTCTTGTAATAATCTGCCCGTCGATTTTTAATACTGACAGTTAATAAAGGTAAAAATGGACGTTGCCCGTCGTACTTTTCAAGAACTTTTATTAACGTGTCTTCATAAAGGGCTTCTACCTCGTGAATGGTTGTCCAAAGGGAGGTCGCTATTTTAGGAAATTTTGGTCGCCACTCCATTTTTAATAGATGGTAGATTTGTTCGAACGTATGCGAACACTTTGTTTCTACATATTTTTTGGCTAAAATCGTTAGCTGTTCGGTTTGGTCCATCACTTTCCTCCTTTCTAGTATTTCATCTTATATTACGAATTTAATGTCCCTTGTGGGGAAAAAAGTAAGAAAAATATATCATTTTTAACGTATCCCTCCTTTTATTCATATATATGTGTTTGCATTTTTTGCGAACATCTGTTCTTATTCTAATCTATTACATCATTTCTAGCAAGAGATTTTCCAATTCTTTGCGTTATTTTTTTATCTGCACAACGTTATATTTCACGAAATGGCCACTCATCTGACCACATGTCAGACAGTTAAAGGAACACCATTGAGCGCTTTCTCCTCTACCCTCAAGAGTTTCAATACTCTCCTGGTTTATTCTTAGTTTTTGCTCTCTGTCCAAGATTGCTGGCCATTATTATTATCACTTTCCAATCAATTAAACTCTGATTAGTGCAAGCGAAAGGTTAAAATACGTTAGGATAAAGAATATATAAAGAGACAGTGGCTTCTTTATGGCATATCCTTACCATTGCTTTAGTGTCCCACTACAATGACTTTCACTTGAGAGATAACTTAAATATAGGGACTAGAGAAGCAAAATAACATAATTGACTTTTCGAAATCACTCGTTTTCTATCGTCAGTTTAATTAATACAAAAAACTCGTAAACCTTTGTATAAAGGCATACGAGCTAATACTGGATTATTGAACTTCACGCAAATTATGTAGATGATCGAGATCGACATAGATCTTATACCTTTTATATTATAACGTTTATTTAACCTCTGTTAATCTGTGTAGAATGATCTCTTCTTCAACTAATTTTTCTATCGAACCATTTTTGATACTAAAATCCTATTTTATTTGTAACAAATGAGTAATGGAGGACAATGAATAAGTTGCACAACCCTCAAGTGTTCAGTAACCTTAGATGATTCTTAATCTTTGTCTGATGGATTTGAGCGTGCGACACCATAAACCTCGCTATTGTACGTTCGTTATTCATCAAATATCGTTATTGCCACATTTCCTTTTTTATGTCCCTTGTCAACGTACCTATGTGCCTCAGCAATTTCTTCTATAGAATACGTCCTATCCATAATGGGTTTTAGGTTGTTTTTTTCAATCAAGTTCTTTAGAAACAGTAAATCGTCTTCTTTTATTTTTGGAAGTCGAGAGTTGTTCAGAAAAACGCCATTATTTTTTAATATTTTCCTGCTTTTTGATGCTTTTAACTTCATTACAGCATCATACACAATGTCATATTTATCTTGCTTTTGGACGAAGTCTTCTTTCGTATAATCTATTACTTTATCAGCTCCAATAGATTTTACTAATTCAAAATTCTCTTCACTACATACAGCAGTAACGTCTGCTCCATAGTATTTAGCCAGTTGAATGGCGTATGTTCCTAAACTTCCCGAGGCTCCATTTATCAATATTTTATCGCCTTTTCGTATATTTGCTTTTTGTAGGTTTTTTAAGGCAGTAAGTCCCCCTGCGGGAATAGTTGCAGCTTCTTCGAAAGTTAAATTCCCAGGTTTTAAGGCAACCAGCCCCTTTCTTTGCTGAGTTCCCTCTTTAACCTTTTCTGGCAGACAACAATATTCAGCGTAGCCTCCCAAACCAAAACCAGTCAACGCAAATACGTTGTCCCCTTTTCTAAATGTTTTTATATCTTTCCCGATAGATTCAACAACACCTGAAATTTCTAGGCCAAGTATTAGATTTTTTTTTGGTTTGAACAGTCCAAAAATAAACCTTACAAAAAACGGATCCGCTCTTCTAATGCGTGTATCGCCAATATGGGCGGTTGTTGCATATATTTTTATCAAAACTTCATTATCTTTAGGTTTAGGTTTTTCCACTTCTTTAATTTGGAGAAGTTCAGGTGATCCGTATTGTGTACAAATAACTGCTTTCATTTTTAGTCCATCTCCTTTGATTTATATGGTATAGAATTGATTTAGGCGGCTACCAGTAATCGATCATGACGGACAACTTTTATATTCATAATCTAAAAGATTCTTATAATATCCAATTATCAACGTTATTGACGAACCAAATACCCTTTGATCTCTCATGATTCGAATATAACTGTATATCAAGGCTATATTCTATTTTTTTGTGGTTTCATACGTTTCCTTATTAGATTGAACCTCACTAAGATCTCAATTTTAAAAACGGTAGAAATATTTAGAAATGAGAATTCTCCTCTTTAGTTTTGTTATCAATTGAACCCGATAAATGACTGTCACCGTACAACTGAGCTAAATGTTCATTATGAGCTTCTCCCCAATCATTAAGGGTTTTCATAACTGCAGTCACACTTTGACCATATTCCGTTATAGAATATTCTACTTTTAGAGGAATTTAGTTGTATATTTTACGGTGCACAATATCATGATACTCTAATTCCCTTAACTGTTGAGCAAGCATTTTTTTGTGATATTTGGAATTGCTTTTTGTAGTTCGCCAAAACGCATTGTGCCTTCTGAAAAAAGTCGAAGTAAAATAACTAGCTTCCACTTCCCTATAAATATTTCCAAGGCTGATTCAAACTTACAGTACGTCTTCATTTATTATCTATCCTTTCCTTTTACAAATCTATGGTTACTTTTTATATACTATGTTTAATTAAAGTACCTAATTTTCATCCACTCTTTATAATTATATAATGCACTTGTAATAGAAATTGCACAAGAAAAGGATAAGGTTGCAGCACGCTTCCTTTCCGCAAAAGTGAAAAGGAGATGTTAATTTAAAATGATATCTTTCTATGGATCATTCAAAATTTGTTAGGAATTGGCTTTATATATCCAGGGTGGCTAAAAGTATTTCATTGAAGCTGCTCAAGCTTCATGGCAATGGGTAAACGATATACCAAGTGAACTCGTCTTTGTAATAGGAATCATTGAGATTATTGGAGCCATCGGCTTAATCTTACCTCAAGCAATCAAAGTTTACCCACAACTTTTAATTCTAGCTGTTTTAGGGCTTTCTGTAGTTGCATTATCTAGTAGAATCTTCCATATTATTAGAGGTGAATTCGTAGATATAATTGTGAACATAATTTTTTTAACGTTATGCTTAATAGTTACGATTAGTCAATTATTATTTGCCGCCGAGAAAATCAAGTCAAAGAGGAGGTAATAGGAGCTAAAAATTAGACTTATATGATAAATATATCGGAGTCAGGTGTATATCCCATTCATGGTTTACGACACTCACCCAAGTTTAACTATGTATAAAAAAGCCTGATTCACTTTGTAAGTATCAATTAGATCATGATGATCTTGATAATACTACCTTAAGACAATACCCCCACGTCATTAAAAAGTTCTTTAGAAAGAAGAGCTCTGAACAGTCAGCACATTTGAGCAAATAGTGTTTATAACTTCTCTAAAATAAATTTATTTCTTAATGTTTTCTATCGCATTCTCCCCAAAAAATAAAAAGCTCATAAACATTGATAATTCAATGTTTATAAGCTAAATCGTTATTTTTAAGTTATCGTACATTATGTAGATGGTACCGGTGGAGCGTACTCTTCTTCATACACACATTTCTTATAATCTTCCAGAATACTTTGTATACTATCTAGTAACTCTTCTTCATTTCTCAATTTTGAATCATTTCTATAGTTTTTTATATTTCGTTTTACTTTGTCTAGGAGTACCAACTCTTCCTTTCGAAAAGTCAAATTAATTGTTAATTTAGACCTTTTATTGTTCTCTTCATCTAAGATATATATCCTATCAATAAAATATCTAAGTGATGTTAGTCTAAATAACGGACACGGTAAATTGGGAGAAAATCACGTATAATAATGACTAACAATTTAACGGGAGTGTCCAACAATGAGAAAATCATATGACAAAGATTTCAAATTACAAGCCGTTCAGATGGTTAAGGGTGGCAAACGTATTGCAGAAGTGGCTCGTGAGCTGGGTCTGGCAGAACAGACGCTGCATAACTGGGTAAAGAAATACGATCAAAATAAAGCATCTGCCTTTGTAGGCAGTGGGAATTTAAGCCCTGAAGATAAGGCAGAAAGAGACGCTCAAAAGCGAATTCGTGACTTGGAAGAGGAAAACGCCATCTTAAAAAAGGCTATGGGCATCTTCGCAAAAGACCAGAATTAATCTATCACTTTATTAGACAGCACCGACACAACCACCGTGTAGCGAAGATGTGCCAAGTATTAGGTGTTTCTAAAAGTGGGTATTATGCTTGGTTGAAGAGACCTAAGAGTGAGCAAAGTGAACGACGAGAAAAGGTAACAGCGCATATCAAAAGAGTTCATTTAGAGTCACGTCAAACTTACGGCAGCCCTAAAATCACAAAGGTGTTACACAATGAAGGACTAAACGTGTCTCAAAAAACAGTCACACGTATCATGAAAGACCATCATATTCGCTCTAAGACAATGAAAAAGTACAAAGCCACAACGAACTCTAAACACACCTTACCTGTTTATCCGAATCTCTTAAACCAAGACTTTCATGTCGAGCGTCCAGGCCAAGTGTGGGTCGCGGATATCACCTATATCTGGACGAGTGAAGGGTGGTTGTACTTAGCCTCAGTGATGGATCTTTATTCAAGACGTATTATTGGGTGGGAGATGGCTGAACGCATGACGAAGGACCTTGTCGTCACAGCTTTAAAGCGAGCGATGGTGACACAACGACCGAAAGAAGGCCTTATTCACCATTCCGATCGAGGTAGTCAATACGCTTCAAATGACTATCAAAGGTTACTGCGTAAAAACGGCATCACACCTAGTATGAGTAGGAAAGGAAACTGTTATGACAATGCTTGTATAGAATCATTTCATGGTGTTATAAAAAGAGAACTTATCTTTCATGAAACTTATAAGACAAGGCATCAAGCAAAGAAGAGTATCTTTGACTATATTGTGAGTTTTTATAATTACAAACGCATTCATTCAACGAATGGTTATCTGTCGCCAATGGCTTACGAAAAAAAGTATCACGAACACTCAAAAACACGTCACGCAATGTAGAGATCTAACCTCTCTGTCAGTGTAAGGGACCAACCCCTTACACTGACAGAGAGGACAGCAAGCAGAGAGCGGTAGGGAACAAACACATCTCCCTATTCTCTGTGTCCATTTTCTTGACATAATATCAAAAAACACCTGACATGCAAAATCTACTTTTTCAAAATTATGATTTTGTATGCCGATGTATTGCCCTTCTTTCCCAGTATTTCTACTACGACTTTTAACAGATATACCCATTAACTCCTGCGTTTTAGGATTTTTTGCAATTAAGTCGATGCCTGTATGATCAACCTTTGCACATTCAAAGCCATACTTGGAAAGCCAATATAAAACAATACTCTCAGCAAAATCACCAGTTATTTTTGAGTGTCTCGAACTCTTATTTACAATCATTTCAATTCTCCCTAAATATCTTAATTATTAAATACATAAGATTTTTTAAGATTTAACCCCTGCTGATATGTCCAAATCCGATATTTCCTTTACCTCATTACTGGAATTTCCCATTTCTTTTTGTGCTTCATTTTTAATGATTATCTCAGTATCATTATTATTCGTTTGAATAATAATGGTCCCAGAATCGCTATTTTCAATGTTAATTGTGTTGTTATCACCATTTACGTTTATTATCTGAACATTTTTCTCCTCACCCTGTTTTACATCTTCATTAAAAACAGGGTTTAAGATTGTCATGATTATCGATATCTTATTTAAGATATCCCAGATAACTTATCCACCACATGAATGATACCCAAAACATACATACAGTAAGAAATAATATCCTCTAATTGCTTTTTAAATTCCTGTATTTCTTTCCTTGTTTTCTGACTACTGACTTCCTCATTAGCAGAAGGGACAGGGACAGTATCATCATCTATCTCCTCATAAACTTCTTTAAGTTCTTCTACAATCTCTTCAAAAATACTATAGTTAATTCCAAAATCTGAAACCTTTTGAAATATACTATTCCATCTTTCTTGATGCTCCACAAGTATTGTATTTATAGTTGGATTAATCATTTTATTTATTCTTTTTTGCTGTTCACTCCAATTATCAAATAGTTGGTTGCCTAATACTGTTTTGACTCCTAAATTATTTTCAAAAGCCATAACTGCTGAACTCCCCATTATATTAGCCCAATTCTCTTGATGTTTTTGAAGCATATCAAAGGCAGGTGATTTCACTATAAGCCTTACATTTTCTTTCTGGTTAAGAAGTGACGCATTTACCGAACTTCCGATTATTCTTTGCATACTTTCTTGTTGTTTTTTTATCATTTCCATCGCTGGACTTCTCATTAAATTATTTATTCTTTCTTGCTGTTCTTGATATCTTTTAAACGCTGAAAAGAATTGATCATCCATTTAACCCCACCCTTTTCTAGTAAATTTATCGTTCAAAATATTCCCCAGAATTACTCAACATTCTAAAAAAATCAGAGTAAGTGGTAGTACCACTCCCCTGATTTCTATTATTGCAACTGGCTATATAAATGCTCTCCTAATCTTTCAATAACCTCAAGCAAAAAGTCAGTTTCTTCAACCGAAACTAAATATCGTTCTCCGATTCTCCGAAGTACTTCTCCAGTCTTTTCAATATACTCTTCATCAATTTGACCATAATTATGTTCCAAAATGTGACGCACTTGAAACAACTTGATTACCACTTTAAATTCTTCACTTCCGATTTGATCCTCAAGGTTAATGTGGGTATGCTTAATTAATTCCTTATTAAGGATAAAAATATTCTGAAATGGACTTCTCTTCTTTTCCAAAGGTGATGGCAGTTTACCTTTGAGTTGTTTTCCTAATCCATCAAATTTCGAAACTGCATTTTTGAATATACCTTCAAGCACTTCTTGTAAAAAGTCCTTGTCTTCTATTTCTAATTTAGAAAAGGCTTTTAATTGTTTATTAAGAGAATCTAATGATTTTTTAAATACTTGAAAGATATTATCATTCCCACAATTTGGACAATATGAAAATACTGAAAAAATAGCATAATCCAGTTCACATACTTCGCATTTTGTATTAGTTTGTAATTGTTGCTCAGAATATAGTTTTAAGGGTAGTCTTTTAAGTTTACTATTAACCTTAAATGTTAAAAATCCTTTTCTATTGCCTTTCTCAAGTTGTTTAAAGGAATTATGAACAAATTTGCCTAACTCCTGAAAAACAACAGATTGAATGTACTCAATCTGATCGGGTGTAAAAAATTCATCCATTTTACTTCTATAACCACAATATGGGCATGTTATTAACTCTGTATCGAGTCCCTTATCACCTTTAACCTTAAAGTAACCTTCACAGATTGAGCATTCTCTACCATACAATCCATTGTCGTCAGTAGGTATTTCAAATTTTATTTCCATATTATCACCTACCTATGCATCAATCGGCCAACCTTTATATTGTTGCTCCGCCTGTTCCATAAATTTATTTGTTAAAAATTGAAGTTGTTGACCGGAAACCTTCTCTTTCAATAGAACCATTTTTACAGCAAGTTTCACTTTAGCATATACGTCTTGGCGATGCGGGCTAGTCCAATCAACATCAAGTTTCTTTTTTAACTCTTTAACAACTTTGTGTATTAAGTCAGCAAGAAACTCATTGGAAAATGCACCTTCTTCCATAGAGGTGATTGCTTTATAGAACTCAACCTCTTCTTCAGATAAACCTAAATCTTGACGTTTACGAATCTCCTCTTCCATTTCTGTGCGCATTTTAATCATCATTCGAACAACATCTGCTGCTTGAATTACACGATTATGGTACTCGGTCAAAGTCTTTTCTAACA
The DNA here is from genome assembly GCA_024701455.1 of Bacillus sp. A301a_S52. Lineage (GTDB taxonomy): Bacteria > Bacillota > Bacilli > Bacillales > Salisediminibacteriaceae > Salipaludibacillus. The sequence goes on along the minus strand of JABXYP010000001.1, from coordinate 1,514,919 downwards.
ACTCTTGCATAGTTTTAGATTGTGGACTACCTTTTTTAAATGTGACTTTAATTTTGTCCTCAAGTAATTTTTTCAGAAGTTTTAATCTAAGATCCTCATGTTCTTTCTTTGTTAAGTCTGCTAAAAATCGCTCATCAAGAATGCTAATATCTTGCCGTTCGATGCCAGCAACCTTGAATATATCTATTGTTTCCTTAGCCAATAAATTTTGATCTAATAACGCTGACAGTTGCTCTTCTAATGTCTTATTCCCTCCTACAGTTCCCCCAGGAGGTCGTAAATGCTTACGCAATTGCGCCTTTAGCATTAAAAATAAAGTTACTTCATCAGCAATTACCATTACCTCTGGTTGATTTTTAACGAGTTGGTAAGATTTTTCTAATTTCGTTGCATATTGTATATAATCTTCTGTATCACTGCTTAATAATATATTTACTATATCTGCAATAAAATCTTCTCTATCTATTTGGGGTTTATGCCTCCAACCGTTAATATCTAAATTAGATGGTATATAATTTCTGACAGAATCTAAATTTTCATTGAAAATTCGTATGGCTTCAGCAATATCATAAGCGGGATTTCCTGTGCCGCCACCTGTTGTATACTTATGAGTTGCCTCTTTTAGAGACGTGGCAATCCCAATATAATCTACAACCACTCCACCTTCTTTTCCGGGAAACACCCGGTTAACCCTTGCAATTGCTTGCATTAAGTTATGCCCCTTCATAGGCTTATCAACATATAAGCAAGAAAGAGGCTGAGCGTCCATTCCTGTTAGCCACATATCAACCACTATTACAAATTTAAGTGGGTCTTCTGGGTCCCGTAATTTTGCCTTTACATCTTCTTGTTCTTTCTTAGACTTAATATGTGAATATTGGCTATCTTCTTGAATTTTTCGCCATTCAGGAGGGTCTTTTGAAACATCACCAGTCATTATGACTTCCATTTTAGGACAACCTTCTACTTCTTTTAAACAATCATATAAATCTGCAGCAATTTGACGACTCATACAGACAATCATTGCTTTTTGAAAGGGATTGGCCAATGAATTAAAATGTGATACGATATCGTTTGCAAGGCGTTTGAGCCGTTTTGGAGTTCCCACAACTTTTTCTAAAGCGGCCCATTTCCTTTTATATCCTTCCGTTTCGTCACTTTCACCATTATCCACAAAAATATCTTCGAATTGACCATCTATATCTTCAGCAGTCAAATCTAAGGGAATTAAGCGACTTTCATAATAAATTGGTAAAGTTGCCTTATCAGCAACAGCCTGAGCCATGTCGTAACGGTGAATGGTATGACCAAATATTTCTTCCGTATTATTACCAACAAAATCTACCGGTGTTCCTGTAAATCCAATATGAGAGGTGTTAGGAAGAGCAAAGCGTAATTGCGCTGCATAACCGCCCTCAAATCCTGCTTGTGTACGGTGTGCTTCATCTGCTATAACTACAATGTTTCTCCGTTCTGAAAGCACAGGGTGTTTTATCTCTTCTCCTTTTAAACGAAATTTTTCTATTGTAGAAAAGACAACAGGCGTTGCTTCCCCTCTAAGAATTGTCCTTAACTTCTCTGTACTGCTAGCCCTTTCAACCTTACCAATCAATGATTCACCCTCAACAAAGGTATCATACAATTGCTCATCTAAATCATTTCTATCCACTTGAATAACAATTGAAGGGTTATTTAATTCAGTGTGTCTGCTTAATATACCAGCAAAGAAAAGCATACTAAGTGATTTACCAGAGCCAGTAGTATGATACATTACACCAATTTTACGGTCTCCTTCAGGCCTTGTCGCACGAACAGTTTCCTTAACCGCAAAATTAACACCAAAAAATTGGTGGTATTTAGCACCTATTTTCTTAGTTTTATCTCCTGCTTTAAGGAAGACTATGAAGTTACGTATATAGTTAAGCAAACGATCTTTTGGAAATAGACCCTCAATTAATGTACGCATTGTATTAGCCCGATTATTATCTACATTTCGACCATCAATCGATTTCCAAGAAGCAAAAAAATCATAATCAGCAAACGGCATTCCATGCTTTGTTTCTACATTATCTGACACAACAGTGAAGGTATTAAAATTGAACAGTTGCGAGATATCATAAGTGTAGTTTTGAATTTGTGTATAAGCATCTTTAACTGTTGCTTGTTCACTATTAGGATTTTTTAATTCAAAAACAATAAGCGGGAGACCATTTACATAAATAACTATGTCAGGCCTACGTGACATTCTTCCATCGATGGAGAGTTGGTTAACAACAAGAAAGTCATTGTTCTCAGGGTTACCCCAATCTATTGGGAAAATGTGAGGAGTAACTGTCTCTCCATTCCATTCATAAGTAAACTCTACTCCCTTTACTAACAATTTATGAAATTCTTGATTTCGCTGTATTAAACTCACCCCATTTGGTGAAGTAAATATACCTGACAATCGTTTAATTTCTTGTATTGGTATATTAGGATAAGCCTTCATTAAGAAGGCTTCAAACCTATTAAATAAAATGACTTCCTGCAGCTGCTCACGTTCGCCACGCTGGAATAATTCTTGTGCATGAAGGTATTCATAGCCAATTCTTTTCAATCTTTCTATAGTAGTTTCTTCAAATGCTGTTTCACCTAGAGGTCTGGACATGATGTAACACCTCCTAATTGAGTATTATTTTAATAATTAAAATATCTTTTCGATTTGTTTCTCAACCACTGATAAGTTAACTTCACCTGAAAGTAGTTTGTGAAGAAGATATTCTCGTAATTTAATTAATTCTTCAATTTCGACTAAATTACTTTCTATTTGCTTGAAAATATTTCTGCATGTACTATTAAATAGATTTACCCCAACAGGTTTGACTATCGGTATTTTTTTAAAATTAGTCTTACTTACCTCCTTAAACGTACTTCCATTTGATAGAGATAGTATTAATTCCATATTTTCCTTTAGCCAATAATACAGTTGATACATAGTAAAATCTTCATTAGGTATTAGAGTAATAAATCCCTGATTTGTTGACGCCTCTTTGGTATTTATAGATATTACTCCGATAGTAGCACGACTCGTCATCATAACACTGTAAGGTGGGAACAACTTTGCAGAACTTTTTTCTAGACCAAGTTTTGTAATTTCCTTTGCAGTTTGTGAGGTAAACAAAGATTTCTGGGAAGTTAAATCTGTTGGAGAATACCAATTTATTGTCCCATTTTCCCAGTATTCGTTTACTTTTGTTTTTGGTGTGCCACCCCCTAAAATATCAACTGCGTTTCCTATACTTATAGTTTCCCATCCTTTTGGAATTTTCCCCTCTGGTGTTTCAATCATATCAGTGTCTGAAAAATGGCCAAAATTGATAAACCAATACTTATATAAATTCCAACCAGTTTCTTCAAGGGTTATATTAATTTCTCTATTTATCTCTATCTTTTCATCAATTGTACTTAGGATATCGGCAATATAATCTTGATATTTCTTTGTAGGAAGATGGACTTCAATGTCACTTAAAATCTGCGTATTAATTGATGGCATTGTTGCTCCAACAGCAATCCTTCTGATGTACTCTTTAAATGATTCTAGCCCAAAATAATATGATAAAAATAGTGGAGAGACATTATCATCTTTAACTCTGACTCTTAGACACCGACCTGAAAATAGCCAACCATCTTCTCTTTTTCTAACATATGCCCTTCTATCTACTGAACCTACCCTGCTAAATACAATATCGCCCTCGAATATTTGATACTTTGATAATCTTTCCTTATCCTCGTCAGAAACATTAGGCATGTTACTATGAAGGATTCTATTGTCCCCTAAGTGTTCTACAGTGATTATTGGAGTACCTATCTCAACATAATCCTTTTGATGTAATTGCGTCCCAAAAGGACCTGTTTGGACATCTGCTATGTCTCCTAGACGGTATTTAATTAATTGATTTTTCAAATCAATCCCTCCAAATCTTTCTTGATTTTTTCTTGGAGACGATTTGATTCTTCAAATTGTTTTAGAATTCGTTGGGTTAACTCTTCCATCTTTTCCTCAAATGGAGTTTCGTCATTCTCCCCTATCTCTGTGCCTACAAATACTCCAGAAGATAATTTATAATCTACATTTTTAACTTCGTCTATGGTTGCAACTTTACAAAATCCAGCAATATCCTCATATTGGTTCTTGTCTTCATATTTAAAATCATGATAGACTTTCGATATTTTATTTATCTCTACTTGAGTCAATGCTTTTTGTTTACGACTTACTAGATTACCCATTTTACGAGCATCGATAAATAAAATTTCTCCTTTGCGATTTCTAAAACCATTCTTACCATCTCTATTTTTACTTAAAAAGAAAAGGCAGCATGGAATACCAGTGGTAAAGAAAAGTTTTTCTGGCAACTGAACGACACAATCAATATACCCTTCTTCAATAAGACGCTGACGAACTTCTTTTTCTTCCTTCTGGTTTGAAGTCATTGCTCCATTAGCCATAACAAATCCAGCGGTACCATTTTCATTCAAATGGTGTAAAAAGTGTTGCATCCACATGTAGTTAGCATTACTATTTGTAACTGGACCAATTAAGCGCGGGTCGTTTTTTGCTACACGCTCAGCACCCCAATCTTTCTGATTAAAAGGTGGATTAGCGATTACAAAATCTGCTTTTAAATCTGGAAACTGATCATTCAATAATGAATCACCCAAGCGAATCTCTGCGTTAATTCCGTGAAGAAGTACGTTCATTTTTCCCAAACGAACAGTTGTCGTAACATTTTCCTGACCATAGAAAGACAAAGCATTCTTTCGTGGTGAATACTCCTCACTCTGAATGAACATTCCACCACTACCACAAGCAGGATCAAAGACTTTTCCACTTATAGGCTCTAGCATTGCTACAAGTAGTGTTACTATGCTTGATGGAGTAAAGAACTCCCCTCCACGATTCCCTTCAGAAGAGGCAAAGGAGCCTATAAAGTACTCATAAGTACGTCCTAATACATCAACACTTTCACTTGCTCTAGCACTAAAAATTTCACGAGAGAATATCTCTATCAGTCCTGCAATATTTTCTGCAGGAAGGTTAGAGCCTTGAAAAATTCTTGGCAGCATTCCTTCTAATTCTGGATTTTCTTCTTCAATTCTTTTCATTGCATAATCTAATATTTCTTTAATATTCGGTTGTTTTGCATTTGACATTATATAAGACCATTGCGCTTCCTTTGGAACAAAGAATACATTTTCAGCCTTATATTGGTCATGGTCCTCAATAATAACCATTTGTGTTTCTTTATCTTCTGTAAACCAGTCACTTTTAGGGTCTTTAACCATTTGTTCTAGTTGATTTCGACGTTGTTCATATTTATTGGATAAATACCTTAGGAATATTAATGGTAAAACATAGTGTTTATAATCAGACGGGGCTACACTTCCACGCATTTTATTTGCTGCTTCAAACAAATCCTTTTGAAAATCTATATCTGCTTGTACATTCATTTTAAAATCCTCCAAGTTCGTCACAAATACTTCTATCTATTTACCTATTTTAGCACATATTGTTGTTTACCAATTGGAAATAGTTTAGGAACCAAAATTTAGCCGTTTAAGCATAGCTTAAACGGCTAAATTCATAATGCAGTTATTCTCCCAAACTATTCTAAAACAAAAAATTACATGCTAACGTCATTCTAACCTGATACATCGCTTCTCTTTGAATTTACTCTATCCTTTAAATTTACAATGTTATTCTTTTGAGTTTCATACTCAGTTTGAAGATACCTGTCTTCTAATCCTATTAACTCCTCGACCTCTTCCCTGAACAAACTTAAACCATAATCTTTGGATAATCTCAACATGAACTCATCACCAGTAATATAATTATTTTCAATTAATAATTCAATTGCTTGTTTCATTGATACTGGTTCCCTTACCTCTTTTATATCATCTAACGGCTCTTTTGTTCTCCATCCCTTTTGACTTATTGCACGTTGCATATATTGATACGTTCCATTTGTAATAGCACCTAATTTATAAGCCCGCATAACCATTGCTCCAATTGAAACACACCATGTCTTTTTAAGTTGTTTGTAATACATTAAATCATTAGGATGAATCGAAACTTCTCTTAAAAAACTTTCCTTTGGGAGAAGAAATGCTGCCGCAAAATCATTAGCCTCTTGCTCAATTTGTTTAAATTCTTCTTTACTAAGATCTTCTAGATTTAGATAAGGATCATGTAACAATTTATGACCCAATTCATGGGCCACGTCAAATTGACGTCTATAAAATGACCTCTTGTCATTCCCAAGGACTATAGAATAATACTTTTTAGAATTAACCTCATGTTGTGATCCAAAAGCATCAATTGATTTTTTACCCAAATTTAAAGAAGACACTACAAAGCCTTTTGTTTCTAATAAGTAGACAATATCCTTAATTGGTGCATCACCTAATGACCATTCTTCTCTTAAACGACTTGCGATTTCCTCTACACTTTCAGTATCTCTTTCAGAAAAATCAGGAACCTGTAACTCTGGAAAGTCTACATACTCTTCAAGCAATGCACGAATTATCGTTAAATATCTTACTCGGTCGTATTGCATTTCTCTTTCTTTTTTACCTGTTGTGAGTAAAGAACGAAAATACGTATTTCCAGTCTTAACTTTAATTGGAATTTCATAAAAATACTCTTTAGGAAACCTTAGTAGGTCACTTATTTGTAAAAGTGCTTCAAATGTAGGAACCGCTTTATTATTTTCATACTTTGAAATCATTTGTTTACTTACATCTAATTCATTAGCAAGGTCAGTAATTGTATAGCCTCGATATATTCTTCCTTCCCTTAACCTAGAACCGTTAAATTGTCGTTCTAACACACAGATACCTCCTTAAAAGAACAGAACCATTTAACTGTTTCCTTTCTCTTTTAAACCATGTTCAACCGGTTTTCTTTTTGAAATCTCTTTTTCATGTTTATGTTTTTGATCAATTACTTTTTGTTTAACCTTCGGAATTACTGAGACAATATCAGTATTATCAATGGACTCTTCTTCAGCAACAAAGATACTTCCATATTCATCTTCTGGAACATAAGAGGACCAATTTTCATTATCAATTAACTCAAAGTATCGATTATAATAGTGTGCCTCAACCCCTACTATTTTACGATTTTCCTCTTGTGCAACAATGAAGATCACTTGATTAACAGAAGGGTACTCTTCTCCCAATATTTTTTGAACTTCTGTAAGTCTTCTCTCTTCATAATCTTCTGGTAAAACAGAAAAAAGAGACATTTGCTGATTATATAGTTCTACTGGCCCACTATTAATTGAAATGAATGCATGGAAGTAGTGAATACTTTTTCTACCGAAATTCTTTATGACTTTTTCTAGATTCTTCTCTTTTGAAAAGACATATAAAATACCGGTTTCTATATTCAATAAGCAGATAAAAGTCCATATTCCTCGATTTCTTTTTAAAACGACTAGATTATTATGTAGAGCAACTTGCTTGATTCTTTCAAATCGGTGGTCCCATGAGCCGCCATTCTTAAAATTCCCTGTGTCCCAACCGTATTCTCTTTTAACGTCATTCAAAACATCATCTGTATTACCTGTGAATGCTTTTACAAGTTCTTCAATTAAAGATTGATCTAGGCCAGTATTTACCTTCATTAAGTTCTCCCCTCTATTATCTTCATTATTATTTATTATAATAATACTACATTTATTCATAAAAAGTAAACCATTTGTTTTTATTTTTTTATTTTTTCCCTTTATCGAACGTTCGTTTTATGGTAATATTATCCTAAATTCAAATAGTCAAAAGGAGGAATTGAGTTGGGAATTGAAGTTGAGTTTCTACCAGTTGGGGAAAATACTAAAAATGGTGATGCTATAATCGTCAGATATGGTGAAGAAGGAAACTATAAAATAATGGTAGTTGATGGTGGTACTAGAGATTCTGGAATGAAAATCGTTGAACACATTAAAAATTATTATGCTACAACATATGTGGACTATGTTGTAAATACCCACCCAGACAGTGACCATGTATCCGGTTTAATAACGGTTCTCGAGGAATTAGAAGTTGGAGAATTATGGATGCACCTTCCATGGGAGCACTCCTCAGAAATTAGAAATCTATTTAAAGACGGTAGAATTACAGATGATAGTTTAGCAGAGAAAATTAAGGCCTCCTTAAACAAGGCATATCAACTATATGAGGTTGCATGTGATAAAGAAGTATCTATAAGTGAACCTTTTGAAGGAAGTCAAATTGGAGATTTCCAAGTTCTTTCACCGAACAAGGATTGGTATATTAATCATTTACTACCTGATTTTCCAAACTTACCTGAAAGAAGAGAGCAAAATGCATTTGCTAAAGCAATTACAGAAGTCTACTCTAAAGTCTTAGAATGGATTGAAGAATCTTGGGACGTGGAAACCTTAAGTGAAAACTATGATTCTACTGGTGCTAGAAACGAAAGTAGCGTTATTTTATATGCTAACATTGATGAATATAAGGTTTTACTTACAGGTGACGCAGGTAAAGAAGCACTGAACAATAGTGCAGACTATGCACAAAATTTAGGCTTTGATTTAAGTGAATGTTCATTTGTCCAAATGCCACATCACGGAAGTCGTCGAAACGTTTCACCTAGTGTACTTGATAGAATAATTGGAGAAAAAGTTTCAGAAAGGTCTGAGCCTTCAACTACTACTTTTGTTTCTGTTTCAAAAGGAACTGAGGAGCACCCTAAGAAAATTGTAGTGAATGCTTTTATTAGAAGGGGTGCGAAAGTGTGTGAAACAAGAGGTTCAACAATAAGGCATCACAAAAACATGCCTGCAAGAGATGGTTGGACTGCTGTTACACCTTTATCTTTTAATTCAGAAGTTGAAAAATAAGTGATTATAAGGAGAAATATATGAATTTAGATGTTGTTCTTAATACGTATGAAAGAAAAGCAAGATATTATCCAGCAGTTTTAACAATAACGCCTATAATTGTTTGGCTGTATCTTTGGTTTCCTGATATACGTTCACTTGAAGGAACTTTCATTAGTTTAATTGCTGGCTTAGGAATTTCAATACCATTATCCATACTTGCAAGAACTTTAGGGAAAAAAGCACAAGAAAAATTAATTATGCAATGGGGTGCTTTACCGGCAACATTAATTTTAAGAAATAATGACACTTCATTAAATTCAGAGACAAAAAAACGTTATTATCAGAAACTTGAGTTACTAACAAAAATTAATCTTCCGGATCGCGATATAGAGGATGAAGACCCTAATACTGCCCAACAAAAGTTTGATTCTTGTATTGATTATCTTAGACAACATACAAGAGATAAAGTTAAATATTCTTTAGTTTTTAACGAAAACATTTACTATGGTCAGGCTAGAAATTTACTTGGTTTAAAGCCTTTAGGTTTATTAATCTGTATCACACTCATTATAGCACAACTTTTATTAATTTATTTGAACTTCGGTTTTGGACTAAATGTATCTGCTGTACCACTTTTGCAAATGGTCTCACTAGGAAGCACATTCGTATTTTTATTTTTTTGGTTTTTCTTTGTTAGTTCAAATCAAGTATATAATGCAGGAGTAAACTATGGAAAAGCACTATTAGAATGCTGCGAAAGCATAGATATCAAGTAGGTACAAATAATGATTAAGAGAGTACTTTTAAAGTATTCTCTTTATAAACTCCTTATAGAGTACACTATTACCATGCATACATAACAAAAAAGACAGGTATATACCTGTCTTATCTCTTACGATAATAGTATTTATTAATTTGTGTGTTTAATGATGGTACCGGTGGTCGGGGTCGAACCGACACGTCCGTGAAGACACGGGATTTTGAGTCCCGCGCGTCTGCCAATTCCGCCACACCGGCACAATAATAAAAATAATTAGATTAAAGCTGGTGCCGAGGGCCGGACTTGAACCGGCACGGTAATCACTTACCGCAGGATTTTAAGTCCTGTGTGTCTGCCAATTCCACCACCCCGGCAATTAGAATTGGACTTAATATGGAGGCGGCAACCGGATTTGAACCGGTGATAAAGGTTTTGCAGACCTCTGCCTTACCACTTGGCTATGCCGCCACTGGAGCGGGAAACGGGATTCGAACCCGCGACCCCCACCTTGGCAAGGTGGTGCTCTACCACTGAGCTATTCCCGCATATTAAAATGGCAGGCCCAGCAGGATTCGAACCTGCGCGTCACGGAATCAAAATCCGATGCCTTACCGCTTGGCTATGGGCCTATAAAGATTAAATTAATGGGGCGGCTGATGGGAATCGAACCCACGAATGCCGGAATCACAATCCGGTGCGTTAACCACTTCGCCACAACCGCCATATTGAACATATTGGCAGGGGCAGTAGGAATCGAACCCACATCGGAGGTTTTGGAGACCTCTGTTCTACCGTTAAACTATGCCCCTAAGTATAGTTTAACTTTTTAAATAAAGTAATGGTGGAGGGGGAGAGATTCGAACTCCCGAACCCGTAGGGAGCGGATTTACAGTCCGCCGCGTTTAGCCACTTCGCTACCCCTCCATTACAGACAATTTACATAATACAAAAAGATACTAAATTAGTCAAGAAGAAAAATCATGGTGCTGGCCAGAGGACTTGAACCCCCAACCTACTGATTACAAGTCAGTTGCTCTACCAATTGAGCTAGGCCAGCACAATGGTGGCTCGGGACGGAATCGAACCGCCGACACACGGATTTTCAGTCCGTTGCTCTACCAACTGAGCTACCGAGCCAAATATGTATAATGACTTTATCTAAACATTAAACTACTAACGTCATTAACTTCTATATAATTCGACCTAGTTTTTACTTCGAAGCTTTTTCAACGTAGTGACAACAACTTAAATTGGTTGCACTTTGCAGTACCACTAATTCTTTTTTTCATTGATGTTATTCGACGTAGTAGCAAAAGTAATTTGGTTGCGGGGGGCGGATTTGAACCACCGACCTTTGGGTTATGAGCCCAACGAGCTACCAGACTGCTCCACCCCGCGACGATATGAAAACAATGAATTTTCCCTGTGATAAAAATTAATTTAAGATGGTGGAGGATGACGGGCTCGAACCGCCGACCCTCTGCTTGTAAGGCAGATGCTCTCCCAACTGAGCTAATCCTCCACTATGTAAATAACTAGATAAATTACTATATGTTATAAAATCTAAAGTGTTAAATAGAAATAATGGTGACCCGTACGGGATTCGAACCCGTGTTACCGCCGTGAAAGGGCGGTGTCTTAACCACTTGACCAACGGGCCAGATACTCTGGCGGAGAGCGAGGGATTCGAACCCTCGAGACGGTTCTACACCGCCTACACGATTTCCAATCGTGCTCCTTCGACCTCTCGGACAGCTCTCCATGGCTCCACAGGTAGGATTCGAACCTACGACCGATCGGTTAACAGCCGATTGCTCTACCACTGAGCTACTGTGGAATAATAATTAATGCTCAGCGACGTCCTACTTTCACAGGGGGAGAGCCCCCAACTATCATCGGCGCTGGAGAGCTTAACTACCGTGTTCGGCATGGGAACGGGTGTGACCTCTCCGCGATTGTCACTGAACATATCAAGGTCTTATCGACCTTTCAAAACTGGATAACGGGACTGATATGACATCATGTCTTAGAGAAAAGACGACTTGCTTTTGGTTAAGCCCTCGATCGATTAGTATCTCTCAGCTCCACATGTTGCCATGCGTCCACCCGAGACCTATCAACCTCATCTTCTCTGAGGGATCTTACTCACATAAATGTGATGGGAAATCTCATCTTGAGGGGGGCTTCATGCTTAGATGCTTTCAGCACTTATCCCTGCCACACGTAGCTACCCAGCTATGCTCCTGGCGGAACAACTGGTACACCAGCGGTGTGTCCATCCCGGTCCTCTCGTACTAAGGACAGCTCCTCTCAAATTTCCTACGCCCGCGACGGATAGGGACCGAACTGTCTCACGACGTTCTGAACCCAGCTCGCGTGCCGCTTTAATGGGCGAACAGCCCAACCCTTGGGACCTACTTCAGCCCCAGGATGCGACGAGCCGACATCGAGGTGCCAAACCTCCCCGTCGATGTGGACTCTTGGGGGAGATTAGCCTGTTATCCCCAGGGTAGCTTTTATCCGTTGAGCGACGGCCCTTCCATACGGTGCCGCCGGATCACTAAGCCCGACTTTCGTCCCTGCTCGACTTGTAGGTCTCGCAGTCAAGCTCCCTTATGCCTTTGCACTCTACGAATGATTTCCAACCATTCTGAGGGAACCTTTGGGCGCCTCCGTTACCTTTTAGGAGGCGACCGCCCCAGTCAAACTGCCCACCTGACACTGTCCCTGAACCGGATCACGGTTCGAGGTTAGAATTCCAGTACAGCCAGGGTAGTATCCCACCAATGCCTCCACCGAAGCTGGCGCTCCGGCTTCCAAGGCTCCTACCTATCCTGTACAAGCTGTACCAAAATCCAATATCAAGCTACAGTAAAGCTCCATGGGGTCTTTCCGTCCTGTCGCGGGTAACCTGCATCTTCACAGGTAATATAATTTCACCGGGTCTCTCGTTGAGACAGTGCCCAAATCGTTGCACCTTTCGTGCGGGTCGGAACTTACCCGACAAGGAATTTCGCTACCTTAGGACCGTTATAGTTACGGCCGCCGTTTACTGGGGCTTCAATTCAGAGCTTCTCCCGTAAGGGATAACCCCTCCTCTTAACCTTCCAGCACCGGGCAGGTGTCAGCCCCTATACTTCGCCTTGCGGCTTCGCAGAGACCTGTGTTTTTGATAAACAGTCGTTTGGGCCTGTTCACTGCGGCTCTCGCAGGCTATTCACCCGCAAGAGCACTCCTTCTCCCGAAGTTACGGAGTCATTTTGCCGAGTTCCTTAACGAGAGTTCTCCCGCGCGTCTTAGAATTCTCTTCCCGCCTACCTGTGTCGGTTTGCGGTACGGGCACCAGTTTCCTCGCTAGAGGCTTTTCTTGGCAGTGTAGGATCGGGAACTTCGCTACTTTAGTTCACTCGCGGTCACAGCTCAACCTTAACGACAAGCGGATTTGCCTACTTGTCAGTCTCACTGCTTCGACGCACTCATCCAACGGTGCGCTTACCCTACCTTCCTGCGTCCCCCCTTCACTCAAATGGAAACGTGGTGGTACAGGAATATCAACCTGTTTGCCATCGCCTACGCCTTTCGGCCTCGGCTTAGGTCCCGACTGACCCTGAGCGGACGAGCCTTCCTCAGGAAACCTTAGGCTTTCGACGGAGGGGATTCTCACCCCTCTTTTCGCTACTCATACCGGCATTCTCACTTCCAAGCGCTCCACATGTCCTTACGATCATGCTTCTACGCCCTTGGAACGCTCCCCTACCACAGCCACCTGACGGTGGCCATCCATAGCTTCGGTGATACGTTTAGCCCCGGTACATTTTCGGCGCAGAGTCACTCGACCAGTGAGCTATTACGCACTCTTTAAATGGTGGCTGCTTCTAAGCCAACATCCTGGTTGTCTAAGCAACTCCACATCCTTTTCCACTTAACGTATACTTGGGGACCTTAGCTGATGGTCTGGGCTGTTTCCCTCTTGACTACGGATCTTAGCACTCGCAGTCTGACTCCCGAGGATAAGTGATTGGCATTCGGAGTTTGACTGAATTCGGTAATCCTGTGGGGACCCCTAGTCCAATCAGTGCTCTACCTCCAACACTCTTCCCTCGAGGCTAGCCCTAAAGCTATTTCGGGGAGAACCAGCTATTTCCGAGTTCGATTGGCATTTCACCCCTACCCACACCTCATCCCCGCACTTTTCAACGTGCGTGGGTTCGGGCCTCCATCCAGTGTTACCTGGACTTCACCCTGGACATGGGTAGATCACCCGGTTTCGGGTCTACAACCACGTACTTTGTCGCCCTATTCAGACTCGCTTTCGCTGCGGCTCCGTCTCTTCAACTTAACCTTGCACGGGATCGTAACTCGCCGGTTCATTCTACAAAAGGCACGCTGTCACCCATTAACGGGCTCCAACTACTTGTAGGCACACGGTTTCAAGATCTCTTTCACTCCCCTCCCGGGGTGCTTTTCACCTTTCCCTCACGGTACTGGTTCACTATCGGTCACTAGGGAGTATTTAGCCTTGGGAGATGGTCCTCCCTGCTTCCGACGGGGTTTCACGTGTCCCGCCGTACTCAGGATACACTCCGGAGGAGTGACCGTTTCGGCTACAGGGCTTTTACCTTGTCCCGCGGACCTTTCCAGGTCGCTTCACCTACGATCACTCTTTGTAACTCCGTATGGAGTGTCCTACAACCCCAGAAGGCAAGCCTTCTGGTTTGGGCTGATTCCGTTTCGCTCGCCGCTACTCAGGAAATCGCATTTGCTTTCTCTTCCTCTGGGTACTAAGATGTTTCAGTTCCCCAGGTCTGCCTTCTCACACCCTATGGATTCAGGTGTGGATACCGCCTCATTACAAGCGGTGGGTTCCCCCATTCGGATATCTCCGGATCAACGCTTACTTACAGCTCCCCGAAGCATTTCGGTGTTCGTCCCGTCCTTCATCGGCTCCTAGTGCCAAGGCATTCACCGTGCGCCCTTTCTAGCTTAACCTCTTTTGCGGCGGATGATCTGCGCACTTCTTCGTCAACTTCCTTCCTCACCATCCTCACGTACGTGGGTACGTTCCGGTGCCTCGTCAGTTGTTTCCTCGAATTGCTTGATCCTCCTGGCAAAAATCTTGTTACCCGATTTTTGCTCACGCAATATTGGCGTCTTAATGGCCTTTTTCTAAGACACTCGGCTCTCTCATCGTTTGATTATATCAAGCGATTGTGAACCGGTGATGTCATTATCAGTCTTTCGTTATCCAGTTTTCAAAGGTCGATTCTTACCCAACGGGTAAGTCTTTTCTTTCTGAGAGTTTAACCTCTCAAAACTAAACAAAATAGCCAAAGCAAAGTTTTAAATAAGCTGAGCTTAATAGCTCCTTAGAAAGGAGGTGATCCATCCCCACCTTCCGGTAGGGATACCTTGTTACGACTTCACCCCAATCATCTGTCCCACCTTCGGCGGCTGGCTCCAAAAGGTTACCGCACCGACTTCGGGTGTTACAAACTCTCGTGGTGTGACGGGCGGTGTGTACAAGGCCCGGGAACGTATTCACCGCGGCATGCTGATCCGCGATTACTAGCAATTCCGGCTTCATGCAGGCGAGTTGCAGCCTGCAATCCGAACTGAGAATGGCTTTATGGGATTCGCTTAACCTCGCGGTCTCGCTGCCCTTTGTACCATCCATTGTAGCACGTGTGTAGCCCAGGTCATAAGGGGCATGATGATTTGACGTCATCCCCACCTTCCTCCGGTTTATCACCGGCAGTCACCTTAGAGTGCCCAACTGAATGCTGGCAACTAAGATCAAGGGTTGCGCTCGTTGCGGGACTTAACCCAACATCTCACGACACGAGCTGACGACAACCATGCACCACCTGTCACTCTGTCCCCCGAAGGGGAACGCTCTGTCTCCAGAGGTGTCAGAGGATGTCAAGACCTGGTAAGGTTCTTCGCGTTGCTTCGAATTAAACCACATGCTCCACTGCTTGTGCGGGCCCCCGTCAATTCCTTTGAGTTTCAGCCTTGCGGCCGTACTCCCCAGGCGGAGTGCTTAATGTGTTAACTTCGGCACTAAGGGTATCGAAACCCCTAACACCTAGCACTCATCGTTTACGGCGTGGACTACCAGGGTATCTAATCCTGTTTGCTCCCCACGCTTTCGCGCCTCAGCGTCAGTTGTAGGCCAGAAAGTCGCCTTCGCCACTGGTGTTCCTCCACATATCTACGCATTTCACCGCTACACGTGGAATTCCACTTTCCTCTCCTACACTCAAGTCCCCCAGTTTCCAATGACCCTCCACGGTTGAGCCGTGGGCTTTCACATCAGACTTAAGAGACCGCCTGCGCGCGCTTTACGCCCAATAATTCCGGACAACGCTTGCCCCCTACGTATTACCGCGGCTGCTGGCACGTAGTTAGCCGGGGCTTTCTCGTGAGGTACCGTCAAGGTGCCGACCTATTCGAACGGCACTTGTTCTTCCCTCATAACAGAACTTTACGATCCGAAAACCTTCATCGTTCACGCGGCGTTGCACCGTCAGGCTTTCGCCCATTGCGGATGATTCCCTACTGCTGCCTCCCGTAGGAGTCTGGACCGTGTCTCAGTTCCAGTGTGGCCGATCACCCTCTCAGGTCGGCTACGCATCGTCGCCTTGGTAAGCCATTACCTTACCAACTAGCTAATGCGCCGCGGGCCCATCTTGCAGTGTGAGGATAAATCCCCACTTTTACATTCGGATCATGCGATCCAAATGATCATCCGGTATTAGCCCCGGTTTCCCGGAGTTATCCCAGTCTACAAGGTAGGTTGCCCACGTGTTACTCACCCGTCCGCCGCTCATTCCACCGGTTTCACCCCGAAGGGATCCGCCGGCTTCCTGCGCTCGACTTGCATGTATTAGGCACGCCGCCAGCGTTCGTCCTGAGCCAGGATCAAACTCTCCAATAGAGTTCGATGTCTCTGACATCATGTCCAAACTTTCGTCTGGCGTTGTTGAATGTTTCCACTCAACGCTTTGTTTCTTTTGACGGGATATTTTCATATCCCACTTTGCTTGGCTTTTTGTTTAGTTTTCAAAGGTCAAAGATGATAAAATATTATCCGAAGAAAATATTTATTCGCTTTTTTAGCGACTTTATTACTATAACACCATGATGACTTCTAAGTCAATATCTTTTCTTAAAAAGTTTGTCATCATGCTTAGCGGTGCTCTATAGCGACAAGAAATAATATAACATGTATTCAAACTAAAAGGCAACCCTATTTTAGAATAAAATTTTTCCATTTAAATAAAATCTAAAACAAGCCTCCAAGCAGTGGGAGTTTTCGTTCTTCTCCCACTGCTTGATCGTTGAGTGAATCAGGACATTAGCGTCCGTTATCTCCCTCCTATTTTAGAGTTAGCTCTTCTCTCTATTTGATCCGGGAGATTTAGGGATCGTTATCTGTAATAAACCGGTACAACATTTTCTCACTATTCTATTACTATTATTAATATACACGCCTTCTAGAGCATGAAAACCCTTATTTTTTTACAAAGAGAAGACTCACTTACTAAACTACTTCTTAAAACAAGCCTTCCCTATATGATTACCTTCACTTAACTACGAAAGTTGTCCCTTTACTGTATATTTACGATGATAGATCACTTGCCCTTTCGTATCTTCTTTAACAACATCGATATATCCCTTTTGAACGAGAAATTCCACAAGAATGCTTAAATCCAACGTGTATTCATTATGGGAAAGCTGCTCTTTTAACTCCTGAATGGACCATGGTGCTGATTTAGACGCCATCAATTCAAGTAAGTGGGCACTCCCCATTTTAGTTTTCGTCATCAATTCGAATTCGTTAGCAATAAGTAAAAGTTCAAGTCTTTTTTCAATTGATTCCGCTCCTGTTACAAGCTCTGAATAAAGTTTATGTAGTTTAGGCTCTATTTTTTTCACCTGTTGCCAAACCGTTACCTCAGGATAAAAACCATGCTCAATGACAGAAAGACGAGCTAAATGGTGAAGGGCATGTATAATTTGGTTGTACGCATCTAAGTAGTGCCCTTCTCGGTAAAGTAATTTTCCGTCTATGAATCTACGGATGAGTTTTGAAAATTCTCCACCGATTTTGACTTGTCTTTCTTCTATAGGAAATTCTTCTAATCGCTGTTTAAACTCCTTTAAATATTCATTTCTATCAAATAGCACTTTACCGTTAAGCACCCAATCCACCACCCGGCGGTTCGAACTATTTAACAACCAGCTGTTTAACTGACCTCTATTAACAAGATGCATAGCTACTTTAATAGAATCATATTCATAATGCTTTAAAACCCAAGCAGGGTGACTATCCTCTAATATAACGAGTAAAACTTTATCAAAATTATCTGTATTTGCATCTTCCTGAGCGCGTTTCTCTATGACTATAATTCCTAACGTACTATCATCACTTGTCCGATCTTGATAAAGTTGTCTTAGTCGATCATCCATGGAAGAACCTCCATTCAACATCACTTTATTAAATTATTATTAGCTTTTTTCATTATAAATGCTTCGTTCATTACTTCACTTAAATGTCCTATCTAGATTCAACTAAACAGGCTCTTACGTTAATTATACTTTCAGAATTTTAAATACAGCTTTTTATTTTAACACAATAAAATAAGAAATTAAGCTCTTTTCTCATTTCGACATATTTTCAACAATTCCTTTTTTCATTTGTGAGAAAACCAGACAAGACTTCCTCACCGTCAATCAAACGTATTTATATGATCGTATTCTCATAACTCGTTCTAGGCACTTCTTATCCACAATAACTCGTGATACCTATAACAAGCACTAAGGTTAGTATAAACAAAGCAATGTAAATCTGTTAGGCGTTCACTCTAACATGATTGAAAACAATTTTCTTTCCATTATAATATGAACCTTCAATCAGTGGGCGTTTTCATACTTCTCCCACTGATTGGTAGCTGAGTGAATCAGGACATTAGCGTCCGTTATCTGTGATAAAAACAAAAGAGATGCAATATGTATCTATTACTGCACTTTTGCATGAATCATTTAAAGACTAGAAGGCTGTTTCTTCTATTCTCTCCCCTCCATAGTATGATATAATTTTCCTTCGGGAGGCGTTTATCTATGGGTGTGAAATATAGTAACAAAATTAATAAAATAAGAACGTTTGCGCTCGTGCTTATATTTGCTGGGATAATCATTATGTATTTAGGTCTGTTTTTTCAAACTAATTTTATTTTGATGTCCATTATGATGTTTTTAGGTTTTTTAGCGATCATTGCCAGTACCGTTATATATTTTTGGATCGGTATGTTGTCCTCTAAAACGGTCCAAGTCGTCTGCCCCGATTGTGGGAAGCATACGAAGGTTTTGGGACGAGTTGATGCTTGTATGTATTGTAATACCCCA
The DNA here is from genome assembly GCA_024701455.1 of Bacillus sp. A301a_S52. Classification (GTDB taxonomy): domain Bacteria; phylum Bacillota; class Bacilli; order Bacillales; family Salisediminibacteriaceae; genus Salipaludibacillus. Next base: position 1,495,869 of record JABXYP010000001.1, on the reverse strand, counting down.
TTAACAATGGATAAATCGTTAGAAGGTAAAGAATTTGATGAAAAATATAATCACAAGAAAGGCAAGGAGGAATAACCTCTTTGTTTTTCTTTTTTTATTAGATTGACGATATTAACTACAAACAAAAAACCGGAAACCATTTAAGGTTGCCGGGATCACATTAATGCTGTTGCTTTTTTTTACACTCTGGACATTTACCGTAAATCTCCATACGGTGGTTATCGACAGTAAAACCAGTGACGTGCTCCGCCAAAGTTTCTACCTCATCAAGTCCAGGATAGTGGAAATCAACAATCTTTCCGCAGTCTTGACAAATGACATGATAGTGATGGGATGTATTACTGTCAAATCTGCTGGAAGAGTCTCCGTAAGTCAATTCTCTCACTAATCCTACCTCTTTAAATACACGAAGATTATTGTAAACCGTTGCCACACTCATGTTTGGAAATTTACCTTCTAATGCTTTATAAATCTCATCTGCCGTAGGATGAGTAGGGGCATTAATAAGAAATTCCAAAATAGCGTGACGTTGTGGGGTCATGCGAACTTTCGTATTTTTTAAAGAATGAAGGGCGTCTTGAAGTTGATCATGCTTTTCCATTTACCTCACCTCTTCTATAATAAAGCTAAAACGAGCTACGATCGAATAGTTAAAGCTACTTTGTTTCCAAATCTACCTTATAAAGAAAGGATTATTAATTTATAATGTTTATAAACAGTATACAAAAAGCGGCCAAACATTGTCAACGTTAATACCTTAAAGAAGTTTGACGATTTAAAAATTGTTACACAATGTTCAGAATTGATAATATATCCCCTAACGATCATGTAATTGAAAAAATGGCAAGCTATCTTTAACATTAATTAAAAAAGACGTGTACCTGCTTGCCGTCTCTTTCGATTGTCCCTTTTGCTTTTCTTGTGTCAGACATATTTGCTGCATCGTTTGCTGAAGGTTCGCCACATCTTCTTCAGTTATACCAATCAAAAAAGTCGTACTACCTTTTTTCAAAAAGCCTCCACTACTAGCTAGCTCCGTCATACGATAGTTTTTTGCCTTTAACCCCTCTTCCATCGCTGTTCTATACCGATTTTGGACAACACATATCATTAATTTCATTACGTAAACCTCCTATAAATAGACTATGAACTAGTAACCTTTAACAGGATCGACTTTATTCATGTAATCCCCACGGCTAGTTAAAAACACGTGCAAATTATGTTCAAAAATGTCTAAAGCTCTCGGTTGGTATTGAGGAGATATGCCTGACATATGCGGCGTAACAGTGACATTAGGGTGTGACCAAAACGGGTGGTCGGTAGGTAATGGTTCTTCTTTAAAGACATCTAAAACAGCATGCCCCAGTTCTTCTTCACCTAATGCCGTTAACAATGCATCTTCGTTAATGGCGTTGCCGCGCCCAATGTTAATAAGTACGGCTGTCTCTTTCATTACTTTGAATTGCGGTGTACTTAATACGTCATCTGTTTCCGGTAACTTAGGTAATACAGACACAATAAAATCCGATGACTCGAGCAACGAATTTAACCCCTCAATTGTAACAACATGATCTACATTCTCCACTGGACGGCCACTTCGATTAAGGCCAATGACTGTCATATTAAATGCTTTAGCTAAGCGAGCAATCTCTTTACCGATGGCACCTACCCCAAGAATCCCAATTGTTTTCCCATGTAGTTCTGTCATGACGGGAGATCTATCCCACTCTTTTTGGCGTTCGTTCTCTATAAGTGTTTTCATCTGCCGTCCCGTTTGCAACATCATACTTAATGTGTATTCAGCCATGGGGATAGCATGTATTCCTCGAGCGTTAGTTACGACAATCCCCTGCCTCTCAATAGCTGTAAATGGCATTCTATCAAGTCCAGCGGAAATTACCATAATCCATTTCAAATTCGTTGCACGACTAATTAACATATCATCTAAATCCTCACCATAAGTAATAAGGATATCCGCTTTTATTAAATCTTCTTCCGCTTCCTTCATGTCTGTATGAAAATAAAATGTCAACTCAGTATATTTTTCTGTTAAATAGCTCCGTAAATCTTTTCGAATCTTAGCTGAAGATACTACAATCACGTCATCCATCTCCTTCAGGCTATCTTTTGTTACCTATTATATTACCACAGGCAAGTAAGCGTCCATGACAAAAAACTCTTAGCCAACCTCACTCCTTATTCAGTCAGTATCTTCATATATGAGTAAATTCATAATGATGTTTTAAAACAATAACACGAATAGGCAATTAATTTTATATAATTAGGTGGATGATCAAATGAGCCTTCAATCAGTGGCGGTTTTCGTTCCTCTTTCTACCGATTGATCGTTGAACGATCAAGACATTAGCGGTCGTTAGTTCACACTTAATTAGATTTCACTCTCCTCTCTACTTTAAGACAGGAAATTTACGGACGGTTATCCGGGATTAAAAGTGACTGAAACGAAAGACGGCGCTCCCTGATGATGACGCCCAGTCTGACGATCCACTTTGCGAGGGGTTAACGATCAAAAGTTAGCTGAAGACAAACCTCCATCTGAAGTGAAGGGCACATCATTATTCGAACTTTGATATCCATTCATATCAATTACCTTTTATAGCACTTACAAATTAAAGAGGAGTGGATTCGACTGTTTAAGCGAACCTACTCCTCTTCTTCTAAAGCAGCTTTTAAACAAAACTTAATTTGAAACCTCTCTTAAATAGTTAAGAGCTTCTTCAACATGTCCTTTTACTCGAACTTTGCGCCACTCTTTTATTAATTTTCCTTCTTTATCAATAACGAATGTTGAACGTTCTATACCCATATATTCTTTACCGAAGTTTTTCTTCAATTTCCAAACTCCAAAATCTTCCGCTAACTGATGATCTTCGTCTGCTAACAGTTCAAACGGAAGCTCGTGCTTATTAATAAATTTTTCATGACGGTCGACAGGGTCAGGACTCACCCCTAAAATAACAGCGTCTAAATCACTGAAGCTATCATGATTATCTCTAAAATCACATGCTTCTGTTGTACACCCTGGCGTCATATCTTTAGGGTAAAAATAAAGTACAACGTATTTCCCTCTATAATCATTAAGAGAGACTTCTTTTCCACTATTCGATTTTAGCTGTCTGCTAGGTACTTCCTCACCAATTTTAATTGTCATTTCATTTACCTCCTCGGCATCAAGGCTTTAAAGTGAACTTTTACCCTTCTTTACACTAATTCCTTTGTAAATAAGTGCCTTAATAATAGTGACAGACAATAGTGAAATTAATTTGATCACTTTCTTAATCTACGGAAGTCTTTGTCTTACCCGTGTTAGTTTCATCTATCTGCCCATCTTTCATGATACCCAAATACGACTCACTCTACAAATGATGTGATCGTTTACGTTCCACATCTTCATAACTAACAAAGGAGGTTACAACGAAAGCAGCTGGCAATAGATAGCCTATCAACGCCTGAAGGATGGCGATCCATCGTCCAATACCTTGTGGAATAATATCACCATAACCAACTGTAAGTAATGTGACAGCACTAAAATAAAGCGCATCCTCTATTAGATGAAATAATGATTCACCTGGCAGCTTCGTTCCTTCTTTAATAACCTGTACACCTAGAAGCTCTAGAGCTATGTAGACTACGCCAAAGCCAACTGTAACATTTAAATAGACAATGATTAAAACGAGAAAATGTTTGACAGAAAGACGGCGTTCGATTCTAGGTTGCTTTTGAATCAATAGGTGCATGCTCGCCACCACACCAATAAAAGAACTAAGCATAATGATTATAATTAGGAGGTTCACCATCTTATCACCTCACGTTACTATATGAACTGAGCATTATTATTAGGACATGTTTTCATCCAAGTAAGCCAAAATTTTCTCGTCTCAATGAGGGAATTATGTTTAAAACACTGTGGAAAGGGTTAACTATCAAGGCAATGCGTACCGCCATTCTTTCTCTTTTCTCCTTTAATGGTACAATGACTAATGTGATATTTTGAACATATAGGAGGTTTACAAAATATGAAGCTAGATAGATCAGAACGACTTAACAGAGAAGCCCATGACGTCATTCTTGGTGGGGTTAACAGCCCATCCCGTTCCTTTAAAGGTGTAGGAGGAGGAACACCTGTATTTATGAAAAAAGGAAAAGGCGCTTACTTTTGGGATGAAGACGGTAATCAATACATAGATTATTTGGCAGCTTACGGTCCGATTATTACAGGGCATGCACACCCTCATATAACAGCAGCTATTAAAGCCGCTGCAGAGGATGGCGTGTTGTACGGAACACCAACAGCTTATGAAAGCCATTTTGCTGGAATGCTGAGAGAGGCAATTCCTTCTCTCGAGCGCCTTAGATTCGTTAATTCAGGTACAGAAGCTGTGATGACGACTATTCGAGTTGCAAGAGCTTATACAGGCAGGAACAAAATCATCAAATTTGCCGGTTGCTATCATGGTCATTCGGATCTCGTTCTTGTAGCAGCTGGCTCCGGTCCTTCCACTACAGGTAACCCTGATTCAGCTGGTGTCACAAAAAATATTGCTGAAGAAGTAATTACAGTCCCATTTAATGACCCTCAAGCCCTTGAGGAAGCATTAACCTTCTGGGGAGATGATATTGCAGCTATACTCGTTGAACCGATCGTCGGAAACTTTGGTATTGTTGAACCTGCAGAAGGTTTTCTTGAAACAGTGAATCAATTAGCGCACTCAAACGGCACTCTCGTCATCTATGATGAGGTTATTACAGCTTTTCGTTTTATGTACGGCGGCGCTCAAAATCTCCTTGGAGTGGAGCCTGATTTAACCGCACTAGGAAAAATCATCGGTGGCGGTCTCCCAATTGGGGCATACGGTGGTAAAAAAGCAATCATGGAACAAGTATCACCTTTAGGCCCCGCCTATCAAGCCGGCACGATGGCTGGTAACCCCGCTTCTATCAGAGCTGGAATAGCATGTCTTGAAGTATTAAGAGAACCGAATGTTTATGAAAAATTAGATGACCTTGGCAAGCAATTAGAAGAAGGGTTGCAAATATCAGCGAATGCCTATGATATACCAGTGACAATCAATCGGTTAAAGGGTGCCTTGACACTATACTTCGAAACGGACCATGTATCTAACTATGAGCATGCGGAAAACAGCAACAGTCACATGTTCGCATATTTTTTCAAACAAATGCTAAAAAGAGGGATAAACCTTGCCCCCTCTAAGTTCGAAGCTTGGTTTCTTACAATTGCCCACACACGTGAAGATGTGGAAAAAACGATAAAAGCAGCCAACGATGTATTTTCAAATTGGTTAAATGAATAAATATACAAAATATTTTTCCGGACGAGTAGCCCTTTCTCGTCCTTTTCTAACACACACACTCATGTAAACGTTTACAAATGTACTTTTTTCTTTATTATTTCTTTCGTTTGTCGAAAAAATGTTGAATGTACCATTCTGTTTTTTGTATAAATAATTGATTTCCGGGACTGAAAATGCTATATTAGATATAATTCTGACTATTCTGACCTAGGTATCATTGGCGACGTTTTTTGTAAGGTTTTCTAACAGGAATTTCACGATTTTACAGGAGGTGAAGGTCAATAATTTGACCAGAATTATGAATGTTTCTAATGAGATTCAGCGTTTCCGTGGAGCGCTACAAAACGAACATGACAGTTGTGGTATTGTCTCTTTCATAGAAAAAGAGAATATTCCTACTAAGAAAAACATTGACGATACGATAAAAGCGTTACTAACAATGAATCACCGTGCAGGCTTTATTAATGAAGAAGGCGATGGTGTTGGTATCCATATCGATATCCCACGTGCTCTTTGGAAGGAAAAACTGAATAAAGCAAATATAGATGCTGCAATTGTTGATTCTCCTTCATTTGTTGTTGGTCATTTATTTATTGAAAAAACGAACGAAACAAGTAAATTTCAACAAGAAATGAAAGATCTTTTCGAAAACAGTGGGTTTCGCCTTATTTTTGAAAGTACGAATGAGACAAACTCAGCTGCTCTCGGTCCCATTGCCCAAAAAGCTGAGCCTGTTTTTTGGCAAATTGCGCTTGAGTATAAAGACTGTAAGCAACCGCTCTCAACGCTCCGCTCCAAATTGTTTGATCTTACCTTAGCTTGCGAAAAAAATCTAGCTGTTCACGTTGCATCGTTAAGTCACGAAAGTGCCGTTTACAAAGTGATGGGAGCAGGGGACATATTACCGAAATACTACCCTGACCTTGCTAATCCACTCGTTGCATCCGCCATGACTCTCGGACACAACCGTTATTCAACGAATACGCTATCTAATTTTTTCCGTGTCCAGCCGTTCAGTGTCATCGGTCATAACGGTGAAATTAATACCATTGCCAAACTTCGGGACGAAGCAAACATGATCGGTGTGCCATTAGTAGACGGTGGCAGTGATTCACAAGATTTAAATCGGGTCATTGATACGTTTACGTCACGCCATCATCTATCACTTTTTGAAACAATGGAAATTTTATTCCCACCTATCATGAATGAAATTAAGCATTTCCCAGCTCATTTAAAAGATTTATATACGTATATTCGCGAAGCCTGGGGGCATTATGCCCAAGGACCAGCAGGGATTATCTCTCGATTAGGTGATGAAGCCGTCTTTAGTGTGGATTCCCTCGGACTGCGTCCCGTATGGATGCTTGAAACGGATACTAGCTTTATCTTCTCCTCCGAACAAGGTATTTTTACGACAAGTCAATACGTTTCAGAGCCTAAACCTTTTGCTCCTGGTGAAAAAGTAGCCTTGAAGCGGAATAGTAAAGGGAGAATCACTATCCTATGGCATGATGAGCTGCAAGAAGAAGTATACAGTCGACTGGCGTCAACGTTACGAATAAAAGAGGCCGGTGATCGCCTAAAGACGCAATGGAATGATAACCCGACTACGGTCCATTTCCAGCAAAACGTGACGCCAAGTGTCTATTCTGCGAATGGTTGGGATCGTGAACACATTCAACTTATTGAGCAAATGGCCGATAAAGGCGTGGAACCAATTCGTTCACTTGGTCATGATGCCCCATTAGCAGCCATGCATCCTGGCCGAAAAAATGTCGCTGATTTCATTAAAGAGAGCGTAGCGGTGGTAACAAACCCTGCTATTGACCGTGACAGAGAAATGGAACACTTTTCAACGCGAGTGGTTATCGGTAAACGTCCTGAACTCTTTCAGGCAGAAGACTTAAAAACAATTGTCCATCTAGACTCACCTATTATTGCTGAAGGCTTAGCAGGAAAAGGCTTACAAGAATATAGTCATCCTTCATTTGAAGGACTTTTGGAACACTTCGACACGAATCATGAAGTGACGAAATTAACGCTCGGCAGATTCGAAGATGAGTCGGTGGAAGACGCACTAACCCGTTTAACACACGATGCTGTAACTGCTATTAACAATGATAAAACTTTGCTCGTCTTTGATGATCAAGGTGTACATGATAACAAGCTGTTCTGGCTTGACCCCCACCTCGCTATTTCAGCGGTGGACCAAGGGTTAACTCATCAGGAGCTACGCCGTCATTGTTCACTTGTTATTCGATCTGGCAGTATAAGAACTCTTCATGATATCGCTGTTGTCTTTGGGCTAGGTGCTGATCTCGTTAATCCCTACGTGATGTTTGCCAGCGTTGTAGACGACAATACCGAACCAGCGGTTAAATTATATAGTGCCTTAAATAAAGGTCTTGAAAAAATAATTTCGACTATTGGTATTCATGAATTAAGAGGATATGGACGACTTTTCTCTTCTATTGGATTAAATGAAGACGTTGCTAAAGTGCTTAATATTGTTAACTATCTTGGCAGTAAAGACGTGAACTATGGCTTCATTGAAATGAAAAAGGATAGTGAAGCGAGATTTGAGGATTACAATGATGAGAAAGCAAAACCCGGAAAGACATTCCACATTTTTCCGAGGATTTGGAAATCACTTGGCGACCTTGCCTCTGGGAAGATCACTTATAAAGAATATGGGGAAAAAGTCTCGGAACAAGAAATGAAAAACCCGACGACAATTAGACATTTTACAGATTTAAAAGCCCGTCCATCTGACATTCAACCTGATAGTGTCGATGTGAGTGTTGGCCAGCATGACCTCCCGTTTATGATCAGTTCTATGTCATTTGGTTCTCAAAATGAAGTAGCTTTCCGAGCTTATGCGGAAGCCGCAGACAGGTTAAATATGATCAGTTTTAACGGTGAAGGGGGAGAAATTAAAGATATGCTCGGCAAGTACCCGAATACGCGCGGGCAACAAATTGCCTCTGGACGTTTCGGTGTCAATGTAGAGCTGTTAAACTCATCTAATTTACTCGAAATTAAGATTGGTCAAGGGGCAAAGCCAGGTGAAGGCGGTCACCTTCCAGGCTCTAAAGTGACAGATAAAGTGGCGGCAGCTCGTAATGCTACTACAGGTTCCGATCTTATTTCACCATCAAATAATCATGATATTTACTCTATTGAAGATTTATCTCAAATGATTGCTGAACTTAAAACAGCTAATGATCAAGCAAAAGTTACTGTGAAGGTACCAATTGTTCCTAATATAGGGACAATCGCTGTCGGGATAGCAAAAGCTGGGGCCGATTATATTACGCTAAGTGGGTTTGACGGCGGAACTGGTGCTGCGAGAGTGCATGCATTACAACATGTTGGCCTGCCTGCTGAGATCGGTGTTAAAGCAGCTCATTTCGCCCTTTTGGAAGCAGGACTGCGTCATAAAGTTGAAATCTGGGCAGATGGCGGTGTGAAAAGTGTCCAGGATGCTATTAAACTGATGCTTTTAGGTGCAAACAGAATCGGCTTTGGTACATTAGCTATGATTGCTGTCGGGTGTACAGCATGTCGAGGGTGTCATTTAGATACATGTCATGTGGGTATTGCTACACAAATTGAAACCGTAGACCAAGCGAAAGATCATGGCCTTCGCCGTTTTGTCCCACGTGAATATGATCTGGCTGTTAATGGGCTCACGAACCTATTCTCTGAGTTCGGTAAAGAGCTACAAGCGTTGACGGCTGCCCTCGGATTTAATAATACCCAGGATCTCGTAGGACGATCGGATTTACTTGAACAAACTCGTGGTCATGAACAGTTAGAATTAGCCGATTTGTTAGCGACGCTACCTGAACAAGATGTAGCACCATTTGAACCAGTTAATGTATTAGAAGAAATACAAGAGCAACAATTAGCGGTGGCAGTAGGATCTGAATTTGAGTACCTTGATGCCAATGTTTCTGAATTAACGACTTCTCGGGACTTTGAAGCAGTTACCGCTGAACAACGTATTCTTGGTAGCCGCGTTTCATGTCACCGGGTACGTGGTAAACTAGACGGCTCTTATCGTACGTTACCTGAGATAGATTTACGCTACACGAAAGGGTCTATTTTAGGTAATGGGCTCGGTGCCTATAATAGCGACGGTGTAAATATTCATATCTCTGGTGGGGCGCAAGACGGTGTAGGTAAAACCTCGTTTGGGGGATCATTTAAAGTGTTTAAAACGCAAGGACTTAACGGACAGCTTATCAACGGATCTGTCGGTAAAGGGATAGGCTACGGCGCCCAAAAAGGGACGTTTATTATTCAAGGAGACGCTGATTCACGTGCTGGAATAAGACTATCTGGTGCAGATATGATTTTTGGGGGCCGTGTGAAAGAGCCATTGAAGGCTGATAAACGCTACAATACAGGTATTCATGCTAATATCAAAGGCTTTGCATTCGAGTATATGACGAATGGCCGTGGTTTAGTAATGGGGGATCCAGGTCCTTGGATGGCTGCTGGTATGACCGGTGGTGTTGTCTATCTTCGACATGATCCTCAGATGGGACTTGACGAAAAAATGCTCAACAGTCGCATTGCCAAAGGGGCAAAAGTAACGATTGAATCACTTTCAGATAAAGGGATACAAGATGTTGTCGAGCTATTAACCATCTATCGCGATGAATTGCTACAACTAAAGCAGATCGATGAAGCAGCTTATGTAGAACAACTGCTTGCCGACCCAGCTTCTCATTTTAGACAAGTAACGCCTGTAAAACAACAAGCAGACCCTGCGGTGTCAACAGAATAATATGTACGTAAAAGGATGAGCTCACCTTAAGCTCATCCTTTTGTTTTCTTAAGTTTGCGATAAATAGCTGATCGATGTATACCAAGTTTCCTCGCTGCTTCACTCGTATTATCATGACACGACCGGATAACTTGTTTAATATAATGAATTTCCACAACTGACATAAAGTCGCTAAGTGACTTGAACCGCGCCATATTATTTTTAATAAAATGATTTAGCGCATAAGAGTCTGATAGTGCCTCCTCTTCCTTCAATTCCACCGAAAAATGATCGGTTACGACCAATCTTTCAATATAATTTTTAAGTTCTCTTGCGTTTCCCGGCCAGTCATGTAGAAGTAATTTTTGAAACTCCTCAGCACTTAAATAAATATTTTTGTTATATTTCTCATTCAATTCAGCTACAAAGTGTGAAATTAATCCTACGAGATCAAGTTTTCTTGTTCTAAGGGGCGGCACATGAATAGGAATGACATTAATTCGATAATATAAATCTTCTCGAAATAAACCTTTTGTGACCATTTCCCATAAATCACGATTCGTAGCTGAAATAATTCGACAATTGACCGTTAAATGGCGAATGCCCCCAATCCTTCTTACATGGTTATTCTCTATAACATGAAGCAATTTAGCTTGTACCTCCAAAGGCATTTCCGATATTTCATCTAAAAAAAGAACGCCTCCTTCCGCCTCTTCAATCATACCTTTTTTCGTTTCTGTTGCCCCAGGGAAAGCACCTTTTTCATAGCCAAACAATTCATGTTCAAAAAAATTAACAGGTATTGCAGCGCAATTGATTGAAAGAAACGGGCCATTCTTATGGGAACTTTTGCGATAAATATATTTTGCAATCATCTCTTTACCTGTCCCTGACTCCCCATAAATAAGAACTTTACTTTCATATGATGTTATCTGGTTACATACTTTAATTATTTGTTTCATAGCAAGGCTTTCAGCAACTAGTTTAGTGTCACTTCCCTCCATACTTTGGCCGCTATCTTCTTCAGCCAATTTTGGAGGACGCTCCTTCTCTTTAGACAGATTCGCCTTATAGGTGTTAGATGTGGTTACAACAAGCTTAACGTTTCCATCGCTTTGCAGTAAAGGAGTAGCGGTAGAAAGAATACTAAACCCTTTATTCGTATTTATGGTACGTGAGACTTTCTCTTTTTTCTCAATCGCTTCCATCGTGATTGAACGATTATAATAGCCCCCTTTCACTAAATCCTGGACGTTGCATTTCAACAATTCTTCAAGAGGCATGCCGACAGTTACAGCTGTAAATTCATTAGAAATTAAAATATTCCCTTTAGCATCAGTGACAAACAGTGTAGAAGGAGAATCACTTATATTTTCGTTTATATGTGGATTCATTTTTGCACAATCCTTTTTAGTTATTATTATAACAACTTATTAAACAAATACAGTCTCGTTTAAAAAAGGCCACGCGATCGTCACAATCACACACATCATTCACCTAAAAGTTACAAAGAATCCAAGTTTAAAAGCTGGACACACAACCGCATTACATTGCGTGAGTGTCCAGCTGACATGTTAATTGCCGATTTTCTCTTTAATCCTGTATTGTCCTAATTTTGTCATGACAACTTGGGCTTCGTCAAACATTGATGTAATCATATCTTCAACCGTCGTAAGTTTATTACACATGCCACATATTTGTCCCGCCATGACAGAACCTTCATCCATATTTCCTTCAAAGACAGCTTTTCTAAGGGAACCTAATGAGAGTTTTTCTAATTCATCTCGTGAAGCATTATTTTTTTCTAGTTTAATGTATTCGTCAATCATTTTATTTTTAATGCTTCGAACTGGTCCACCAATGCTTCTGCCTGTTACAGTAGTGCTTGTGTCATCTGCATCGAGAACCGCCTGCTTGAAATTGTCGTGAGTAGGACATTCCACTGTTGTTAAGAAGCGTGTACCCACCTGAACACCTTGTGCTCCTAAAGCAAATGTCGCCGCAATGCCTCTGCCATCTCCAATTCCACCTGCTCCAATAACTGGAATAGATACAGCATTTGTCACCTGTGGTAATAAAGCCATCGTAGTCGTTTCACCAACGTGCCCACCTGCTTCAGTTCCTTCTGCAACAATCGCATCTACGCCAAGTGCCTCCATCTTTTTGGCTATTTTAACTGATGGAACAACTGGAATAACAATAATTCCGTGAGCTTTTAACTTTTCCATATATGGTGCTGGATTCCCTGCGCCAGTAGTAACTATTTTAATTCCTTCTTCAATAAGAACATCGATAAGTTCAGGGATATTTTCCATCATGAGCATTAAATTCACTGCGAATGGTTTATCTGTTATGTCCTTTGTACGTCGAATTTCCTCTCGTAGCCTTTCCGCCGAAAAGCCTCCAGATCCTACGATTCCTAAACCTCCTGCATTAGAAACTGCACCAACTAATGGTGATAACGCGATTTGGGCCATTGCTCCTTGAAAAATTGGATACTTGATGCCTAACATTTGGGTAAGTTCCATGATTATTTCCTCCCTGAGTTTATTCCTAGTTAATTACGAAGCAGGTGTAAGTGTCGTATCCTGCTTTTGTTGTTTAGATTCCATATTTTTGAAAACAAAAGTTAATAAAAGGCCTATAAGTGAAATGATTAATGCTATATAGAAGGCATTAGTAAACATACCACCGTTCGCTTCAGCTACACTATTGGCTATTCGCGGTCCAAAGAATGCTGCACCTGAATATCCGATAAACGTTACACCATAATTGACACCATAATATTTCATGCCGAACTTTTCCCCTACAATAGAAGGAAAAATTCCCATTGTACCGCCGAAACATAATCCTATACCAATAATAGCGAACGCAAATCCTGTAACAGAAGTTGCTTGTGCTAAAACTAACATTAATACAGCAATCACAATGTAAATCATCATAAGACAATATGTTCTACCTATTTTGTCCGAAATAGCTCCCCAAAAAATTCGTCCGAGGCAATTGCTCAAAGAGTATAGGCTTACATATAAGGCTGCTGTAGCTGCTGTTAAGCCAAACATTGTTTGACCAATGACGGAAGCATTTGACGTTACCATCATGCCTGATAACGCACCTATTAAAAACATAGAGGCGATAACATAGAAGATTGGTTTCTTAATCATCTCGTGCCATGGTGTATTAATGGCACTTCCCTTACCTGTCTTGGCGGGTGGTATCCAACCTTCGGGAAGGTAGCCTGTTGGTGCTGGCTTAACAAATAGACCGCAACCTAGAATAATAAGTAAGAATGCTACCCCTAGTGTAAGGAGGGCAGACTGCACACCAAAGTTGCCAATAAGGAGATTTGCCACAGGCGCTATCGCAATAGTTCCTCCGCCATAACCTGCTGTAACAATTCCGGCTGCCAGTCCTCGTTTGTCAGGGAATAGTTTCCCTGTATTACCAATTGTTGAAGAGTAAACGATCCCTTGACCGACCCCAGAGATAAGTCCGTACGAAATGTAAAGCATCCAAGGTGCTGTACTGAGGCCAGATAATATAAACCCTCCGCCGAATAAAGCTCCACCTACAAAAATAGCTGTTTTCGCCTTTCCTTTATCAACCATCCTACCTCCAAGAATCATAGGAATTGGAGAAATAGCCGCATTAATAGTAAATGCCACCATAATAGTTGACATAGACACATTAAATAACTCTGTTAACGGTAAGGCGAAGATACTAAAAGCATAGACAGCACCAACACATAGATTAATAATGGTTGAAGCGATTAGTATTTGCCATCTGTTTAAAATTTGGTTCATCTTTTTCCCCTTTCACTTTAAACGGAAAGTGGTCAGCTTGTTAACAGATTAGAAGCTGGTCCACTGACGTCTAAGAAACTAGCTTTTTTATTCAAACGTGTGTGACGTGATTTTTATTCAGCAGGGTTTTCAATTGTCCCCATCTTTCCTGAAATATGGCTGTATCAATGTCTTTTAAGTTTGGAGAGATAGCCGGTTCAAATTCCATTTGTTCTAGAATATCTTTCTGCAAATCTATTCCCGGTGCTATTTCTGTAAGAGTCATTTTGCCATCTATCAATTCAAATACTGCTCTTTCTGTTACATAAACAACGTGTTGTCCGGAATTAACAGCAAAGGAACCACTAAAAGTAATTTGCTGAACATGTTTTAGAAATTTCTTAGCTTTTCCCTCTTGCACAATCGTCAGTTTGCCATCTTCCACTTTTGTTTTTAAACCACCTGCCGTAAAAGTACCAGCGAACACAAGTTTCTTGGCAGAGTGAGAAATATTAATAAACCCACCGCAACCGGCTACACGAGTCCCGAATTTACTCACATTAACGTTACCAAATTCGTCTGTCTGGGCTAAACCTAAAACAGAGAGATCTATGCCACCGCCATCATAAAAGTCAAACTGAGCATCATGATCTACAATAGCTTCAGAATTATAAGCGTGCCCAAAATCTTTAAGTCCAGCTGGCACACCTCCTATCGAGCCTGCTTCTGTTGTCAATATAAATTGATCATTTGCTCCTTCTTCTGCAGCCACAGTCGATACATCTACTGGAATACCAACACCGAGATTTAATACAGCATTAGGCACAAGTTCAGCAGCTGACCGCCTTGCGATGACCTTTCGTTGATCTAAAGGTAATTTTTCAATACCTTCTAGCGGTACTTTTACGTGGCCGGAAAAAGCAGGATTATAATACGTATTTTCAGTCTGAAAATGGTTTTCTGGTTGTGAAACAACTAAATAATCAACTAAAATACCTGGCACCTTAATATCTTTTGGATTTAGCGTCCCTTTCTTTGCAACATTTTCTACTTGTGCAATGACGATTCCACCTGAGTTTCTTGCTGCTTGGGCAATTGGAAGAACCTCCATATGTAGTCCTTCCTTTTCTAATGATAAGTTGCCATTCTCATCTGCAACTGTCCCACGGATTATTGCGACGTTAATAGGAAAAGTTTTGTAGAATAACCACTCCTCGTCTTCGATTGTGATGACTTTTACTAAATCCTCCTTAGTCGAAGGTGACATTTTCCCTCCTTCAACTCTTGGATCCACAAAGGTCCCCATGCCAACTTTTGTAATAACTCCTGGGCGTTTGGCTGCGATTTCCCTAAACAGTTGCGTAATAACCCCTTGTGGTAAATTGTAGGCTTCACATTTATCTTCCTCGATTAACTTAGCCATTCCAGGCGAAGCAATAGCAATTCCACCAATCCAACGCTTCGTCAATCCTTCATATCCTAAGTGGCTCATTCCTTTATCACGGCGATTCCCTACAGCACTTGCATGCATTACTGTGAGATTTTTTGGATGACCGGTTTGTAGAAACCTTTCCTCAATCGAAATCCCCATCTCTTCAGCCCAACATGATAAGCCAAATCCGCTCGCTGCAACTGTATCATTATCTTTAATTAATTCCGCTGCTTCAGCGGCTGTTACTACTTTCGCCACATTCATCACTCCCTAGTTACAAAATGTGAAATACTTCACATTAAAGCGAACTAATAACTCATTGCATTGAACAGCTATTATTTTAAGTCGACTTATGCCTTTGTGAACTATTTCACTTGAATCCTATAATAGAAAGTTTATGTCGTCAATCCAACCCAAATTGTCTGTGATGATGCTAAAAAACTGTCTCAGTAATACAACACTTTCTTTAACAGTAAGGATGAATCTCCCCATAATTTAACATGCTATTTTAAGACGATAAGATTAAAGGAACCTTTAATCAGGACATTAGCGTCCGTTATCTTCTGCCTAAATAGAGTTAGCTCTCCTCTCTATTATGAGCAGGAAGGTTTACGGACGGTTTCTGTGATAAATGTGACGTAAATACGTACTATATTAAGTAAAACCAATTGTCTCATGACAGCGACACATTTAACTCGATTGTATAATCTCTCTACAGTTATTTTTCATAACTTTCTTATGCTATTGATATACCATTTACTTTCCTAAACATTTTGAAGCATCAGCGGGACTTATAAAGACCTTCTACAATAAGCGTTTCCTATAGCTTAGACGCTCCAACCCTCCTTATTTTCTCCCAAAGGCAATTTAATTTGACTAAATTGTGACGTTTTTAGAAGATGGGATATCAACGGCTATTCGCACAATTGAGACATCTTGTGATGACATAATTAAAATAAAGATTAAACCAATTAACTTGACGGGTATATAGCCACTAGGCCTGTTATCTTGGATTACTATAGGTTATTAAAACCATATCAAGCACCTATCCGCCATATCTACACGAAATTTTACGAAATTATAGGCGAAGGCACCTTGATGTTTTAATGAAACGGGTGTATAGTACAGTTTTGTATTGATTGTCATTTTACTTCACACTTATTGAAACTAATTGATTTTTATCCATTGAGCGAATCAGGACATTATCGTCCGTTATCTTCCGTCTAAATAACTTTAGCTTTCCTCTCTATTTTGAGTTGGGAGTTTTACGGAAGCTTATCTGTAATAAATGAAGTTTGATATGGTTCAATTCGGTTAACTATTATTTTATGTAAGAAAGGAAATTGACTTATTATGAGGCTCGGTGCCCGTATTTTTAAAACAGGATTAGCTGTAACATTAGCGCTCTATGCTGCTATGTGGTTAGGATTTGAGACACCTGCATTTGGGGGGCTTGCTGCGTTCTTTGCTGTTCAACCTTCTGTTCACAAAAGTTTAGTACTTATATGGGACCAGATTCAAGCGAACATCATAAGTGCAATACTCGCCATCGTTTTTGTACTCGCTTTTGGCCATGAGCCATTCGTCATTGGTGTTGTCGTGCTTCTGATTCTTGGTATTCATATTAAATTAAAAAAAGAAGCGATTATTCCATTAGCTGTCGTGACAGCAATCGTCATTATGGGAAGTCCCACAGATGACTTTATTAATTTTGCGGCTAATAGGTTCATCCTTATTATGCTCGGTGTTTTTTCTGCTTTTATTGTCAACATGATTTTCCTTCCGCCTAAACATGAAAATCAGCTTTATCATAAAGTAACGTATGCAAACGACCAAATTATTCAATGGATTCGTTTAATTTTGCATCACGAGGTAGACTACCACACGCTAAAAAAAGATATTAAAAAAATCCGTGGTAGCGTATTAAAGGTCGAGAACATCTATGCGTTGTATAAAGAGGAACGGAGCTATTTTCGCAAAAATGAATATGCCCGTATGCGGAAGGTCGTATTATTCAGACAGATGATGACGTGCACCAAAAAAGCAAAAGAAATTTTAAAAAGTCTTAGCAGACATGATAATGTTTTAAATCAGTTACCTGAGGAGATGGGGCAGCTTTTACAGTTGCAGCTCGACTATTTAACAAATTATCATGAGAGAATTTTATTAAAATATTCCGGAAAAGTGAAGGCACAATCTACAACTGATTATTTTGAAGAAATTAATGATGGCAAACATCAATTAATTAATGTGTTTATGACTTATCATAATACAGAGCAGATTACGTCTGATGACTGGATTCATTTCCTGCCTGTCATTGGTATTATTATTGAGTACACTGAGGAGCTTGAACATTTAGATCGATTAGTTGATGGATTCTTTACGTATCATACAGATGATAATGAAGTGAAAATTAGAGAGCGCGAAAGCTTCTAAAAAATCGAAGGGACAGTCTATAAGTCTTAACTTATGAGGACTGTCCCTTTTATTTGGTCAGCTTACACCAACTCAACTCTTCAATTGTATTTCAATACTTTATTAATTCAATTGTTGAACTTGAAAGAGATCGTAGTAGGCTCCTCGTTTCGCTAGAAGCTCACTATGCGTGCCATGCTCCACCAGCACCCCATTATCAATTACGAGTATTGTATCAGCATGCGTAATCGTAGAGAGACGATGGGCGACAATAAAAGTCGTACGGTTTTCGGCCAAATTGACTAACGATTGTTGAATAAGCTTCTCGCTTTCCAAGTCAAGTGCACTTGTTGCTTCATCAAAAATAAGAATCTGTGGACTTTTTAGAAATACTCGTGCGATGGCTACTCGCTGTTTTTGCCCACCAGAAAGCTTAACGCCTCGTTCACCGATGTTCGTTTCGTACCCTTCAGGTAGCTCTGTAATAAACTCGTGTGCATTGGCAGCTTTAGCTGCAGCGTATACTTCTTCATCTGTCGCTTCTGGACGTCCCATTCGAATATTGAACATAACAGAATCGCTAAAAATGATATTATCTTGGAACACGATGCCGATGTTATCACGCAGTGACCGCATTTGGTAGTCGCGTATATCCTTGCCATCTACCAAAATTCTCCCTTCTGTCACATCATAAAAGCGCGGAATTAAGCTCATTATTGTGCTTTTCCCTCCACCACTCATACCGACAATCGCCACTGTCTCTCCACGTTTTATAGTAAAGTTAAGATTTTTTAAAACTGGATCACTGTCATTATAACTAAATGTCACATCATCAAATTTCACTTCACCATGTGGGAGACGGTAAGGTATCGCGTCTGGTTTATCTTTTATATCATATTCTTCATCTACAAGGTCAAACACCCGGTCCATGGATGCAACAGACTGTGTAAGTGTCGTTGAGGAATTCACGAGCCGTCTAAGCGGATTATATAATCTATCCATGTACGTGACGAAGGCAACCATCGTACCGACTGTAAGGTTCGTTTGAATGACGAGAGCACCTGCAACACCAATTACCATAATAGGGGCTATATCAGTAAGTGTGTTAACGACTGCAAATGTTTTTGCATTCCACTTCGTATGATCAATGGCTTTCGTTAAAAAATGGCCGTTCCGTTTATCAAACGTTTGTTGTTCGTAATCTTCAAGGGCGAATCCGCGAATGACGTTCATACCATGAAGGCGTTCATGTAGATGACCTTGCACCTCTGCTAGTGCTTGTGACCTCTTCCTAGTTAGATCCCGTAAACGACTATAAAAATACTTAATCGCCATACCATAGAAAGGCAATAATGCAATGGCTACTAAGGTCAGCCATATATCCATTGTGAACATAATTATAATGGCCACTAGAATCGTAAATAAATCGAGCCAAATATTCATCATGCCTGTCACAATAAAATTCTTCGTTTGTTCTACATCATGAATGACTCTAGAAATGATTTCTCCTGTTTTACTATTTGAGTAAAACCTTAGACTCAGCTTTTGTAAGTGATCAAAAAGTTGGCCACGAATATCATACAGTATTTTATTCGCCGTCCACTGAGCAAAATATTGGCGATAATATTCAATAGGAGGTCGTAAGATAATAAAGACAATTAACACGATTCCCATGAGTAAATATAACTGACTAAGCTGCTCATGAGTAGACATTTCTTCAGCACCGATAATGTCATCTATCACATATTTCAAAATGAGTGGTATTAATAAAGGAAAGCTAAACTTTAGCATCCCTATACCTACCGTTAATATAATTTGTTTAATGTATGGTTTTATAAATATGAGATAACGTTTTATGCTTTGCATCTCTACCCTCCTTTTGTTCTACGTCGTCAGCGCTAGGACTGGCGAACAATTAAATAGACAACCTTAGTTATATAGCAGCAAAGAGAAGAAGCGGCCCATAATCATTTAGGAGCCGCCTCTTTTCCACAGTTATGTAGTATTAACGATATTGTAAAAAGCGTTCATACCAATATTCGATAAAACCCGGTTCAAAGGGACCTTTCTGTTGACTTATCCATGAAACAAGCTCGTCCACTGTTCTTCTTAAAATAATTTCCACTTCATCTGGATAGTTCATCTGTTTCTTATGTAACGTAAATTCGTCTTCATCGAGTAATTTATACGTCATATCAGGAAACACCTTAATATCCAAATCATAATCAATATACTTTAGTGCTTCTTCATCGTAGGTAAAGGGTGTCCCAAGATTACAGTAATAATAAATGCCATCGTTACGGATCATCCCGATAACATTAAACCAATGTTTTGAAGTAAAAAAGCAGATAGCCGGCTCACGTGTTCGCCATTGCCGACCATCTGATTCTTGAACAAGAATCCTATCATTACCTCCAATGACTTCATGGGACGTCCCTTTTAGTATAATTGTTTCTTCCCACACACGGTGTAGGTTTCCGTTATGTTTATAGCTTTGGACTTCAATATTACTGCCTACTCTCGGAAAATCCACATTGTTACTCCTTTCTTTATACTTCCTCACGTTTCCGCAAGATATAAAGTATAAGAAAATCTGTCGTACAGCTTCTGTATTTTACGTTCTCAGAAGCTCTAAATATCAGTAATGGCCGCTCTATACCTGCTTTCGAGGTGTCACCATACGGTCTCTTACGTCTAAGTAAAGATCTATTGGTGGATGCTCGATGAGATAATTTTTCAACTTAAAATAGCTGATTTTATTCGTCTTGTCTCCTGGTACAACGGGTTCTTCACCGGTCTCCATAAAATAGTGATCACATGCCACCTGACAATGATCAATATATTTTGGGAACTCAGCGTCCTCAAAAATTTCAAAGGTTTCTTTAGACATATAAAATGGTCTATCCGGTTTACCACCTAAATATTTGTGCAAAAGATCGAAATCAATTTCATGATTATCAAGAATAATACTTCGTAAAGAAATCTCTTCGTTTAATTCTTTCGCAAAATTGTTCACAGCCTGTTGCACATCTTCAATTGTTACCGATATAACATCAATTGATTCTTTCGTATGTTGCCTCCTTTTGTTTTCGGGTTTTCGCCGGAAAAACATATTTATCCTCCCTTGAAAGTCTGTCATAAAAAGGTATGACGGCTTTAGGACACATAAAACGAACCTGCAATCAGTGGGAGGTTTCGCTCTTCCCCCACTCTGTGATAAATATTAGCTCACTCACATTAATCATATTTATTATACTATTCTTTCATACATTTTAAAACGATACAAAGGAAAACTTCCTGGAATAATGTTCTCCCGAAACACCCCGGTTGACATAGACTTGATAAATAACAAAGAGGATGGCTCATATAGGAACATACCTATACTGAGTCATCCTCTTTAAACAATCGCCACCGTATTAATTGACAGTGAATACGTTATTCAATTTACTGTTGCTGTTTTTTTGAAGATGCTTGTTGTTTTTTTTGCTCAGACTGTTGATTTTGTTGACGCACTTCCTGAGCGTCAGTTTCACTTGCAAATTCATAGTTCTGACCTTGGGCAGACTTTTGATTTTGCTTCTGAACTTGTTGAGCATTTGTTTTAGAAGCGTTTGGTTGTTGGTTATTTTTCATGTGTATCACCTCCACATGACTTAATATGTCCAACTGTCGATCTGTTACTCATAAAAAAATTATCATTTTATTCCATTTCACTAGCTAACGGTTCCTAAACATTACGTCAATAACGATATTCCACCATCTACAATAATCGTTTGACCTCGAATCATTTTAGCTTCGTCAGATAATAAAAAAACAGCCGCATTCATTAAATCTTCTGGTTCCACTAATTGACCTGCTGGTGTACGTGTTTTAGCATCTGCAAGTAATTCTTCACGGTTCGGAAAATGTGTTAAAGCATCCGTATCAACAGCTCCTCCTGAAACAGCATTTACCCGTATGTTATAGGGGGCCAACTCTACTGCAAGATAGCGAGTTAATGCCTCAACTGCTGCTTTGGACACTCCGACAGTTGTATAATTCGGTAAATATCTTCCCGCCCCGAGAGAGCTCAGACTAACGATTGCCCCTCCTGAATTCTGCCTTTTCATACGTTCTGCGGCCATTTGTGAACAAAACAGCATTGCCTTAGTATTCGTGTTCATCGTCCAATCCCAATGGCTTTCTTCAATTTCCATAAGAGGCTTAAGCACTCCAGAAGCGGCGTTATTAACGAGAATATCAATCCGACCGAATGTGTCATCAATCTGATTAAACAATTCTTCTACTTTCTCTTTTTTAGCAATATTTGCTTTAACAGTTATGGCCTCTCTACCAAGTTTTCGAATTTCTTCAGCTGTTTCTTCGGCTTTGGTACGGCTTCTAGCGTAATTAACAACGATGTTATAGCCACATTCAGCAAGCTTAAGGGCAATTTGCTTTCCGATTCCCCTGCTACTTCCTGTAATTAAAGCTACCTTTGTATTTTTACTGGTCATAATGGTTTATCTCCTTTAATATGTTCTCTGAATGTTCTCTGTGTGTGCAAATGTATAAGTTCATTCTTTCATTGAAAAACTATACGTAAAGATTATACACTAGGAGGCACACCTATGTATGTTGGTAGAGACATGGCTGAGTTAACCATGACACCTAAAACAGAATGGACCGAAAAAGAGTTAGCCTATTTTCATTATTTACTTCAGCAGATTTCACCTTATTTAAGTGCAGAAGGCGTTACTATCCACCGCGAAATTGTCGAGGAAATTATGGCTCGTGATGGGTTAACCCCTTTAGAAGCAGAGTGGACAAGTGGTACGAGACTTCATTTTGATTAAGGCTACGAGTAGCAGCCCCGTTTTATGCGGGGCTGCTAGGGATTAAGCTAAAAATATCGCCCCGTAAACGAGGGCAGCGGTTATCACAAATGCAGGATGAACCTTTCTAACTTCCATAAGAAAATAACTGGCTCCTAATAAAAAGATCGTATGTAGCCACCCATTATCACTTAAAGAAGAAAAGGCAAAGCGATATGTCATCACCCCAAGTAATACGGCAATCGCTGGTCTAACGATAGCGGATAACTTTTTTACTTTAGGAGAGTCTTTAAATTTCATGAGTACTCCCATCAATACGAGCATTAATAGTAAAGACGGTGCGATAGTAGCAAAGAGAGCCACTACTGCGCCAAGAATTCCTGCTTGTTCAAACCCCACAAAGCCGGCCATCTTAGTCGCAATAGGACCGGGCAATGCGTTTCCAAGTGCTAAAACCTCAGCGAACTCATCTACTGTCATCCAGCCATAATTATGAACAACTTCATGTTCTACTAATGGGATTAGTGCTGGACCACCACCGTATCCAACGATATTAGGGATAAAAAAGGCGAGAAAAATCTGCCAATAAATCAAGAAGTTTCACCTGCCTTTTCACTGCCCTTGCGCTTTTCTGGCTTAATAAAGACGAAGAGAATGAGCCCCATGATTAGAATGGCAGGATGAATACCTAACAATTGTAGGATAATAACAGACAATATAATTAAAAACATTACTCTCAACCAACCATAATCAGTGGTTGATTTCTTGATAAATCCCCATGTCAAAACACCTAACATCACAGCCACTACAGGCAAAACACCACGCGTCATTCCCTGCACCCATTCATACTCACGAAAAGATGCTAAAGAAAAAAGTACGAAGATTAGTAATGCAACTGTTGGTATGACTGAAGCCACAAGCGCATTAACCATACCTATGACACCTGAAATACGAAAACCAATATAACCAGCCATTTTAGTGGCGATCGGGCCTGGTAATGTATTACCGATGGCTAATATATCAGAAAACTCCTCTTCTTTAATCCAGCCGTAACGCTCGACAACTTCTTTTTGAATAAGCGGTATCGCTGCTGGTCCACCACCATAACCGAGAAGCCCCACTCTAAGGAAGGCCATAAATATATTTAATTGTTTCATTTTTTCAGGACACCTTTCTTAATAGACCGCTACAGCTCCATCTGTTCTTGATTCGGTTCCTCCGCATAGCACGCCTGTAACAGGATCACGCCAAATAATTTGGCCTCGACCAAAATTATTACTGATATGGGTGAGCATGACATTATGCCCTCTCGCAGCTAAAGCGTTAATAATGTGATTAGGGAAGGAGTGCTCAAACAAAACTTCTTTTTCTTTTATCCACTGCCATCTCGGGGCATCCAATGCCGCTTGTGGGTTTAACCCAAAGTCAATCGTATTCATAATAACTTGTAAATGACCTTGTGGCTGCATAAAGCCCCCCATCACTCCAAAGGGACCTACAGGGTCTTTACCTTTCGTTAAAAAACCTGGAATAATAGTATGATACGTACGTTTCCCTGGCTTCAATGCATTATCGTGTTCTGGATCCAGGCTAAAATTGTGCCCGCGGTTTTGTAGCGAGATACCCGTGTTAGGGACGACTAAGCCAGAGCCAAATCCCATATAATTACTTTGAATAAATGACACCATATTCCCCTCGTCATCAGCAGTAGCTAAATAAACTGTTCCACTGGAGGAAGGATCCCCTGCTTTCGGCAGCAGTGCTTCGTCACTAATGAGCTTGCGTCTTGATTCGCTATACGTATCACTAAGTAAGTCATCCACTCGTTGCTTCATTTGGGACGCATCAGTAATGTATGCTTCTCCGTCTGCAAATGCAAGCTTCATTGCTTCTATTTGTTTATGGAATGTCTCTTCATCATCACGTGAACTAAATGTCTCATTTTTTAATATATTTAAAGCCATTAAAGCGACTAATCCTTGTCCGTTTGGTGGGATCTCCCAGACATCATACCCCTTATAGTGGGCTTTAATAGGCTCGACCCACTCAGGCTTATAGGCTGCTAAATCGTCTTTTCTTAAATAACCACCGTTTTGGCGTGAGAAGGCGTCCATTTTATCCGCCAATTCCCCAGTGTAAAAGGCCTCTCCATTTGTGTGGCCAATTGCTTCTAATGTTGTAGCATGCCCCTCTGAACACCAAATTTCCCCGGCTTGTGGAGCCTTACCTCCAGGTGCAAACGTATCAAACCAGCTATTGAACATGTCGCCTTTTAATGTTTTACTGAAATTTTCGGTCGCCTTTTCCCAAAAATATGATAACACTGGGCTGAGTGGGTAGCCATTTCTTGCATAAGATATGGCTGGCTTAAGCACTTCAGCTAACGGCAGCTTCCCAAATTTTTTAGACAATTCACCCCAAGCTCCTGGTGCTCCGGGTACTGTTACAGGTGTCCAGCCAAATTTAGGTATTTGTTCGATGCCTTGCTCTTTCAACTTTTCGATTGAAATGCTTTTAGGTGCTTGGCCACTTCCATTCAGTCCATGAAGCTTATTTTTTGTCCATACTAGGGCAAAGGCATCACCGCCTATACCATTTGATGTCGGCTCTACAACGGTAAGGCACGCTGCAGTAGCAATCGCTGCGTCAATAGCATTTCCGCCTTTTTTTAGAATATCTAAGCCAGCCTGTGAAGCTAATGGCTGGGATGTGGCTATCATACCATTCCGTCCATATGTAACCATTCGCTTAGAAGGATAAGGATAATTGAGTGCATTTGTTTGGGTCATATCAGCAAAATCCTCCTGTTTTTTTATCCATCTTAACATATTTCGCATAACGAAATTGATCTTTTTAACTAGAAGCACAGATTATTTTTTCTCAATTCATCTAGGAGATCATCATCATTATAAAAACGAGCCTTCAATCAGGACATTAGCGTCCGTTAGCTCCCCTCTCTAGTTTGAGCCGGAAGGTTTACGGACGCTTCTGTGATACAAAGTACCGAAACGTAAGACTGCGACTCCCGGGGGATGAAGCGCAGTCTGAAGATCCACTATTGCGAGGATTTACCGAGAAATAGTTAGCTGAACGAGAATCCTTGGGAAAAGTGTTCGACTGTAGAGATTACACATTTAAAAATTTGCATTAGATTGTCCACCATCGACATTCAATGTCGCACCTACTACCCATCTGGCTCGCTCTGATGCCAAGAAAACAACGACATCAGCTATTTCTTCAACAGTACCAAACCTGCCAGCAGGAATTTCTTGTTCGACAAAATTAGCGATTTTTTCCGGATTTTCTTCCAACCTTTTTTGCCAATTTCCAGTAGGGTGTAAGATAGCTCCTGGCGCTACACCGTTAACACGAATCCCATCTTTCGCCAACTCATCAGCCAATGATTTCGTAAAACTTATCATAGCTGCCTTTGCATTATTATAAGATGGCTTTCCGCCAGATTCTCTGCCAAAGATTGACGAGATATTTATAATAGCACCTTGTTTCTTTTTTTGCATAGAGGGAACAGCCATCTGGCTAAAGTGAACAGCTGAGAAATAATTAAGTTGCATCGCTTCCTCAAACTGCCTCAAATCTGTTTCCATCGTTTTTCCGCCACTGCTCCCTCCGACATTATTAATTAGAATATCGATGTCACCAAATACTTCCAAAAAGGATTGCATCACTTTTTCACGAGCATGTAAGTCCATTAAATCCCCTTGAAATGTCACAACTCCTGGTAAGTCACGTTTCGCTTTTTCTAACTCCTTTTCACCTCGGGCAACGATTCCTACTTTCGCTTGCTCAGTCAAAAAAGCCTTTGCGATTCCTTTACCAATACCTTTTGATCCACCTGTTATTAGGACTGTCTTCCCTTCCAATTGTAAATCCATGATTATGAACCCCTTTCAAAGTGAATGATCGATAATCTTCTGGTGCGAGACAGGAAATGGATAGTAATTTATATCGTCACGGTCTACAAATAACCGCGTTGTTACATCGTAAAATACTGTTTCCTCTACTTTAGCTGTAGTAATAGCTGTGTAGACTTTCATTTCCCAAACAATATGAGAAAAAACATGCTTTACTTCTTGAACGGCTTCTTTCTCAAGGCTCACTTCAAGTCCAAAAGAACTTAGATGAGCTTTTAAATCATCGTTTGTATCAGTCACGGCTTCAATATTAGGAAATTGCCACAGTTTAGCAAGAAGGCCTGTTTCTGGTCTTTTTTCAATAAGTATTTTTCCTTCTTCATCTTTAACAATCGCTACCTTCATTTGTAATTTCTTCGGTGGTTTCTTCTTGGCTTTAACAGGAAGTAGCTCTTGTACCCCCTCCTCCCGAGCCGCACAATGCTCTTGAACAGGACAGAGAAGACAGGCAGGCTGTCTAGGCGTACAAATTAATGCCCCAAGTTCCATTAGCGCTTGATTAAAGTCAGAAGCTCTTTCTTGAGAAATGAGTTTCATAACGAGCATCTCAAACGTATGACGTGCTGAAGGCCTGCTTATATCATCATAAATGGTATAAAGTCGTGAAATCACTCTCATGACATTCCCATCCACCGCAGGGGCAGGTATGTTATAAGCGATGGAAAGAATAGCACCTGCCGTATACGGACCAACTCCTCGAAGACTTTGTACCTCATCAGGTGTGCTAGGCACTTCTCCTCCATATGTGGCTGCAACTTCCTTCACAGCCGTGTGTAAATTTCTTGCTCTAGAATAATAACCGAGCCCTTCCCATGCTTTTAATACCGTCTCTTCTTCTGCCTCAGCCAGATCTTTTAATGTTGGAAATAGCGCCATAAATCGTTCATAGTAAGGGATAACCGTGTCCACTTGGGTTTGCTGAAGCATGATTTCGGATACCCAAATCTTATATGGATCATTTTCTCTTCGCCATGGAAGATCCCTTTTATTCTCATCATACCAATTGAGTAAGTCAGATTGAAATTGAACATGGTCAATATGTTTCACACTATATTCTCCTTTTGAAAATATTAATATTAGGGTATGAATAAACTATAAGTGTGCGTGTCCCCAATCGAAATTTTTGTCTTTAATTAGTGACACAACACAAGCATAATTGCATCTAAAAGGTTATTATAAAGCTTAAAGAAACTTTTTGTCATACAATGTGATAAAATTTTTGCTGACAGCTTACTTAAATGATACGATAAAGCCCGAAACACGACTGACAACAAGAGGCAAGGAGGGAAACTTTATGGACACAGGAACCCATGTTGTCATGGGGATTGCCATAGGGGGATTAGCAACACTAGATCCTGCAGTATCATCTAGTCCTGAAATGACACAAGCGGCTATGATTGGTGTGCTTGTCGGATCACAGGCCCCTGACTTTGACACCGTATTAAAGTTACGAAACAACTCCTCATATATAAGGCATCACCGTGGTGTTACTCATTCGATTCCTTTTTTGTTTATATGGCCGACGGTGATTACCCTTTTTCTATATTGGCTGATTCCGAATTTAAATTTATATCACTTATGGGCTTGGATATTTCTCGCTGTATTTCTACATGTTTTCGTGGATATATTTAATGCATATGGTACAAAAGCGTTAGCCCCCTTTTATTCTAAATGGCTCGCTTTAGGTATTATTAATATTTTCGATGCCTTTATTTTCATCGCCCATATAATAGGCATTTTGCTTTGGAGGTTCGGCTTCCCACCAGGCTGGACATTCCTCTCCATGTATGGTGTTATCGTACTTTATTATATTTGGCGAATTAAAGCACAGCGGCGCGTTTATCATCATGTGAAGACGTTACACCCTGATGCCACACATATTTTTACCTCTCCCACCTTTAAATGGAGTAGGTGGCATATCGTTGTTCGAACACATTCAATGATGTATGTTGCTGAAAGTAGAGCAAACAAAATTAACTATTTTGAATCATACCCTTTCGAACCCATACCTGATGATCCGATTATTAATGCAGCCCGAAATGATAAAAATTTGGCAGCTTTCCTTTCGTTTTCTCCAGCTTATCGGTGGGCTGTTTCCATTGAAAGGCACGGCTATTCTGTGAAGTTTGTCGATCTCAGATATCGTAGTAAAGGGCACTATCCCTTCGTAGCTATTGTAAGAATGGATGAAGATTTGCGCATTTTAAGTTCTTACACTGGATGGATTTATAACAATGCTTCACTTCGCCGAAAATTGGAAACCGTCGTAGTAGAATGATTAATATTGAATCGTGAGTGTGAGTAGTAGTATCACCTAACACTAGCCGAATTTAGACAGCCAACACATGAATGTGAATTCATGTAGAAATGCATTGACAAGGTAACCAATTCTTTGAGTTTAATTTGATAAATAGACATCATGTTTAGCCAAACATGATGTCTATTTGTATCAATATAAAAGTAAATGGCCAAATTAGAAGAGACAATTTGGCTATCACAAATATGAAATTTTCTGACCAACTTAATGATTTTGTTGATTGCTTTTTTTTACGTTGAAGATGTCTAAATAATAAGAATGACGATATCACGAAACCTAAAAACGCTAACCCTTGTAGTAAGTTCAAGAAAGGCATTATCATGAATTATCTCATCCTTTCACACATTAAAAAAGAACTGGTGTCATGTTCGATTGAAACCATTATGGTTTAACCTCTTTTTTGGAGAATGCTTATTTTTAAGAGTGTAACCTTAGCGTACTCATTAAATCGAGAAGAACAGCCTACTAAGTAGACTGCCCTCCATATTTTTATACGCCTATTTAATGATAAAACTTCTTTTTTTCAAACCATTCCTTATATTTTGGTTTCTCTAATAATACTTCATGAAGTCGTGGTCCGTAATTATCTATCCACTGAGATAGCACTTTTTCTGTCGTATCTTTTCCTTTATATTTTTGCCCTGCTTTTGCATACGTCGCCTCAAAATCTTCCCACAACAGTTCTATCCAAGTACGAGCTTCAAAATAAGATAAGTGATCATTTTGTTCTAATAGTCGGTTAGTCAACCGTTCATAATAATCATACATATTAAAAGCTCCTTCCTGTTATTACTTACATCTTATTAGCTCCACCCGATGAAGGAGATAGCCGGGAGAAATTGTTATCACTAAAAAATTGGACAAGTGGAGATAGTAAAGACAACCCTGTTAATAAAGGAGGTTAACCTTTTGCGTAATAATAACCGAGACTTGCCGAGTCGTATCTCATTAGATAAAGGCCGGCACGACATGTCACGTTTTGCTTCGAAACGACCAGATGGTTCAATAAAAGATCATCCAAAACAACGAATGGCTGCTTCCTCTGAAAAACAGGAGGATGACATTTAAGATTTTGAAGGGAGTTTCTCATAATGGTGAATACTCGGACTTTGAACGGCAAAAACACAATGCAACAAGACCCTTTCCAATCGCCACGGGCCAATCCAAAGCGTGCCTTTCATCAAGTAAATGGCGAAACAGAACAAAGTTTACACAACCAGATTTTAGAAGTTCAAACACGCAAAAGAACGTAACTGCTATCAGGGGACAAAGGAGGAAGGAAGACTTTCCTCCTTCCTACGTTATTCGCCTTCCTAAGAGAGAAATAGGTACAGCTTCCTTTCCACTGTTGTCATTTCTATATCCCCAGGCAAAAACACCATTTAAATAATCAATTAAAAAGGTTTCCTCGCTATCGTTTAACTGATATTTTTCCCCTGAATGAAAATCATCCGGACTTAACAAATAAGCTTGAGCAAGTAACATTTTTCGTTCATGTACGGCAAATTCATTAATCATTCCCATTTGTTCAGCTTTTTGAGCTTTCACTTTTAAATCAGCTACTTCTTGTTGAAGTTCTGCCATGGACATCGAACTATATTTCTCCAACGGCTCAGCCCCTTTCGTCCATAAAGGTTCTAAAGTACTAATAACTTTGTAGTAAAGTAGCTAAAGCCCCTCTCTTCTTTATACTATAATTCTTATATTTTTTCTAAAGAAAAGGATTATTACTATTTTTCAACGTCGAGATATTGTATTTGCTTAATTCTACCTCTCTATTTTACTCGGTAAAATTAAGCATCCATTTATGAGTAATATGCTCATGTTACAGTAACGTTAAGATAAGCCCAATCGTTCCTGCGAAGAGCGCATAATACAGCATAGGTAAAATCGTCATGCGAATTATTGCGCCTTCTTTTCCTACCAATCCTACAACTGAAGCAGCTGCAACAACATTTAAAACACAAATCATGTTACCCGCATTAGCTCCCATGACTTGAAGAGACAAAATAAGAGTTGGATCCGCACCAATTTGGTCTGAGACACTCGTTTGGAACAAGCTGAACATCATATTACTAAAAGTCGCACTGCCCGAAATAAACGAGCCTAATGCGCCAATAATAGGGGCCATGATCGGCCAAACGTCCCCCATTAGAGCGGATGCCGTGTTTGCAAGCTCAACTGGCATCGCTTCAAGACCACTCTCATTAATTCCAGAGTTAATGAATATTCTAACCATAGGAACAGCAGTGAATAACGTAAGTGCCGTTCCTATCACAGCCTTACCTGACCATGTAAATGCACGCCTCACTTGTTTTTTAGTCATTTTGTGAACAAATATTGTTATGATCACAACGAGTATGAACACGAACCCAGGAATATAAAGAGGTTCTAACTGTTCACCGATTTCAGTACCTAAAATATTGTTCCACCCCACTGTTACACTTCGTAACTTTTCCTTAAATGGTAGTGCATCGAGGCGAGTAAGGACGAGAAACAAGCCTACGAGTAAATACGGGACCCAAGCGACTACCAACGGTAACTGTGCTTTCGTTTTATCAGACTCATCACTAGCTGTTATTTTCCCTACCCAAGAAGATAACCAATTTTCTTCTTTAGCAAAGTCCCATGCTGTTTCTGGCAACAGAAATCCTCTCTTGGCAGCCGGGATAACGATCATAAGTCCAATTAGCCCGCCAAAGATTGACGGAAATTCAGGTCCTAAAAAAGTAGCAACTGCCAAGGCTGGAAGCGTAAAGCTTAGCCCTGCAAAAATGGCAAACTTCCAAACGGCTAACCCTTCCTTCCACGATCTATTTTCGCCAAAGAAGCGTGTTAAAATGAGGACCATGATTAGTGGCATAAAAGAGCCCACAATAATGTCAATACTCATAATTTGAGTTGCTAGCTGTTGAAGGAAAGCTGCCATGCCACCTGCTTCCGTAACATAAGGTAATGCAATCGAACTTACTTCAGTTCCCTCGTAAAGCCCTTGCTCTACCCCTACTATAATTGGTGTACCAACTGCCCCAAAAGAAACAGGTGAACTGTCCGCTATTAGAGCTAAAACAACGGATGCCAATGGAGGGAAACCTAAAGCTACAAGTAAAGGGGCTGCAATAGCTGCTGGTGTTCCAAATCCTGCGGCACCTTCAATAAAAGCACCAAAGAGCCAAGCAATAATAATTAATTGAACACGGCGATCAGGAGAAACTCCCATAAAACTTGCCCTAATTGTATCAATAGCGCCTGAAAGTTTAAGTGTATTTAAAAGTAAAATTGCACCAAAAACAATATATAAGATGGATAGACCAATCATGATTCCTTCAATAAAAGATGCACTAATAATAATAAATGGGACCTGCCAATAAACAATAGCTAATAACGCTGTCGCAACCAAGCTAATCGCCATAGCTCGTACAGCAGGCATTTTTAACACTACAAGAAAAAGCATAACTGAGATGATAGGTGTTAACGCAATAATTGATGACATAGATAAACATATTCCTTTCTAGTGATTATTTAACTGTTGTCGAAATTTAGTACTAGTCTTTCCGCTATTCTCTATATTTACTGCTGTCAAAGCCAGATTTTTTATACAAAGTACTCTTATTTTGTCCTTAATCATTATATCGACATTCATAAACCATTTTATCTAATCAAAAAAACAGTTTTGTGTCGATTTTTAAAGCGTTTTCATAAATATCCAAGAAAGAATACTGTCGTATTATATCAAATTTTCTTCTTTTTTAGTCTGGAGCCATTGTTCTATTAACTCTGTCGTAAACCCTCTTGAGAATAAAAACTGTTTTATGCGCTGGTCACGTTCCCATTCAGGCTTTTTTTCATACTTCTTCCACGCTTTTTCTCCTTGTTTTTCTACTGCCTGCCATTCAATTTCTGGATCTTCTTTCAACTCAGCTTCTTTCAATGCCTCAACAGCTATAGACTGTGAATAACCTCGCTGGATAATAAATTGAATTAGTTTTTGCTGTTTCTTTTTTAATCCTTCATTTTTATAGGAGGACTGCTTTTTTTCGATCATAGTGATTGCGTGTTGAAGCTGAAGCTCAGCTGAATATTGAGTCATAACATCATCAATGAGTGCTTGACTTATTCCTTTTTGATACAGCTCTTGCTGAATAATTAAAGGCCCTTTCTTTCCAGTATCACGTTTTGTACGCACAAAAGCTTCTGCAAATAGTCTGTCATTGATAAATTGAAGCTCACGGAGCCTGTCCATTATCTCCCCAATCTGATCATCACTGACTTCATGATCTTTCAAATAAGTTGACACTTCTAGTTCAGAGCGCATACGATAAGACAAAAAATTTAACACTTTTTGCATCATCTTGTCTAAATCATCTTTCTCTTGCAGCATGGACATCTCGTCTTCTGAAATTTCTTTACCTTTTAATAACTGTTCTTGTACTAGTAAATTTTCAGATACTGTAAAAGCATATTGATCTTTATTGTTTACTTTTATATAAATATGAAATCTACCTTTTCTTTTTTTAGCAGCGGTAATTTTTGAAATAATTGGCATACTAACCTCTCCATTCATCAGAACGTTTCAAGATGGGCATTTAAAGGGAACAAAAGTATAACAATATCAAAACCTTAAGGAGGTTCAATAGATATGAAAATAGCTATAACAGGCGGAACTGGTCTCATCGGACAAGCTGTTACTAGAGAACTCATTTCAAGAGATCATCATGTCCTTATTCTAACGAGAAATAAAGAAAATAAAAAGAGTAAATATGGCACCACCTATGTAGAATGGCTAAAAGACGGTACATACCCTGAAAAAGAACTTGAAGGTATTGATGGTTTAATTAATTTAGCTGGAGAAAATTTGAATAGTGGCAGATGGACAGCGGATAAAAAAAGAGAAATATTGCAGAGCCGTATTACCGCAACACGTGAAGTCGTGCGAATAATCGAACAGCTAAAGAAGAAGCCTGATGTTTTAGTTAATGGATCTGCAGTAGGTTTTTACGGTACGTCCTTTACTAAAACTTTTACTGAAAAAGAAACAATCCCAGGGGATGATTTTTTAGCTGACGTTGTAGCAAAATGGGAAAGCGAAGCCTTGAAAGCAGCGCCTAATGTAAGAGTGGTCTGCGCTCGTTTTGGCCTCGTATTATCGGTAGAAGACGGCGCCCTAAAAAAGATGTTATCACCGTTTCGCCTTGGGGCTGGGGGGAAACTTGGCACAGGTGAACAATGGATGTCGTGGATTCATATCAATGATGTGGCAAAAGCTCTCGTACATTCTCTTATGGCCCCCTCCCTTCAGGGTCCTGTCAATATAACTGCTCCTCATCCAGAGATGATGAAACACTTTGGACAACAGCTGGCCGCTGTTTTAAATCGGCCTTTTTGGGCCCCTGTTCCAAGCAGTCTCTTAAAATTCATACTTGGTGATATGAGTACCCTTATTTTAGAAGGACAAAGAGTCCTACCTGCGAAGTTAGAACACCACGATTTTCGGTTTCAATTTCCCCATCTGCAAGATGCTTTAACTGATTTGATAAAAAAATAATTATTTCTGCATAAAATCAATGTCTCCTGGTCATTATAATAAAAAGCGACTAAAAGGAGGCTCTCCTATGGCTACTGACGCAAAGAAAAGAAAAACAAGGGCAGAAAAACGCTTAACATCTCGCGCGCTTGAAATGGCCCATCAATCTGATTTCAAAGCGGCTGATAAAGCGTTTTCCAAGCACAAATCAAACTTGTAGCTGAACAATTAGTCAACATGATTAACTTATTGTTAAAAAGGAGCGATTTCTGTGGACCCACGTAAAAAAAGACGGGAAGCAACTGAAGACGATAGTAATAAAGATGTAAAATATAGTGATGAATTAGCTGATACAGAAGACCGTGAAGCACAAGCAAGAGCAAAAGCGGCTACTCAACGCGTTAATAAAAACAATATTTAATAAGACTCCTCTGCCTTCAATAAGCAGAGGAGTTTTGTCATTTGTCCATTTAAAATTGTTTTCTTTACTACACAAATGGACAAAAGACAGTTATGATGGAGAGAGAGAATCGGTGTAATTGACATTCTCTTTTCTACCTCTTGAAACATATGTTATGTTTATTGTCCTCACTCAGTAGTACATGAGTCAACTGTGAGAAACATACTAAAACAATAAAGTACTTTCATCACTCTTTTCAAACACCACTATATCTTAATGAAAGAAAGGACCGGTGAAGTATGCCTGCATTACCACCAAGTTTTTTAGGAAAAAAAGTTTATCTGGATGGCCAGAACAGCCGTTATTACGTCTTAAAATATGAGGAGGTACAGGGTGTAAAGAAAATTCATGCGTTATTATTTGAGCGAGAAGCACCTGTTATTTTCGCCGTTTTAGATCATAACGGTCATTTCCTTGACTCTTTTTTTCTGTCCAATAAAACGACTGTTGATTCCTCTAAAGCAATGGAGCGTTATAAAAAAATAGCTGAACGCAAAAGTCATCATAAAGTAACCCAGGACGATTTAAAGGATGCGCTTAAACCTGAGAAAGACGCTAAAATGAAAAACGATAATATTATTAAACACCTCATTGATGAACATCTTGAAGACATTAAGCATCAATGGCCATCTCGCCTAATTGCTCTGCAAAACGCTGACGGCAAAGCAGACAATTCTCTCATCATGACCACACTGAAACAAGCTATTAAGGAAGCGAATGCTTTAAAATCATTTAAATTTATTTTAAATCACAGGATCGACTCATATATCCCACTTTTAGCTGAGCATATCAATGATCACCCTCAACTCATTCAAGAAATATCAGCCTATTATTTAAGCCACGACTACGCCAAAATCATGTCTCAATTCGTATTTAACGCAACTCAATACATTTCAATAGAAAATGCTGAAACAATTGAATTGTTATTAACAGAAGCACAAAAGATTGACAGGGTTAACTATTCATCGGTTTTTAAGCAAGCGTTAGTTAAATTACTAAAACGCGTTAAAGTTGAAACAAATATGCCGACAAAAACGTGGCTAGGAGAAACCATTCGCAATCACTCGCTTAAAAAAGATATTGTGGACATCTTAAAAAAGACGCGTTAAGCCAAAAGAAAAGAACAAGCCGCCGTTTAACGTGGCTTGTTCTTTCATAGCTATCCTAGTGGTGTACATTCCGTCGAGCGAAGTCAACAAACTTAAATTTATCTGGTCGATGACGGGATTCTGTATATTGAAATAAACTTGCATCATCAAAATAAACGAAATTTTTCACAATGACAATATTGGTGAAACCGTCTAGGTCTAACAGACGTCTATCCTCTTCAGTCGGTTCAACAACACTGATTTCCTTCTTAGCAAAACTAATCGTTAATCCAAGTTCATGTTCAATATACTCGTAAATAGAGTTCTCACATGTTTCTTTCGTTAGATTACCAACAAAAGAATGATTTAGATAATCTTTATCGAGAATGATCCGCTCACCATCTATTTCTCTTACCCGGTACACTTCCCAAACTTTGTCTTTATCTGTCACATTTAAGTGACTCTGAATGTTTTGATCAGGCTCAATCAGCTCCAACACTTCCACAATAGTGCGGTGTTCTTTCCCAATATTTCCTGCTAATTCTTTAAAACTGATCAAACCTGAAATGGGAAAGTCAATTTTTTTTGCATCAAGTACGATTGAGCCCTTCCCTTGAATTTTTTGAATGAAACCATTTTGTGATAATAGTGTTAATGCTTTTCTAATCGTTTCTCGAGAGGTATTAAAGTTTTTCATTAAATCGTGTTCTGACGGTAACTTCGTATTGGCTGGGTGGATACCCGCGCGAATATTATCTGCAATTTCCCGATATATTTGAAAATATTTATTTTTCATAGACATCACCTTTTATAGTTTATCAAACTTTTTTCATATGATAAACTAACGACTCATAAGGCTTTATTGGCATTGTTTTACTCAGCGACTTACTATCTCCATAATTAGTTAAAAGCAAAGTCGCTTCATAGTTTGCCACATCTAGATCATCCGGTAGCCGACATTGTGTCTCCCCATCATAAAAATGGTTTATGACTAACAATTTCTCATCGTTATATGATCGGACGTAGACGAAAAGTCTGTCGTCATTTTCTAAAAGCAACTCATAGTCTCCATACGTTACTATATCTAATTCTTTTCGAAGATTAATTAGTCGCTTATAATGGTGAAAAATTGAATCTTTATCTTTAATAGCTGCGGACGCATTAATTTGCTCATAATTTGGAGCCAATGGTATCCATGGTGTCCCATCAGTGAACCCTCCATTTACGTCACTACTCCATTGCATAGGCGTTCTTGAATTATCACGAGATTTAGCTTGAATAATCTTTAGAATATCTTGCTCTCCGTATCCCTCACGCTTTTTTTCTTCATACATGTTGAGCGTTTCCACATCACGATAATCGTCTATCGTGTTAAATTTTGGATCCGTCATGCCAAATTCTTCCCCTTGATAAATATAAGGAGTCCCTTGCATTAAATGAATGGTCGTGGCTAACATTTTGGCAGATTGCTTATGATAGTCGCCATCATTTCCGTAGCGTGTTACCACACGCGGCT
The DNA here is from genome assembly GCA_024701455.1 of Bacillus sp. A301a_S52. Taxonomy (GTDB): domain Bacteria; phylum Bacillota; class Bacilli; order Bacillales; family Salisediminibacteriaceae; genus Salipaludibacillus. The sequence goes on along the minus strand of JABXYP010000001.1, from coordinate 1,458,482 downwards.
GGTCATGATTACACCAAAACAACGCATTCCACCCGCCACCTTTGTACATTTCAGTCTGCCAAGTTGATAAAATACGCTTTAATGCCCCAAAATCCATCTCGGCAAGGGCCCATTTTTCACCATCAGGATAATCGACTTTTAAATGATGAAAATTAAATGTCATGTTTAATTCTTTTCTATCCGGCCTCGTGTATTTAATACAATGATCTATCGTAGTTGAACTCATCTCTCCAACCGTCATAACATCATACTTGGAAAAAACACATTCGTTCATTTCATGGATAAATTCATGTACTCTTGGACCATCTGTATAGAATTTACGTCCATCACCAGGGGGAATCGTACCATCATCATTAGGGAAATTTTGATCCTTTGAAATTAAATTAATGACATCCAAGCGAAAACCATCTACACCTTTTTGAAACCAGAAATGCATCATATCGTAAATAGACTGACGCACCTCTTGGTTTTCCCAATTTAAATCTGCCTGTGTAACGTCAAAAAGATGTAAATAATAGTCACGAGTCGTCTCGTTATATTGCCATGCACTTCCACCGAATTTTGACTGCCAATTTGTTGGCTTCTCCCCATTTACAGCACTCTTCCAAATATAATAATTCCTATATGGGTTAGCCTTTGATGATGCTGATTCTTTAAACCACTTGTGCTCTGTTGACGTATGGTTAACAACGATATCCATAATTATTTTCAAGCCACGTTCATGTGCCTCTTTCAATAATAAATCAAAGTCTTCCATCGTCCCATATTCTTCATGTATGCTGTAATAATCACTAATATCGTAGCCATTATCTCTCTGCGGCGACGTATATATTGGTGTAAGCCACAAGACGTCCACACCTAATCGTACTAGATAATCCAGTTTATCAATTATTCCTTGAAGATCGCCAACGCCGTCACCTGTCGTATCGTTAAAGCTTTTCGGATATATTTGGTAGACGACAGCTCTTCTCCACCATTCATTCATTTCGATTCCCATTGTGAAACCTCCGATTAAACGTTTTCAAAATATAACCTTTTTAAAATATTTTAATATAAGTATATCTTGTATATACAAGATAGTAAAGGGGCTTAACTTGAAGGGATATATAGGAATTATCCAATCTCTTTACATTGATGACTATCTTTAAAAAGTCGATGAGTTAGTGGAAAAATAATGTGATGAAATAGAATGAATGACTACTAAAAAAGGCACCATTCAAATGAATGATACCTTTGCGTGATTTAGGAATAATTCTTTTTATGACCGTTATTTAAGCGCTTATAGTATTAAGCTTGGAAAAAGATTAATTCACTTGAATTAAATACTGGACATGCTCATGAACGCTATTATCTTCAAGGTGAACCATCACATGGTATTCCCCTTCATCTTCGAACACATGAACTGCTTCATACAAGCCAGCTTCCACTTCCTCGGCAGGAATCCATTCGTGGCGTTCATCGCCATGCTTCCAAATTTCATATTGGACTTCTCCATCCGACCAGGCTTCTTCTTCCCACTCCACATAAGCGGTTAGTGTCACTTCGTCTCCTACGTGGGCTTCCTCTTCAGCTCGCCAATCAAGTGTCATACTTTCATGTAAATGACCGCGCTCATGACTATCTCCTTCGTGATCATGATGATCATCATTCTCTGCCGAATTGTTTCCTTCTTCATTCTCCTCTGTCGTCTGGCCAACTGTTATTTCTTCAACTGGCATCACATGCGACCCCCTTGCAGTTACATGGGGTTGTACCATATAGACCCCATTTTGAGAGAATTCATACGTCACTTCATATATTCCCTCTTCTCCTGGAAGGTCTGCCTCGATCATATCACTATCAGCTTTTTCTCCGTCCAGCCAAACTTCAAAAATAACTTCAGACGCATCATCTACTTTTTCATCCCCTTGTAAAACAAGAGTCTGTAAAACGACTTCTTCCCCTAGTTCAGCCGTTTCAGGAATATTAATTTCAGCTTCTAATGGTTCTAAGTTCACATCATTAACATTCACCGCCCCAGAACTATTATCTGGTTCCCCTTGTCCACAAGCTGTTATTAGACCTGCTAATCCAATAACTACTAAACTAGTCATTACTCGCTTCATTTCCTCACCCCATGTTATTAATATTACTACTTTTACTATAGTAAAAATATATTCATTGAAAGCATACACGATTTTACAGTTAAGCGCCACCAATAGCTCAATGTTCACACTTTCGTCACATTTATTCCCTTTCCCCTCTTGGGTAGGTTAAACTCTGCGAAGCAAATTTAGGGCTTCTATTCCAACAGAAATCCAATCTCTCAGACACTGGTCCGTCTCTTGCTTTCCCTTATCACCCTTTACAGGTCTTACTTCGAGCTTAATCAAAACTGTTGTTCAGTCGTTTTAAATTCATCATCCAATTATGTATGACAGATAAGCGACCGTTAAACTCCCGGCTCAAAATAGAGAGGAGCAAAAACGCCCACTGATTGAAGGCTTGTTTTTTTCGCAAAACTCTCATTCATACTTTATTATTTTAGGAAAGAAAACGAGCTTTTCTCATAGACAATACTAGTGAGAAAAGCTGCGTTTAAATTTAATCATTAAAAATCTTTAGTGATGGTAAGGCGTTTCCGTCAAAATCAAATAATGTCTGGTTGTCCCATGCATTTCCTTCGCCATCTTTCCAACCTGCATTTTCAGCCGGTATCCATGTTGGTTCCCAATAGAAAAAACCTCTGCCGTGATTATTTGGCACACTGTGTATGACGGAAATGACGTCTTCCAAAAATGCTTTCTGTCCTTCAACAGTGGCCGGATAACCGCCTTCAGCTTCTTCCTCTGCACCGAATATATTTGGAAAGCCATCCCCATCTTCTAATGTGTGAGCATAGGATGTTTCAACAACGATGACGTCTTTATCATACCTCTCACTGATGTCATTCAAGTTAGCCTGTAAGTCATCTAAAGTGCCATGCCAATAAGGATAATACGAGAATCCAATTACTTCAAAGTCATGGACACCGTTAGCTAATATCTCATCAAACCACCAACGATACAAGTCATTATCTCCTCCGTCTGCTAAATGTAGCATTATGTCCACACTATGATTCTCTGGCAATGTGTCATGAACGGCTTCAATACCTGCATTTACTAACCGTGCCAGATTTTCAAATCCACCGTAATCTACGCCTTTTTCTTCTCCCCATGTTTTACCGTCTGGCCACAGCATACCAGACTGAATTTCATTACCGATTTGAATCATATCTGGCAAGGCATCTACTTCTTCTAATGCTTGTAACGTTTCAGCAGTATGATCATACACTGCATCGACTAATTCATCAAACGTCAAGCCTTCCCATGCGGTCGGTTTGTTTTGTCTTTCAGGATCGGCCCAAAAGTTTGAGTAATGAAAATTTAAGAGAAAGCCCATATCGTGTTCTTTTACGCGTTGTGCCATCGTGACTGTTTCCTCTAAGTCATTAGCACCACCCACATTGACTGGATCTTCCCAAATTTTCAATCGTATATAGTTTACACCGTTATCTTTCAATATTTCCAGAGCGTCCTTTTCTACGCCATTATCATAGAATGTCCCTCCACCTCGTTCTACTTTTTGCAACAAAGAGACGTCCGCCCCTTTAATAAAAGGCTCACCTGTCCCTTGTTCACTCTCTGAAGCAAGAACAGAAAGAGCGGCGGCTGCCGAAAAAGCTAAAACACTTAACACTGTACCTAAAATAAATGTCCGTTTCTTTTTCATCCACTTTCACCTCATTAAAGTATATTTAATAGGTAGATGTTTCTTTCAATACAGCAATACCGTATGGTTTCAAACGAATCTCTTCGCTAGTTTCTTTGTTATCTATCATGTCAGTAAATTGATCACATACGTGCACAGCCTGCTCCTCATCAGTAAAATTCATTAAAAACAGAAAATTTGTTTTACCATCAGTACGCTTTTGTACCGTAACGCCTGTAGGCAGCTGACTATTTAAATGACGCTTTAGACCTGCTTTGAGACTAATTTGCGTGTAAAACGCTTCGTAAAAATGTTGACTACCGTGTGCGGCTACATAATAAGCTTGCCCTTCACCATATGCATGACTTGTAACAGCAGGTTTTCCAGCATAAAAATCATGTTCATATGTTGCAATGATGTCTGCTCCTTCAAGACGAACAATGTCACATAACTCATAAACATTATACTGCCCGGTCATATTAAGAGCGTTATCACCAGTCGTTATCATGACATTCGTTTCATGATCATACAAAGCATCAATTTCTTCTGAATAAATACCTAGTGTTTTTCGCAATGGTTCAGGTAAGCCACCTAAATGTACAAGATCATTTTCATCAACAATTCCTGACCAATAAGTCGTTACAAAATGACCACCAGAATCTACATAAGCTTCAATCTTTTCACTCACACCCGTTTTCATCATATAAAGCATCGGGGCAATGACGAGCTTATACTTTGAAAAATCACACTGAGAGTCAACTATATCAACTGAAATCCCTTGCTCCCAAAATGCTTGATAGTGTTGTCGAACCGTTCTTTCATAATGAATCCCAATGTTACGGGGACCTTGGGCATCTTTCAAAGCCCAACGATTTTCCCAATCAAATACGATGGCAACCTCTGAATGAATAGACGTACCAGCTACATCACGCAATTGACTCAAAACGGTGCCTAATTCGCTCACTTCTCGGAAAACGCGCGTATCCTCTCCTCCTTTGTGATCAATGACAGCTCCATGAAATTTTTCGCTCGATCCTCTACTTTTTCGCCATTGGAAGTATTGCACTGTGTCCGCGCCATGAGCCACAGCTTGAAGAGAAGAAAGCAGATGCATTCCCGGCTTCTTCAATTTACTTATGTTTTGCCAGTTCGTTAAACTTGGGGTACTTTCCATGAGCATAAAAGGTTGCCCGTCTTTTAACGAGCGCATTAAATCATGGTTAAATGAAATCCAAGACGCTAAGTTTGAAGGGGGTTCCCCATCGTGCCATGTTGGATATGAGTCCCAAGAAACGACATCTACATGCTTAGCGAACTCCCAATAATTTAACCCTTCAAACGCTTCCATAAAATTTGTCGTTACAGGTAGTTGATTGGCCTTTTTACGAACACCCTCAACTTCATGCTTAAAGAAATCAATTGTTTGATCTGTGACAAAACGATTCCAGTCGAGATTAAGCCCGTGAACTGACTTTTCACCGTGTGGGGCCGGTGATTCAACCTGTGACCATGATGTCATTGTATGGCTCCAAAACGTCGTCCACCAAGCGTGATTCAGTTTTTCCAGTGTCCCATATTTATGTTTAAGCCATGTTCTAAAAGCTTCCTGACAGTAGTCACAATGGCAGTCACCACCATACTCATTTGAGATATGCCAGCCGATAACAGCAGGGTGATCGGCATAACATTCTGAAAGCATTTCATTTATGATCGTCACTTTCTCTCTATAAATTGGAGACGTAAAGCAATGATTATGTCGTTCACCATGTAAATTTTTGACTCGTTGCTTTGTCGTTCGAAGTACTTCTGGATATTTCTCAGACATCCAAGCAGGCCTTGCTCCGCTCGGTGTGGCTAAAAAAACAAAAATATCGTTTTTATATAACGTATCTAACACATTATCAAGCCAGTCGAACGTGAACACACCCTCTTCTGGCTCTAGGGATACCCATGAGAATATTCCTACAGACATGACATTGCAGGATGCTTTTTTCATAAGACGTATATCTTCTTCAAATACATCAGGATAATCAAGCCATTGCTCAGGATTATAATCAGCACCATGTAACAATCCTTGAATTTTATCGCTGATAAGAGGGAATTTCTTCATATCTAATCACATCACCTTTACATTCATTAATAAAACGAACCTTCAATCAGTAGGCGTTTTACGGTCACTTATCTGTGATAAAATGAGATATCACAAGCCCTTAACCTTTCGTACCTCCAGCTGTAAGACCGGAAATAAGATATCGCTGTAAATATAAAAATACTGCGGCAATTGGAATAGCTACTAGGATCGCTCCCGCTGCAAAACGCGTAAAATTGTTATCGAATTCATTACTCACAAAATTAAACAGTCCTAAAGCTAATGTAAAATTCTCTTCGCTTCTCAGCACAATCCTCGGTAATAAGAAATCCATGAACGGGGTCATAAATTGAAACAAAGCAACCACTGAGATAATTGGCTTAGCAAGAGGAAGCATAATCGAATAAAAAACCCGTAAAGGACCAGCGCCATCAATTCTTGCCGCTTCATCTAACTCTTTCGGCACTGTATCAAAGTAGCCTTTTACGAGAAACGTCATCATCGGCACACTAGCCCCGACATAGATAATTATTAACCCAACGAGATTATCGATAAGCCCTACCATATTTAATAGAAGATAGATTGCTACCATCGCCATTAATATAGGGAACATTTGCAACACTAGTAGAATAAATAAGCCATTTTTTCTACCGACAAATTTAAACCTTGAAAAAGCATATGCCGTTAATGTGGATACAACCACTGAGAAAAACGAGGTTGCAATCGCCACGATTAAACTATTTTTATACCAAGTCACATAACGTCCACGTGGGTCTTCGAAAAACAGCCATTTGAAATGCTCTAAACTCCAATTTTCAGGTATCATTGTAGCTGAAAATAAACTTCTTCCTGGGTTGAGGGACATACCGACAGCCCATAAAAGAGGATAAGCAATGATGACAAACATAATAGCAAATACCCCATAAATCGCTGCCACTTCAAGTTTACTTTTTGTTTTAGCCTTCAATATACTTCACCCTCTTCCTTATAAGAACGGGTTCTTCTAAATTGTAAGAAAGCAAGTAACCCTATGATCAATCCGATAATCATAGAAATGGCTGCTGCCATACTGTAATTTTGTTGGGAAAAAGTAAGGTTATACACCCAAGAAATCAGAATATCCGTTCCACCTGCATTTTGTCCGCGAATAGCAGGTCCACCCTCATTAAAGAGATAAATAATATTAAAATTATTAAAGTTATGCGTGTATTGCATAATCATCAACGGTGCTGTGGCAAACATAACATGTGGAAACGTTATTTTAGTGAATTTTTGCCACCTTGAAGCACCATCTACATCTGCTGCTTCATACCATTCATTAGAGACACTTTGTAGCACACCTGTAAATAAAGCAAACACAAACGGGAATCCTAGCCAAACTTGAATCGAGATGATTGCCACTCGTGTCCAAAAGACATCTGTTAACCACGGAATACTCATATTAAATAACGGTTCCATAATCTGCCTATTTATCGCACCGAATCCATCGTTAAACATAGCTGCGAAAATAAGAATAGACACGAATCCCGGTACTGCCCAAGGTAAAATAAGCATCGTTCTTAATGTTTTCTTAAATTTGATCCGCTTATCGTTCACGAGAACCGCAAGGAACAATGCCAATGCGATTTGGAGGGTAGTGGCTACAAGAGTCCATATAAGCGTCCAACTAATAACACTTAAAAATGTATTTTGCCAAATTGGTACAGTTGCAAGCTGAATAAAATTATCGAATCCTACCCAGTCCAATAAAGCGGCAGGCGGGGCGTTCCTCAAACGATAATTCATAAATGCTAAAGATAGCATAAACGCCAGCGGTAATATAATGGCAAATACGACTAAGAAAAAGCCAGGTCCTATGAGAAAATAAGGAAACGTTTTTTCATACGTATTATGAAAGGATTCTTTTAAAGAAGGAATCGTAAAACCATTCTTCAATTTATCCGCATCTTTATAAGCGTCCCGTAAATTAATGACATAGAATAATAGAGCCATTATTAAAAGAAAGATCGTCACAAGACCTTGAATAATTAAGACGAGAGAATGGTCTCTCCCCACTTGTGTACCGAGCGTAAAAATTCCCCATAACCCCATGTCGATAAAGTCTGCAAACGCAATAACAAAAGCGGAAAAAAGAATAAAAAAGATACTCCCTTTATAAAATTTACGATTGTAGAATTGCCCCATACCTGGAATGATTGATAATAGAAGTGCTCGCAGTGGCTTATGGTTAGTAAAACGGTGTGGCTTATTTAGTCTATCTATTTGTTGTTTTTCTGAATCTTTTACCACCCTGCTAGCCTCCTTTCTATAATTTAAACGGAAGAATAGATTTCATACTCATGTCTTTAATGCAATAACACGAATAATAGCAATAAATTCATTTAATAGGCAGATGATCAAACGAACCTTCAATCAGTGGGGGGGGATTTCGTTCTCCCACTGATTGGTCGTTGAGTGGATCAGGACATTTAGCAACCATTAGCTCCGCCTAAATAGAGTTTCTCTTCTTTATTTTGAGGTCGGAGGTCCATTCATGCAGAAAGGAAAGTTTAAAATTTCCCTTTTCCTATAGCGTTCTAAATGTGGTATTAATTCATCATGTCAATATAATCATGAATTTCTTCAACAGCTTCTTCTAGAATTTCTTCTGGGTCTTGTCCCTCAGCGTTAAATTGCAACGAGTCTTCCATTGGATCCCAAACTTGTCCCATCTCAGGAATATTGGGCATTGGCTCCGCTGATTGAGATTGTTCCAAAAAGGCTTCTGCAAACTCATCTTCTACGGTAGCGTCTGGTCTAGCAGGGATTTCTCCTGTTTCTTCATAGTAGTAAGACTGAGCGTCAGCTGTTGATAAATAAAGAGCTAATTGTGATGCCCAATACGTGTTTTCTGAGTAATTCGATACGAGCCATCCTTTAACACCTGCAAATGGTGTTGGCGTGCTCCCATTAGACAACTCAGGAAGTGGCGCAACGCCTAGACTGTCACCTAACGCCTCTGAATAAGATGCCATTGCCCATGGACCAGACACGGCCATCGCTACTTTTCCATCTGTAAATAACCCATTAATCACGTCTTCATCAACACTGCGCGGTAAAATACCTCGTTCGAATAGTGATTGAACTTCTTCATAAGCTTCAACAGCACCGTCATTATCTAACCCAATATCATCGATGTTATAATTTCCTTCATCATCTTGTGAGAAGACATAGCCTCCGTAGCCACCTATCCAAGGATAAACATGGTAAAAGTTTAACGCTTCAAACAAAAAACCATATTCATCATGACTAGCATCCGTTAAAGAATCTGCCAAATCATAAAGCTCCTCCATTGTTTCAGGAACGGTATCTATAAAGTCTTTATTATAGTAAAGCGCTGTGTTTTCCATCACGAGTGGAGCACCGTAAACTTCGCCATCTAATGTAAATGCTGTGACAGCTTCTTCTGTATACTCAGCAAGGAGCTCTTCATCTACCTCAAGAGGAGCTAACAAGTTTTGTGATGTCAAATCTCCGAGTCTATCATGCGGCTGAAATATTACATCTGGTCCTATACCGCCTGGAGCGTCTAATGCAAATGCTTCATCTTGATCGGCCATCAAATAGGCTGTCACTTCTACTTCAATACCGTATTCATCTTCAAATTGTGAAACTAGCTCTTGAACCGCCGCAAACTGATACTCATCATCATTAGCCCATATTTCTAATGAGTCAGGTTTTTCTGGTTCCCCTGTTTCATTATGATCATTGACAGTATTATTGGAATTTGAGGTTTCTGTCTCATCATCCGGCCCACATCCCGTCAAAGCTGAAACGACAAAAATTGATATCCCTAAACTTACTACAAATCTTTTCATTATGATTCAACTCCCTTTTTATTATTCACATGTAACACACCTAAATTATAAGCGCTTACATGTCTTTTTAAATATAAAATAACTCTTAACTTTTATAAAAAAATGAAACTAGTTAAAGTTATACTTTAAAGGAATAGAGAGAGAAAATGAATAACCAATCATTTTTAAAAAGTCAAAATACATCTTATTTTATAAGGGATTCAGACTAAACATTGAATAATAATTAGCTTAAAATTCAAATATAAGTTTGAATAAACTTATAAAAATATGATACTTTATTAATTAAATTAACTGTGAAGGATACGATACTTTCTTGGCGTTATCCCCTCTTTTTTTCTAAACGTCGCAACGAAATTACTAACATCATTAAATCCTACTAGAGCAGCTACTTGGCTGAGGGGAATTTCTTGATTCGATACTAAAATTTCTTTAGACTTTCTTATTCTAAGTTGAATCAAAAATGAGTAGGGACTAATACCAAATGTGTCTTGAAACAGTCTATTTAAGTATTGTGGGCTCATATTCATATGTGCGGCAATATCCTGTAATCCTATATTTTCGGCATAAACAATTTCCAACCAATCCACAACAGGCCGAACCTTCGTATAATTATGAGAAAGGGACGGCTGATTGTTAATTTTTCCATAAGTTCTCAATTTAATTAAGAAATGATATAAGTAGCTAGATAACTCTAATCGTGAGAATTCAGACTCTACCTCCACTTTATCGATCATCGCTTTCATTATATTATAAAAATGTTTATCTTTATTTTCGTTATACACAGCTGAAAAATTCAATTCTAGAGCCTTTAAAATGGAGACGACAGAAGCTCCTCCAAATGTAATGTAGGCAGTAGACCACAAAGAGCCATTTGTATAATAAGAGTGGGGTGTATATGGCTTTAGGAAAATGCCTCTTCCCGGTGTCATCACATAAGATTGACCATTAAAAATGAACGTTCCTTTGCCTTCTAACGTTAAAAGCCAATGAAAGTAAGGATAGCCCTCTGGTCTTGTGAACTTTTGTTCCTGGGGATTATAACCAACACTTTCTACAAATAACGGCAAGTTTTGTTCACCTGCTACAAATGTGAACCTCTTCTTATGAAAATACATTACTGAATCACCTCTTTACTTGGAGCTTTGAATAACCTTTTAATCAGGGAAAATCCCGTCTGTTTGTTGACAGTCTTTAAGAAACTATACGTGTCCTTCATTTTTTATTATAAAACGAACCTTCAACCAGTGGGAGTGCTCATTCTTCTCCTACTGACTGATTGTTGAGTGAATCAGAACAACAGTGTCCGTTATTTCCCACCTAAATAGAGTCTATTTTGAAGCAAGAGTTTTACAGAGGGATATCTGTGATAAAATAATTTATATCATAAAGCAATGTGCATAATCAGTGAACGTTTTCGTTCTTCCCCACTGATTGGAAGTTGAGTGAATCAGACATTATCGTCCGTTGTCTTCCGCCTAAATTGAGTTACCTCTCCTCTCTATTTTGAGTCGGAAAGTTTACGGACCTTACGATAAAATACATTTTTTTCACTTAAAAATACCAGGAGGCTAATCATCATGGAAAAAGAAGTCCATAAAGTAAGGACACGTGCTAGACGCTATAAGAAACTATTTGAGAAAATCTCCATTAATGCACTTCCGTGGGAAATTGACGGCATACATTATTTTATGGTGAATTATATTAAATTTAATAAGCTCCAAGGGACAGCAATCCTCTCCCCGAAAAAACGAGAAGAGCATCCTACCTCTGCACGGGAAGCTCATCAACCTTTATTTCAATTTTACCGGCTTATGAATGAAATACATACAACGGGTAATAGAAGAGCGACCATTGACTCAACCTATTTTGAACACCCCCTCTCTCTTTCTAGTAATGTGGAAAATCCTGTTCTGCAGGAAGGACATGCTTTTCTCACCACGTTATTTCACAAACAAACTCAGTTTAAGCACGTATACGCTCATTTTTTCGGAGAATTAGCTAAATTGCGCCAAGAGTCCAAACCGTTATCACAAGCTCATCTCGACATGGCGATAACGACGATTGCTGAGCTTGACCTCTACAATTATGAGATAATGAAAGAGACAGCAAAACATATACACGTGCTAAAAAATTGGATAAGCGCCATGAAGAATGAAAAATTATGGGAAGATATGTCTCAAAATCATCGTGTCTTCTTTCAACAAATGGTGCAAAATGAGCAAAAGATGAATGAACAACTTAAAAGCCTATCAATGACTCATCAGACAAATCGAGACAAATTGTTAAAATCGACAAAGAAGAAATATACCAACTTCTTAAAGGAACAACGGATTAAAGACTTGGCCAGTCTTCGTTTCCCTCGGTAATATCCACTAGATTTAACTTAGTGATAATGATAAGTTCCCTTCGTCTCCTCATTTGAAGTAGCAACTTTGCAGTCATTGAGCGTATAACGCCCAACTCTGTAAACCTTACCTTAACAACTGCTCACATTTTATAATAGATCCGTTCGCCCCTGTAAAACGTATAGAAAGAGGAGCTAGGCAATCACATTGTCCTAGCTCTTTCATTTGGAAACTTGGAACTAAATACTGTTATAGTCCCCTTAGATTATCTGTTTTTCATAGATGGAAACAAAGAAAACCCTTTCATATCAATACTTTTTCACTATGTAATTAATTTACTTTCAAAAATACCTTGCACTCTCTAATAATTATTGATAGAATTTATTCCATTAACTCCATTAATTATTTGGTTGAATTTTGTTCAACAATTCACAAAATAGGTATGCACCCCTTTCATTTGAGCCTTTGTTTGATTGGTGTTAGATGACCAATACCTTTGCTTCCTATTAAGAAAGTTAGTTATCACCTCTAATAACCTGTACGGTTTGCAAGTTAACACGTGCTGCAGGTTTTTTCAATTTGCTTTACAAAATTATTTCGTGACACGAATTATATTGTTAGAAAGAAGGATCACACCTATGGAAATCACCTCATTAGAAAAAGTGGAGCAGTTAGCATTAAAAAAAGAAAAAATATTTAAAAGTGGTATCTCACGCTATTTACTTCGTGCTATTCTTGCCAGTATGTTTATTGGATTTGGCGTCATTGTAGCCTTTAAAACGGGGAGTTTTTTCTATACAGAAGCGCCACCTTGGACTTATCCTATGGCCGCTATCACCTTTGGGAGTGCCATTATTTTAATTGCATACGGTGGTGGTGATTTATTTACTGGTAATACGTTTTACTTTACTTATACGGCTTTAAGAGGAAAAATGAAGTGGTCTCGAGTATTAACCCTGTGGACATATACGTACTTAGGAAATATTATCGGAGCTGTCTTTTTCGCTTTTTTAATTTTTACAACCGGGTTATTTAATAGTCCTGATGTAAACGCCTTTCTTTTAAGCGTTGTTGAAAAGAAAATGACCGACCCGACAATGGAGCTTTTTTTTCGCGCGATCCTTTGTAACTGGCTCATTTGCTTAGCGTTCTTTTTGCCAATGTCCATGAAAGAGGATATGGCTAAAATAATAACAATGGTACTATTTGTTTTTTGCTTCTTCATCTCCGGCTACGAACATAGCATTGCAAATATGTGTACCTTTGCCATCGCATTTGTGTTAAACCCGCCTGATGCTGTTAGCATTCAAGGGATGATATACAACCTGGTGCCTGTTACACTTGGAAATATAATCGGTGGAAGTGTATTAATGGCAGGTGTCTATTACTATATAAATAAGCCATTTCTATCAGATAAGTAGATTACGAGATTAACCTATTAATAAAACAACGCAATCAGTGGAATTTTCATTCTTCACCCACTGATTGGGTCGTTGTGTGAACCAGCACATTAACGTCCATTATCTCCTGCCTATAGAGAGTCGCTCTCCTCTCTATTTTGAGCTAGGAATTTTTCGGACGGTCATCTAAAAAGCTCAAAGTAAATTTTCAATCAAAGGAACGAAAGGTGCAAGTAGATGAAGGGCAGCACGTTTAAAAAAACTGACGCCTTCATTTTCATCGACTTCTTGGATGTTATTATGAGTTACAAAACGTGTATCCTCCTGCAAGTCAGCAATATTAACCTCTAAAGCGGTAGCAAACTCCTCTCCCTCTACGACGATAACTGTTTCTGTATTTAAAAATGTGCTTCGTGGATCCACATTAAATGAGCCTATAACACTATAATAAGAATCGATTATAAATGTTTTACCATGGATAGACCCATCTCCTGCATATTCATATAAGGCCACCCCATTTTCAGCTAAATTTTCACGATATCTACCATATCCAGAATACGCCAATAAATTTGGTGAGGCTTTTTTGGAATTAGTCAGGACATTTAACTGCACAGTATCTGTCATCTTCTGTTGGAATGGAGACATCATAACCTCAGTAGGGATAATGTATGGACTTTGAATTAAAACAGATTCTTCTGCGTCTTTTATGAGGCTCATGAGATTTTCCCAAATCACAGGTGAGTGGTTCATTCGCTCAATAGGATTGTGCCAAATTTGAATCCCTTTCACTTGGATAGCCTCTTCCTCCCACCCACACACGTTAAGATGAACAATCTTTCCAAATGTTTCATGCGCTTCATGTAACATGGCCTTTTTCTCAGTTGCCGCTCTCTCTCGATAGAGCGAAGTGGCAAAAGTCGGTTCATATGAAAAAGAATGATTAAAAAGTTCGTCAAAATACTGACGCATCTCCGTAATGGCAGATATCTGACCGTCTGGAGTTGTTTCCTCCTTAATCAATATGATATCCCTATCATAGACTGCACCATCTAAATCTGACTTAAAATACTTATCCCCTATATTACGTCCGCCTGTCATGACATAGTGGTCATCTACAATTAATAACTTATCGTGCATACGATTATGCCAAGTATAAGGCCGAAGTGGATTAAAGGGTTCATAATACTTTAGCGTAATGTTAGGATGGGCGGATAACATATAAGGAATGACCCTTAAATCACCTCTCATGTTATGTAACATCCCATCAAATAAAATCTCAACGTGAACTCCTCTATCCGCAGCTTCGAAGACAGCAGCCATAAAAGCATCGGTCCAAACACCTGCATGAAAGGTATGATAGGTAATAGCTAAACGCTCTTCTGCTTTTTTTAACAAATCTAAACGTACGAAGCCAGCTTGCTCATTATCTTCTATAATAACTACCTTCTCCCCATCCATGAGCATTTTGCCCGTCATTTCCTCATTTTCAGCATGTGGATAAGAAGGAAGGAAGTGAAACAAAAAGCTCCCGGTTAAAAGTGAGAACATAATGTATAGAAAAAAACTTCTTTTTACGTTCTTCCAATACATATTTTTCATAGCTCTCACTCCACCGAAGATTTTATCACTGTTTAGGTAATGTTACTTTGAATGTAGTCCCATGACCCTTTTTACTCGTAACACTAATAGAAGCACCGTGTAAGTCGACAATTTGTTTTACAATAGATAATCCAATACCTGTTCCTGTTTTTTTGGAACGGGCTTTATCTGTTTTATAGAATCTTTCCCACACGTGGGACAATTCTTCTTCCGTCATCCCTACGCCTTCATCACATACGTTTACATCCACATTATTGCCATGCTTGTTAACTTCTAATTGAATAGTAGTGCTGCTCTCAGAGTTTTGTAGCGCATTTTGCAGTAAGTTCCCCCATACTTGAGCCATTCTATCTTCATCTGCAAAGATATAAATATCCTCTTCTGTGTTCAATGCCATATCAATCCCATGTTTTGAAGCTGTCGGCTCCATTTTCGCCAGCATGGTACGTAGCTGTTCTGTCAAGTTATACCGCTTGCGATCAAGCTTCCAATTTCCTGCCTCAAGACTGGTCTGATCAAGAAGGTCATTCACTAATTTCATAAGCCGATCTGTTTCATGACGCATGATTGTTAAATAGTGCTGATGCTTTTCTTTCGGAATCGTTCCATCCATCATCGCACCTAAAAATCCTCTTATAGAAGTTAATGGTGACCTCAAATCATGGGATACGTTAGCAACGAATTCTTTCCTTAATTGATCGAGACTTCCAAGTTCTTTCGCCATATAATTAAATGTTTGCGCTAGCTGTCCGATCTCATCCTTGCTTTCAACATGAATACGAGCCGAGAAATCACCTTTTGCATACTGCATAGCCACATTTCTCATATTCGTCAATGGAGCTGTTATTCTTCTTGAAACGAAAAAAATCATGAGTGCTGTAATTAAAATTGTAAATCCTGCTGTTAAACAGCTAATCCAGACAATTTGGCTCGATTCATTATCGAACTCATGGAAGAGCATGACCATCACATACTCTTCAACATCAGCCGTAGGTATACTTAGCGGCTCGGCAATCATGTAAATGACTTGGGTGCCTTTCCCTTGTATTCGCTTATTAACGCTACCTTCAGCCAATACATGTTTTAAATCTTCCCTGGAAAAGCCTATACCTTCTAAGAAGCCAGTGTTATAAACGGGGGCACCTTCCTGATTAAAGAGAAGAATTTGTCTATTTTCTTGATTCATACTCATTTCAAGCGACGTTTGCAACGTCTCTTCATTCCAACCTTGTTCTGTCGCCTTTAAAAAATGCTCGATGAGCCGATCTTTCTGATGGTCAAACGTCCGAGAGTACCTTGCCGTCATTTCATTATGAATAAGTGAATTTAATAACACCGCAAACACGACAAAGGATATAAGAAGAATAATTAAATGGGAGGAGAATAATTTTCTAAACATGCTTTTATTTTTAAACACGATCATTCACCTCAAATTTATAGCCGACACCACGTATCGTTTTTAACTTCCAATGCGGCCATTCATCACCAATTTTTTCTCGAATCCGTTTAATATGCACATCTATTGTTCTAACGTCACCTTCATAATCGAACCCCCATATTCTATCTACTAACTGCTGACGAGTGAAGACTTGATTTTTTTCTGTAGCAAGAAAATATAATAATTCCAATTCCTTAGGTGGTAAAAAAAGAGAGTCCTCTCCCCGCCATAACTGATGTTGTTGAATATCAATGTCCAATTTTTCAAACTGAAGTGGCTTTCGTTCTTGGTTATTCGGATGCGATCGCCTTAGAATCGCTTGCATTCGCGCAATAATTTCTTTCGGTTCAAACGGCTTAACCACATAATCATCAGCACCCATGTCTAGACCTTTAATCTTATCGTAGCTTTCTCCTTTTCCAGTCAACATTAAAATAGGAGTTTGGCGCTCATCTCGCCTAATTTCCTTACATACTTCCCATCCATCCATTTTTGGAAGCATAATATCTAAAATAACGAAATCTGGTTGTTCATCATAGTATTTTTCCCATCCTTCTTCCCCATTTACGGCGATCGAGACCTCAAAACCTTCCTGTATAAGATACAATTCTAATAGATCCGATATATACGGGTCATCTTCAACAATAAGTACGTGAAGCCTTTCTTTCATAATCTGCCACCTCCCCTGTCCGACATGTACTCCTTAAGCTTACTTTAGCATAAGGAAAAGCTCATGAGACTAAATGACGCTATCCCATAAGCTTTCCCTTTCAATATAATAAACAGCTAGTTAGCTGATATTTTTTTTTGGCCTTGCACATAATGTAATTTTAACACCTAATTTCTCCAGTTTGTGTTTGATTTCATAAGCAGATTTACGTGTAGGCATCTTTGTCATCGGTTTACGCCTCCTCCATCGTCATGGAAATACATCGGGATCACTTTCTTAGTGTGATCTTCATCCGAGTGTTTTACCTGATCATAAATAACTTTCATTTTATCATCCATCTCTTTGACTGTATCAGCTGCTTCCTTTAACCCTTTCTCAAGGTGCTTCGGAATCTTTTCATTGTATTTGTAGTAAATTTTATGTTCAAGGCTTGCCCAAAAATCCATCGCTAACGTTCTAATTTGTACTTCTACATAGACATTTTCTATACCGTGCGATAATGTTATCGGCACTTGAACAATAAGATGAAGACTTTGATAGCCATTAGGTTTAGGGAAGCGTATGTAGTCCTTCACCTCAATGATTGTTAAATCTGTCCGCTTTGTAATCAGGTTGTATAAGTGGTACACATCGGATTTAAAAGGTGTGACAATTCTCATCCCTGCAACGTCAAATAAATTATTTTTTGCATTGTTTATCGTTGGTCTCAATCCTTTACGGTGAAGCTTATCAATCATACTTTTAGGGGTTTTCAATCGCGTTTTCACATGCTCAATTAAACTTTCTTCTCTCATGTATTTCGTTTCTTCGACCATAATATTGACTTTTGTTTTGAGTTCATCTAGTGCAAATTTATACGGGAGCAAAAAATTTTTCCATATAGTCACTTTATCATCCATTACTATTCGCCTCCAAATAGAGATCTTACTTCAATAATTCATCTTATTTGTAACTAAAAAAAGCTTATCAAATGAATATGAACAGAAAATGAACGAGTGAACTAATCCATATTTTTTTATAATTTACGGAATTTAATCCTTATTTACACTTCTTATTATAAAATAATGGGGGTAGACATTTTGTATCATGCACAGAACGGAGGTAGTAATAGAATGAAATACAACAAGAAAGATGGGTTAAGTTATGAAATACGGCCTGCAAACGAGCAAGATGCCCTTGAATTATCTCACGTAAGATGGCAAATCGATGGTGAAACTGACTATCTAGATAGAGAACAAGGAGAAGATTATTTAGATGAAGCTGGATTTAAAGAGCGTATACGTCAAGATAAAGCGACAAATAATCATCTATTTTTAGTAGCTGAAATGAACGGAAAAATCCTCGGCTTTTCTAGATGTGAAGGAAACCATTTAAAACGACTTTCTCATCGCGTAACGTTCGGTGTATGTGTTTTAAAATCATATTGGGGGTATGAAATAGGGAAAAACCTTTTACTAGAGTCTATTCGTTGGGCTAAAAGTCAGCAATTAAAGAAAATGACGCTGCAAGTGCTTGAAAAAAATGAAAAAGCACTAAAATTATATGAAAATAAAGGGTTTGTCGTGGAAGGTGTACTTAAAGATGATAAATTACTATCGGATGGTCATTACTATAACACTATCCTTATGAGTAAGTTTTTATAATACAGGGCAACTGACCATAGGAAACGCCTAGTCTCTCACGATATTCCTTTTCACTTCTACAAATCAGAACGTCTCATAGGAGGTCATCATTGTGGTACTGACACCTATTATAATGCTACTATTCATCGGTTATATTATTTTCACCATCGATAAGAAAAAAGAAAATTTCCCCGTTCCAGCAATTTTAACGGTAGTTGGTATTGGACTATTTTTCGTCCCATACTTCTCTCAAGTTGAGGTCACACCAAATATTATCTATCATGTGCTCTTACCTGGATTATTGTTTACCTCAGCTTATCAATTTCCAATCGATGCTTTCAAGCAGCATGGTGGGCTTATTAGCTTCCTTGCCACGATCGGTATTGTCATCACTGTCTTAATGTTAGGAGCGGCAATTTTTGCATTAGCGGGACTATTCACGTCCTTGTCATTTATCGGAGCTCTGTTAATTGCAACTATGCTCACCCCCACAGATCCTGTTTCTGTTACAGCTATCTTGCAGCAATCTTCACGAGAACCACTGGTTGCCAATGTTCTTGAAGGTGAATCCTTAATTAATGATGGGACAAGTATTGTGCTGTTCACTGTTATTTTAAGTATTTTTCTCGAAAATAGTGCTCTTTCATTTACTCAAGTTCTTTGGGAGTTTGCATATGTCTCTTTTGGAGGAACTGCTATCGGCTTTTTGGGCGGCTGGCTATTTAGTAAAGCCATTCATCTCACACATGAACGCGACTACCAAGTCATGTTAAGTATTGTCGTCGCTTATGGCACCTTTAATGTAGCAGAATATATGGGTTTTTCAGGAGTATTAGCCACTGTGTCTGCCGGTATGATGCTGTCCTTTGAATTTGGTCGCTTAATTAAAGAAGAGCACTTCCGAGACGCTCTCGATAATTTTTGGCGTATTGTTGAAGTTTCCGTATTATCTATCCTATTTTTACTTATTGGACTAGTAGCAGCAGATTATTTATCATTTAACTATTGGGTACTTGGTATTTTAATTTTTACCGTTTCAATCGGGATACGATGCTTCCTTATCATTACCACTACACAATTTTTCTCTAGCTGGCGCCGTAAAATAGGATGGAAAACTGCTACCATATTAAGCTGGTCAGGAATTAAAGGGGCTGTTTCTGTCTTTATGATTCTATCAGTAAAAGAAGCCGGAAGTGGCACTGAAACAGATTTAATCATTTCCCTCACCTTTGCAGCATTACTATTGTCGCTCGTTATACAAAGTATTGGTGTATACCCATTGTCAAAGAAGCTGTTACGGTAAAGCCCTAAATGGTAGGCTTCCATCCACCTTTTTTCATCATTCATACAGGTTTAAAACGCAAAAAGTGCCGCTTTTTTTAATAAAGGTTGTCTTCCTGATAGCTTTTGCCTCAATGGAGGACACTGCCCTAATTGACAGAGTTGTTGAAAAAACAAGAGCTACTGCTGATAAAGCAGAAGTGCTCCTGATTTCTCTAAATACCTTTAATTAATAACTAGCGGGACGACTACTCCTTGATTAACATCAATGAGGCCAAAGTCGGTAATTTTCAGCGCTGGGCTAACTGGCAGAGACAACGTGCTGATAGACATAATTGCATTATAATGCTGGTAACCTAGCTTTTCTAAACTGTGCCGCAAACTCTCAACTTCTTCAGCTAGCGCTTCCAATGGCTTTTCTGAGAGAATTCCGCCAACAGGAAGCTCTACCAAGTTCAGTACTTGACCCTCATGTACAACACAGATACCTCCTTGATGACGAATAACTTCATTAGCCGCTATTTGCATATCTTGAGCACTTTGACCGATAACGAGCAGATTATGATTGTCGTGAGAATAAGTTGTAGCAACCGCTCCCTTCTTAATGATATCGCCACCGATTAATCCGTATCCACGATTACCATTTTTTCCATATCGTTCAAACGTAGCAATTAATCCAAATGGACTCGTTTCCCATTGCAACTCTTGATTATGAATTGACACGTACTCTTGGCGTTCATCTGTAAAAGTCGAACCGTCTTTCACCATCATGATGCGACATAAATGCTGGCCGTTCTCTTTCGCTTGAGTAAGTGTGAAATCTTTAACAGAAAGAGGCTCTAAACGAACACTTCTATAAAATGTTTCAGGAAAGGCTGTACATGTGGTCTGATCATATACTTCCTCACAACTGTAAACTTTTTTGCCATCTTTATAGACGACATCTATAGAAAATTCTGACATATCACGCATCAAGATGAAATCTGCACACTTTCCTGGTGCGATGCTCCCTCGATCAAATAGTTTCATACGTCTGGCAGGAGTATATGTACAGGCATATATCACTTGCTCAGGAGACATTCCCATACTCATTGCTTTACGGGCAATGTGATTTAGGTGACCATGCTTTGTAAATGAATCAGGCATCACATCATCAGTAACAAAGCAAAAGTGTTCTGTTACTTGATGATCAATCAGATAATTAATAATTTCAGAAGAGAGGGATTTTTCCTGAATTTCAATAAACATCCCTGCAGCAATTCGTTCTTCCATCCCTTCAACTGTTTGATGAGTATGATCCGAATCCACTCCAGCATAAAGCATCTTCTGTAGCTCTACATCACGTAATTTTGGAACATGTCCCTCAATCGGCAATTCTGGATAACGCCTACGAATATGATTTATAATGTCATTTGTCTTACCTGGCTCCCCTGAAACGACCTCTACATAGTTCATAATTTCACCTAAACAAAGAATGTCCTTTTCACTTAGCAGCTCGTCAATGTCATCCTTTGAAATAGCTCCTCCCGTCGTCTCAAGGCGTGTTGCTGGGACAGAGCTTGGAATACCGTAAAATATATCAGCCACACATGCTTGACTCGCCTTTATCATCTCTGTCACACCGTTAAGCCCAAACACATTAGCCATTTCATGCGGTTCTGAGACAACTGTGGTCACACCATTTTTGATCAATCCATGAGAAAAAGTTTCTGGCGTAACCATCGTACTCTCAATATGCAAATGAATATCTATCAATCCTGGAATCATATAATACCCTCTGCCCTCGATGACCTCCGTTGCTTGAAATGCTTTTCTTCCTTGCTTACCTACGTACAAAAATTTCCCATCCTTAATGGCTACATTTCCTTTGACAAATTTGCGGAAGTAGCTATTAAATATAATGACGTTCGATATTAAACAATCCACTTTCATTGTTATCACTCCTACGAATTACTCTACTAAAACGAGTTTATCTTCGGGAAATATGAGTTTTAAATGCTGTCCCACTTCAAATGGTGCTTCTGTTTCTTGATTCACTGTGAACGGCCCAATCGCTGTATCAACGATGAATTGATAACCTCTTCCAAGAAATGTACAAACTGTCACTGTTCCTTTTAATACATTTCTTTCATTTTTGACACTTCCTGAGACTACCTCAACCCTTATATTATCTGGTCGAATTGCGGCAATTTTTGTTGAAGCGGATTGATCATCACACCTATTAACAAAAAAATCAACGCCTTTCACCTGAAGACGGACGGTATTATCCAAGTTCTCACGATCCTCAAATGTTATAAAATTTTTAAATCCAATAAAATCAGCAACAAATGTCGTTTTTGGCTGTTTGTATATGATAGATGGTTCATCAAGTTGTTCAATATTTCCTTGATTCATAACGGCCACTTGATCAGATATAGAAAAACACTCCTCCTGATCATGTGACACATACACTGTTGTAATGCCTAATTCTTGCTGTATTCTCCTGATTTCCACTCTCATACTCACACGTAAATTAGCGTCTAAATTACTCAATGGTTCATCAAATAACAATAGATCTGGTTCAATAATCAGTGCCCGAGCGATGGCAACTCTCTGCCTTTGTCCTCCCGACAACTCTTGCGTAAAACGCTTTTCAAATCCTGAGAGATCAACAATCTCTAACATACTTGCCACACGCTTTTCAATTTCTTTTTTCGACAGCTTTCGAAGTCTAAGCCCAAATGCCACATTATCAAAAACAGATAGGTGCGGAAATAAGGCATAATTTTGAAAGACAAAACCAAAGTTTCGTCTATTAACAGGCACTTTCGTATAATCCTTCTCTTTAAATAAAAATTGCCCTGCTCGTGCTTCTAAAAAACCAGCGATCAGTCGCAATGTTGTTGTTTTCCCACAACCGCTTGGACCAAGGAGGGAAATTAATTTTCCTTTTTCGATATCTAAATTAAAATTCTTTAAAATATCTTGTTTATGATAAGCTACGGATACGTCTTTTAACTGCACTAACGCCATGGACCTTACCTCCTTTTTGTGAAATAAGATAGACCTAATAGTCGTTCGATTAAAAACATCAGCACAGCTGTCAAAATCATCAATAGTACTGAAATTGAGGCAATTGTAGGGTCAAAATAATATTGAACATAAGTAAGCATTTGTATAGGAAGAGTACTAATGCCAGGTCCAGTCATAAAAACAGAAATATCTACATTATTAAATGATTCTAAAAAAGCGATAATAACAGCTGCTAAAATCCCAGTTTTTATGTTTGGAAGAACGACTTTAAAAAATGTTTCCAACCGGCCTGCTCCAAGGCTCATAGCTGCTTCTTCAACAGCAAAATCAAAGTTCGACAGACTTGAAGAAATCACTCTTATGATAAAAGGCAGCATGATCACGGTATGTCCTATAAAAAGAGCGATATATATAGGTAATTGATAAGCTACAATAATGTACCTTAATAACGTAAAACCTAAAACGATACCGGGAATTAATATGGGCGAAATAAACAGCGCGTTTAATATATTCTTACCTCTAAAATCCGCACGGCTTAAAGCATAAGCCGCCGGTATTCCGAGAATAAGCGCTAGCATATTTCCAGCGAATGAAACTAAAATGGAAATTTTAAAGGTTTGTAGGAACATCTGCACGTCAAAAATGTTCACATACCACCGAAATGAGAAGCCTTCAGGCGGGAACTTTAAGACGTTCCCCGGCTCAAATGAAGTCATAGAAATAATGACGAGTGGCCCTAATAAAAAGATAAATACGAGAAGCGTAAACGGACCTAACAATCGACTTTTTGCTTGCATACACGTCTACCCCTTCGGATTCAGTTTATATGCTGCTTTATTCATTATGGTTATAACAGCAAAAGTGACAACAATCATAATCGTTGCGATAATTGAGGCAAGCTGCCAATCATTCAATGTAATGGCATTTTGATAAAGAAAGGTGGAGACGACTCTTGCTCTTCCTCCGAGCAAGGCAGGTGTCGTATACGCTGTAAAGCTCCCAACAAATACTAGAATTGAACCGATCATTAAACCTGGGACACAAAGAGGGAACAATACTTTGCGAAAGACAGTTAATTTTGACGCTCCAAGACTTTCTGCCGCCTTTAATAAATCTTGATCCACATTTTCCAAAACACCTACGAGAGTTACGATGATTAATGGAAGAAATAGATGGACAAGACCTATCGTCACAGCTGTTGGTGTATAGAGAAGTTCAATAGGGACGTTAATTACACCCGTAGAAAGGAGAAGGCTATTTAGAAGCCCGTCCCTTCCAAGTATCACCATCCAGCTGAAAGACCTGACAACCGGACTTGTTAGTAGAGGAAAAATAGTAAGCAGCAGCAAGAACATTTTTTTTCTCCCTGTTAGCTTTGATATATAATAAGCCACTGGAAAACCAAGGATAATGCAAATGAAAGTCGTCATGAGGCTCACTCGTAGTGTCCGCCACAAAATACTCATAAAATAATCATCCGTAAAAAACTGAATATACCCTTTAAAGGTAAACGTCCCTGCATCGACAAAAGTCGTTCCAATCGTCAAGGCAATCGGAATAACCATAAAAATCGTTAAAAATAACACCCCAGGAAGCAGTAATAAATAGAACGTTTTTCTTTTCATAGCCAAAACCTCAGTTTCTGTTTTCTAGGCGTTGAACGTCTCAATAAACAATCGAAGAAAAGCTTCACTGTCTACATCCGTACAGACACGAACATTCGGCTTCTTCTCTAAACGGTTCTGAAAATCACAAACCGTTTGTCCATCACATAGTTCACTATTCGTTTCGATATCCACATAGTATTTTTCCGTTGTGACTAATTGGTTATCTATAGCGACTGCAACTGCCAAAGGATCATGCAAAGCTGAGCCTTCTATCCCGTTTCGTTCGTAATAACGCTGCATGTAGTCTCGTGTACTATCCCTTACGTAGTGAGCTAATTCCGGATTTGTTATTTGGTCTATCTGCTTCTTTTTTAGCAATGCTTTACGAGTCACATCAAGACCAACGAGCGTCGTACGAGGAAAGTCCGCATGAATTACCACCTTAGCCGCTTCTGGATCAGCAAACATATTGTACTCAGCCACAGGAGTCACATTACCAGGGCCATTAACAGCCCCACCCATAAAAATAACTTCTTTCACCTTCTGCGGAAAATCTGGCGCCTTTTCAATAGCAAGGGCCAAATTAGTCAAAGGTCCTGTCATAATTAGTGTCACTTCGCCTGGATGAGCATTTACTTCATTAATCATTTTGTCTGGCGCTGATAGAGATTCTGGCTGCTTAGTCACCTTCATTGAACGAAGGGCGCCTCCAAGACCATCTTTTCCGTGAATCCTATGCTCAAAATAAGGTTCTCGGTTTAAAGGAGCAGATGCCCCTTTATAAACCGGAATATCATGGTGAGCATTAATCAGCTGCAATATTTTACATGTATTTAATGTCGCTGTTTCTAAAGAGACATTTCCATTGACTGTCGTAATACCGGCAATCTGAAACTCTCGGCTTTTTACAGCCAGAATAATACCAAGGGCATCATCAATACCAGTATCTACATCTAATATCATAGGTTTTTTTGACATATCTCTCACCAACTTCATCTTTTATTGAGCAAACTCTCGATTCCACCTGTCGATCCAATGGTCATTATTTTCATTAACGAACGACATATCCAGTACAATGAGACTTTCAATCACATCGTCACCGTACGTAATACCTTCCGCTTCTTCCTCCGTCAGATTCAATGAGGTGTGAACAGGTGAGTCAATTTTAGCCAATGCTGCGGCTCTTTGTACTTCCTCACTTAAAATCCAATCAATGAAAGCTTCTGCCAGTTCCTTATTCTCACTATCCTTTACGATGTTGACGGTGTTGATAACAGCGTATCCTCCCTCTTCTGGAGAAATGAATTGGGCTTCTGGAACTGATTCCTGAACATCAGCGAAAAACATTTCCATAATAGGTCCAGCGGCTACTTCTCCCTGAACAAACATGTTCACAAATTCTGATGTGCCTTCATACTCTGTCACAATATTAGGGTTTAAGTCAGCTAATTGAGTGAATGCTTCATCTTCATTGAACGTTTCATTTCCTGCTACTCTTGAAGCGGCATCTAAAAACATCGGGCCAGATGTCGTTGTTATACCAGGTATTGTTATATTTCTTTCAAGCTCTGCATCCCATAAGTCGGCCCATGACGATATGTCTTTATCTGTTCTATCTGGATGATACGCAATACCAAACTGTGCAATCGTGTACGCCGGTCCGTATTCTTCTCCAGTCGGTGCTTTTGCAACGTCATAAATGTCCGCTAAATTTGGAATGTTCTCTCGATCAATCGTCTCAAAAAGATCCGCTTCAATGCCTTGTTGGGCATAGTAATCAGATAAATAAATAAGATCTACTTTTGAGCTGCCTTGTTCCACTCTACTTAACCGTTCTGCGTTATTCCCCGTATCCAAAACAATGGTCACACCATGTTCTTCTTCAAAAGGAGTAAAGACTTCTGCACGGAAAAAATCTTCTGCGAATCCCCAAGTAGAGATAACTAATTCATCACTCTCATTTGCAGAATCACTTTCATCACCTAGATTCTCTCCACCTCCACAAGCAGTTAATACGGTTAATCCAGCTAGCGATGTCCAAAAAATTTTTTTCATCATTATAAACCCCTCCATCTAAAAGATTATATATAAACAAGGCGTCCGCTATTTTATAGGTGAAATAGACGTGTGAGGAGCACCATTGTTTTACATGTTTTTTCCTATATAGATGATTTTTTTTGCACCTGATTTCGAGAAAATCGACTGTCTTCATTGTCACATCAAGACTTATAGGTTATTCATTAAGCCCTAAATAGAGTTAGCTCTCCTCTCTATTTTGAGACGTGAGGTATACAGACGCTTAATTGTGATAAAAAAAGGTGATCTTAATAGAATGAGCCACCTCATTCCTTAAGATCACCTTTTCTTTGTAAACAAAGATAAGAAGCATCTAGCAGTTGTAATTATGATTAGTTTTCTTTTAGATAAATCCAAAAGAAACACCAAAGATTTAAATGTCTGACACAACAATATTTGTGAAAGCTAGCTGGGTTGCCCCATCGTAATCTCTCAGCACAGCTTCAAGAGATAATTGAAGTTCATGTTCTATTTTTTCTTTTAATTTCTTTTTATAGAGCTGGGACATGCGAAAATCTACTTCCATTTTTAAATATGGATCTTCGTCTTCCAAAGCAGCAGAGCGGGGTGATCGGCGATGTTTCGCTTGAAAGGTAATGACGTTATCATTAATTGATACCTTAAGAAAGGTCGTACCTGCCCCAAATAATTCCTTAGACACAGTATTATAAATATGGGCTAGAGTTTTCTTTTGTTCTAGTATACTCATTTTGATTATCATCATCACCCACCAGAAAAATCAATTAAGTTAACGCTATTATACATAAAACTTTTCATACTTTCAACCGAATCGTTCGGATTCTTTTCAAATAAAATGCGTATATGTGATTTTTACGTAAGATTGACTGACAAAAGACGCAACATAATGAAAAAAACACCTTTAATAATCGGTATTTTAAATAACTGATTGTTCGTATTTGCTTTCTCTTTTGATTATATAGGACTTTAGCAAGGTCGTTAACATATAAGTTAGATTTATATGTATTTTCTGAAAATAACGGTTGTCTTTCTCCCTTTAAATAGTTAAAATATCTTTTATGGTTAGATAATTTAACATTCCAGGAGAGATGACTATGATAACATTCATGCTTGCAATTGCTTTCCTTATCATCGGCTACCTTACATATTCTAAAGTCGTTGAAAAGGTGTTTGGCATTAACGATAATGACGAAACACCTGCTTATACAAGAGCAGATGGACTCGACTATGTCCCGATGAGCTGGTGGAAAGGCAGCTTAATTCAATTATTAAATATCGCAGGCCTCGGTCCTATTTTTGGGGCCATTTTAGGTGCTTTATACGGCCCTGTAGCCTTTATTTGGATCGTTGTTGGCTGTATCTTTGCCGGTGCCGTACACGACTACTTCTCTGGAATGCTGTCATTGCGTCATAGAGGTGAGCAATATCCAACGCTTGTAGGGCGTTATTTAGGAAAAACTGTCCGTGTTTGCATTAATTTTATTTCAATTATCTTAATGATACTGGTAGCCGCAGCATTTACCGCTGGGCCAGCTGAACTCATTGCCCAAATTACACCGCTCAACTTTATGACTGCCATCCTCATTATTTTTAGTTATTTCTTGTTAGCTGCATTACTTCCAGTAAACAAAATAATCGGACGTATTTACCCATTTTTTGGGGCTGTGTTAATTTTTATGGCTGTCTCAGTAGCCATCGCTCTTCTTTTCACCGATCGTCAAATACCGAACTTAACATTAGCTAATTTGCATCCAGGAGACTTACCACTTTGGCCGTTACTAATGGTCACCATTTCATGTGGGGCAATTTCCGGTTTTCATAGTACGCAAAGCCCAATTATCGCTAGAACACTAAAAAAAGAATCCGATGGAAGAAAAGTGTTTTACGGAGCGATGATCGCAGAAGGCGTCATTACACTAATTTGGGCAACAGCCGGGATGACTTTTTTCGGAAATACAACTGGACTTCAAGAAGCGCTTACTGCAGGTGGCACTGCCGGAGTAGTTAATGAGATCTCTACAACTTTATTAGGGACATTAGGCGGCGTGCTCGCTATTTTAGGTGTCATTTTTCTGCCGATTACGACCGGTGATACAGCAATCCGTTCATCACGTATGATGGTGATCGAACTCTTAAATAACGGCTTTAAAAAAATGAAAGGGATAAATGATAAAACATTAATCATGACCGCAACTATTATTGTCACGGTACCCGCTTTCTTCTTATCTTTGATCGACTATGCTTTTTTATGGCGTTATGTAGGGTGGACAAATCAAGTTGTAGCTACTGTAATGTTGTGGACAGGAGCAATGTACTTGCTTAAAAATAACAAACCTCATTGGATCTGCAGTGTTCCCGCTATGTTTATGTCAGCAGTCGTGTGCATGTATATCTTCTATGCACCAGAGGGATTTAATTTAAATTACAATCTAGCATTAATCATTGGCTCAATTTTAACATTAACGATCATCGGTTGGTTTATTAAACAAATAATCTCCCAACGGAAAGATAATGAACAAGCTTCAAAAGTCGCTTAACATAACCTTATACTACTAACACTCCCTTTATTATCATAGAAGGAATTGCTCACATTTAGACTTATGTTTCTTACTGGAGCAATTCCTTTCTTCATATAGTCCAATAGACTCCAAGCCATTTGTACCATAACATCTGTATTATGATGTGGTAGCATATCTAAATATAAGGCTTCATCTAGTTATGATAGCTGTTCATCAATGAAAGGAATGAAAATGAATGAAAGCTCTCGTTAAAAGACTTTTCGGTAAACCTCCTAGCGCCACCTTTTTACATATTTTCTATTGGTTCTATGTCGTTTTTTATTTTATTGCAGTGATCATGGGTGGCATCTCACTTATGACACTTGCAGAGCATTGGGGAAACTTCGTTAGCTTTACTCTCTTTTTAATTCTCTATCCTCTTATGTTTCGGTTATTTTTTAAACTTTTACAAACCATACTAACCTATTTTGATTTCAAAAAGAGAAAAACATGGTTTATTTTAAGTGCTGGTTTGATCATCATTGTCGGGGGGATGATCATAAGTTTGTTTTTATTTGGTGATAATGTGACCTATAACTATTCCAAAACAACAGTCAATGGTCAATTAAAAGTGACGATTGGCACGTTAAAAGGAAGCACAGACATAGAAGACATACACGTTAATCAATCAGGAATGGTGTCGATCCCCTTTGAGGGAGATGTTAACGAAGGAAGCGCCGATTTAATCGTGAAAGATGAGAATGATGTCACTATGTGGGAAACTGATCTCAGCTCCTCTCAAGAAAATGAAATTACTTTTCTAGCACAGGCTAACTCGGATTATGTTATCCTCTTACAAACAAACGAAGCAAAAGGGCTTCATCTAACCATTGATTTAGCAAATTAAAGAGTTTAGCAAACCTAACTTCTATTTTTGTGAAATAAGTCTAAAATAAAAGCAGATTCCTACATGACTACATATTTTTAGCAATTTTAATTAAGACTACACAGGTATGGATGAAAGAACGTAGAACCATACAAAATAATTAGTGTTAGATTATCTCCCAATACCCATTGCTTTAATGCATTAAATTGTTATATTGTTAAGACTACATAAGTTTTATCATTTTACACTTAGGAGGATCTATTTAAATGAAGATAAACTTCTTAACACAAATTTTAATTGCATTTATTCTAGCCGTTATTTTAGGTGCCATTGTTGGACCAGCAATCGACATCGTATCGCCATTAGGGGAAGCATTTTTACGCCTCATTCGCTTTATTATCGTCCCACTAATTCTCACAACACTCATCACGGGGGTTGCTTCCAGCGGAAATTTAAAGAAAATTGGCCGCTTAGGTGGTAAAACTGTTGCTTATTATTTAGCGACATCAGCCATTGCCATTACTTTAGGTCTTGGGATTGGCTACCTCTTCCAACCAGGTGAAGGCGTACAAATTCCAGACGACATTGATACGACTGTTGCTGAGGTAGAGCAGCCTGACAGCGTTGTAGAAACGTTTTTGAATATTATCCCAACAAATCCTTTCCAAAGCTTAGTTGAAGGTAATATTTTACAGATTATATTCTTTGCTCTTTTCGTAGGGATTGCCATTACAGCTGTTGGAGAAAAAGCACAGCCTGTCCTTCGCTTCTTTGAAGGCTTCTCCGAAATCATGTTTAAAATCACAGGGTATGTGATATTGCTTGCCCCTATCGGCGTCTTTGGATTGATCGCGCCAATTGTAGGGGATTATGGCCTCAGCATCATTTTACCTTTATTAAAAGTCATTGCTGCTGTCGCTGTGGCGTGTCTCATTCATGTGGCCATTACGTACTCACTTGCTGTTAAAGCATTAGGAAAAATGAGTCCGATCACATTTTTTAAAGGGATCGCCCCTGCATCTATTTTTGCCTTTAGCTCCGCTAGTAGCGCAGGCACCTTGCCAATCACGATTAAGAATGTGACAGAAAATCTAGGTGTCTCAAAAGGTACAAGCAGCTTTGTATTACCATTAGGCGCCACCATTAATATGGATGGAACGGCTATTTATCAAGGGGTTGCTGTTCTGTTCATCGCTCAATTCTACGGCATAGAACTAACAGTCATGCAGCTGTTATCCGTTGTGTTAATCGCTACACTTGCTTCTATTGGAACCGCTGGTGTGCCAGGCGCCGGTTTAATCATGCTTACATTAGTCCTTACTAACATCGGCTTGCCATTAGAAGGGATCGCGCTCGTTGCTGGGATAGACCGTATTCTTGATATGTTCCGGACATCGGTCAATGTCATGGGTGATGCCTCTGCGGCAGTGATCATTGACCGTAACGAACCACTTGATGAAGAGACATCCCTTCATTCTTCTTAAAACGAACTGTTTAAATAATATTGATAACATCACAAACTGTCCTCATAAAAATACCGCCACCTTTATCTGGTGGACGGTATTTTTATTGCTACACTGTTAATACTGCCTCTTGTTCTTTAACGAGCGGGATGACTTCCTCGCCAAACCTTCGTAAGTCTTCTTCATAATGGAAATGTCCTGTTAATACAAGGTCGATCCCAATTTCTTTTAATGCGATTATCCGTTCTGCTACCTGTTCTGCTGTGCCAATTAATCCCGTTTTGAATCCATCATTGTACTGAACCAGATCTTTAAATGATGAATTTGCCCACATACCAGACTTTTCTTTCGTTGATTGTCCTGCTTCTGCGACCGCTTGCTTAAATCCTTCTACAGCCTCTGTATCAGCGTGGGACACGATATCCCTTAATTGCTGAACCGCTTCTTCTTCAGTATCTCTTACAATTGCAAAACCGTTAGCTGCAAACTTAATCTCATGTTCACGTCCTTCTGCTTTAGCTAAAGCTTTCACGTCTTCGATCTGTTCTTTGAACCCTTCAAGTGTATTGCCATTCATGAAGTACCAATCAGAATATTTGGCAGCCATACGTCGGGCCGCTTTAGAGTTTCCTCCTTGAAAGATTGGCGGACGGCCATTGACCGGCTTTGGCAATAATGGTGCTTCATTGATTCGATAAAAATCGCCTTTAAATGTGGTCGTCTCTTTTGTCCACATCGATTTCAATACTTGAATGAATTCTTCTGAACGTCGATACCGCTCATCATGCTCCAACCATGGTTCGCCATAACCGATAAATTCCTGTTTAAACCACCCACTTACAACATTTAATGCAGCACGGCCATGACTTATATTATCAAGCGTTGCTATCATTTTAGCGTAAACACCTGGATGCCAAAGCCCTGGATGTACCGCTGAGATCAAATTAATTTTCTCTGTGACACTCGCTAAGGCAGATGCTAATGTAATGGCTTCTAGTTGATTCTCAGCTCCATAGCTTGCAAAGAAACGTGTCTGTAATAGGGCGTAATCGTAGCCTACTTCTTCTGCTATTTGGACGTATCTTTTATTTGACTCAAAGTCCCACCCCGTTCTCTGTGGTAACTTTGATACTACAAGTCCGCCACTTACATTTGGTACCCAATACGCAAATTTCAAATTTGTCATGCGAATGTCCTCCTTATTTTTCACGGCTGGACTGCCTATGATATGATGATGATTAGCTGGCACGTCCTATCTGTTTGTACAGTTAGTCTGATTTTGAGGAAAAAGTGTTGCCGCATCTTTTCCTCACTATTGTGTTTTTAAGCAAGTTGTTACGAACCATAATGGAAATGATCGCCACAACATGCATGACGAACGAAACGACATCAAATTCATTTGACTAATAAGTTATGCACATCGTCTATCTCACTCCAAAAACGCTAATAAAAAACCTCCTTTCTCACTAGATGAGAAAAGAGGTTGATAACAGGATAATAGCCTTCAACACATTTCTCATCTTCGGAATGTCAGACATTCCTCTGAAATTGGCACCGTGTACACGTGTACTGGTTGCCGAGGCCTCATAGGGTCAGTCCCTCCGCCTCTCTTGATAAGAGTGAATTATTAAGTTTAACAAGTTATTAATGAGTGTAACATAAATCTACAATAACGCAACAGAAAAAATCTCATTAATACAAAAATTCAGAATAAAATTTAGCTAATGAGAAGAGACAGATATGTAAAGTAACCATTTCTATGCAAAGAGGAAGACGCCTTTTAATGTAAGACGTCTTCTCTGTAACATTTATTAACGATTTGTATTCCCGCTATTCGTGTTACCGCTTCCTCCTTCAATACTCACAGGCGTGCCTGTCGTATCTGTTATATTGTTAATGACGGCATTATTTGAAGAGTTCGTTAAGCGAATGCCAATATTATTAAATCCTCTGTGTGTCTCCATACGGTTATATCTGATAGAGTTACCATTAGCGCCAGACAATCGAATAACTGATTCTGGATTCAATGATGGATTGTTTTGAATAAATACATTGCCTCCAATGATATTGTTGTTTGATTCTATGAGAGCCCCATGAATACGAGAGTTAATAATCGTATTGTCATAAATATCATTATAAGTGGCACCTGTGGTTAAAAATAGCCCTCTTGGATAATTTTCTACCACATTGTTATGAACAACATTATTCGTACCACCGTTAGGTATCCGAATCCCACCGTAAGAATCACTTTGCTGTTGCGCATTAATAATGTTATTATACGTGACCGTTGTGTTAGTTGCCCGGGATAAATTAATACCGCTTCCACCAGTGGAATTTGTAATTCTGTTATTCGTTATTAAAACATTTCTAAAATCACCTACTGCATGTGCATCACTGCCTGTGGCAATACCATGTCCGCTCGTCCTATCAATAAGGCTGTCTGAAATAACAGAATCTCGTAACCTTCTAACAAGCAAACCAATAGTGGCATCCCTTACTTCTATATGTTCCAAAGTTAAATTGGATACGAGCGCATCAATGTTCATACCACCTACTTGTCCAAGACCTTGAGACGCACGGTTTGTCCGATCTGCATCAAAGGTAATATGAGAAACTGTCACATTAAGATTAGTCGTACCTCCACGAAAAATAGGGTTACCTACAACATAATTATTTTGACTGCCTACTTTTTTAATGATTGTTCGTCCTACCCCATCTCCCACAAGATTAACCCCTTGATGAAAGCGTAAGGCGCTATCCACTGAATATGTGCCCGCCGGCAAATAGACGGTTCCCTCTACACCTCTATCATAGAAATACCGCATCGCTGCATGTATGGCATCTGTTTGGCTTTGCTGAACACCTGGCCTCGCTCCAAAATCTCTTGCGTTCACTACTTCATTGGCATGAACTTCTTTAGCTACGCCCATACTACTAACCGGAATAAGAAGTATGACTAACAACAATGTGACGACTAACTGATTAACTTTTTGACCTTTTAGCAAGGTAACCACCTCCATTAAATGATCGTGCCTAAAATAATACGTTTCATACCCACCCTCTCCGCGCAAAAAAGTAACCGCTTCCATTTTACGTGACAACAGAATACGAGATAAAACGAACTTTCAATCAGTGGGAGTTTTACGGACACTTATTTGTGATAAATAGTGTCACAGTGCACCAACACTTTTTATTTTGAAGTAACAAAATAACACTTTAAATTAATTATACATATTTTAATATTTTACTAAATAGGATATTATTATCAAAAAATAAAAAGAATAACACTTTTCATTTAAATTAATTGTCAATAATAATCGATTATTTTAACTCTAAATAAAACAAACCTTTAATTAGAACATAAATCCTGCCTAAATAGAGTTACCACTCCTCTCTATTTGATGGCGGGAGTTTTACGGACGCTTATCTGATCAGAAAATCCGAACAAATCTGTTCGGATTTCCTGATCACACTTATTGTATCCTTTATGTCGCTCTTTCTAAAAATTGATCCTGCTAACCAACTAAAAGGTTGGTTAATTAGACAATGTCATCCTGTCTCATGCTCTGTAAATCTGCATTAAAATAACTGTGGCAGCATTTGGACGAGTGTATGAATCCCTAAGTAAGCCGTTAATAGAAGGACAATCCCTCCAAATATAGTCATCCACACAGGGTGTTGATAATCGCCAACAATCTTTGAGCGATAGGCTGCTAATAAAATACACCCTAACGTTAAAGGCAAAATTAATCCGTTAAAGGCACCAGCTAAAACTAACAACGTAACGGGACGACCGATTAAGGCAAATATAATGGTAGAGAACACAATAAACCCAATGGTCCAATAGTTTTGATACTTTTTAATGGAGGAATGAAATACAGTTAAAAATGTGACTGAGGTATAAGCTGCTCCAATGACAGATGTTATACCCGCAGCCCACAAAACAAGCCCGAAGATTCGGAAACCAAGTTCTCCTGCTACTATCTGAAACACGGACGCCGTCGGGTTTTCAGGATTTAAAGAAAAACCAGCCGCCACCACACCTAAAACAGCTAAAAATAAGATATATCTCATAATAGATGCTACTACAATTCCCGAAACAGCTGTTTTAGTGACGGATGGGATATTCTCTTTCCCAGTAATCCCTGCATCTAACAGCCTGTGCCCACCAGCGAATGTAATATATCCACCAACGGTTCCTCCAACAACTGTAATGATAGCTAAAAAGTCAATCTCCAACGGGGCAACAGTTCGAATAGCTGCTTCTGCGTAGGGAGGCTGGCCTTTAAACATGACATACGCCGTTAAAAGAATCATCAATGCGCCTAAATACCGGACAATTTTATCCATAGCTACATTGGCTTCTTTGAGACTAAATATAATGATACAAATAACGCCAGTCATCACTGCCCCTACTGTCGTATTTACACCTAACAATGTATTAGCGCCTAAACCACCGCCCCCAACATTTCCTATATTAAAGGCTAGTCCACCTAAGGTGATAAAAAAGGCAACGACATAACCTAAACCAGGTACGACAGCATTGGCAATTTCCTGACCTCTCATATTTGATACAGCAATAATTCGCCATATATTTATTTGAGCCCCAATATCTAAAATAATAGACGCTAGTATAACAAAGGCAAAACTAGCTAGCAACTGTTCAGTAAAGACAGCTGTTTGAGTTAAAAAACCAGGCCCTATAGCAGATGTAGCCATTAAAAAAGCAGCGCCTGTCATAGCACTAAGTCTTTGTTTTGACGTCATTTGTTGGTGCTCATGGATTGATGGTTGTTTCATTTGTTATCGCCCTTTCTTCTACTTCAATGTGTGTGTGATATACGTTGGCTGTTATAGCTTGAAAGTGCACATAGGCTCTATAGCTGTTCGCTTTTTCAAATGGTCGTCTCACGTAAAGCAATACAATGGAGATAGTATAATTGTTCAAACCCAAAAACACAATACATAGTGTGAGAAAAACTTCCCAAGTATTAAAAAATAGAAGTTCGATAAGTGGTCATTTTCCCAATCTCTCGAGTTAAAAATGAATAGGTGAATGAATATCAAAATTCCAATTATGAATGTGACTTCCACTTCAGACGGATGATTATCTGTGATTAAAAAAGATCTCACAATCAATTAGGGCTGTAACCTTGATCTAGTAAACTCTTATTTAAAAAGAAGTAGAATTTACTCACACGTGAGTTTTTGTCATGTGTCCCTAATTCCTCCCATTAATGACATTCTTACTAAATCAGTATTCTGTACGTAATTATATTCGGATCTCTCTTTCTTTTTTTTCGGTGATTTGAATCACCTCGTCCTCTAAGGAGAATAGGTATGCTTGTTATAGCATCACAAATTCAATTTAAAGTATGGAGGAATTCATATGAAAAAAATCTTTACAGAACAGTCGATAATTGGTGACATCGTGACCACTTTTCCAAAGGCGAGCGACCTTTTTAAAACGTATAAAATTGATTTTTGCTGCGGAGGTAACCGCCCACTGATTGATGCTATTCATGAAAAAGGGCTGTCTGCAGATAACGTTCTTGCCACACTTAATACGTTGTATCATGAAACAAGTCAACTTAACGAGTCAACGATCCAATGGGAAACTGCTTCATTCAATGAACTCATTGATTTTATTATTAACAAACACCATCGCTATTTACATGAAGAATTGCCACAACTAAGCCCCTATGTAACCAAAGTGTTACGCGTTCATGGGGGAGATCAGCCTCACTTAGCTGAAATTCACACATTATTTAACGCGTTAAAGACAGAGCTGGAACAGCATCTGATTAAAGAAGAGACTGAAGACTTTCCGTTAATTTTAGCTATTGAAGCTGATCCACAGGACGAACAACGTGAGCAATTGCAGAACGTCATGAACGAGCTAGAAGCAGAGCATCAGCATGCAGGTGACCTTTTGAAACAGCTTCGAGAAGTAACGAATGATTTCACCCCTCCAGAAGGGGCTTGCGGCACTTACCGCCTTGTTTATCAGCGACTTGAACAGTTGGAGTCTGATATGTTTGATCATATTCATCTAGAAAACAACATTTTATTCCCTCGTGCCGCTGCCGAACTTAATTAATTAATAAAACGACTCTTCAATCAGTGGGAGTTTACGTTCTTCTCCCACTGATTGATAGTTGAGTGAAGCAGGACTCTTGCGTTCGTTATCCACATCTATATAAAATTATCAGTTATCTCTCCCCTTTTCGAACAGCTCTCTGTGATAAATCCGCTAATTTTCCCCCCTTCCTGATAAAGTTAAACGTCCCCACCAATATACAGATAGATATTCTTATGCGTAAATTACTTTTATTCTAATAAACGTGCTCTACGGTAGATCAATCTAGAAATTCAAAGGCTATTGCGATCTGTTCGCACTTCGATGTCAGTCCAAAAAAGTAGATAACTAAAATTTGAGTTAATAACCATGTATTTGAATAAATCATGGTTGTATTGTTATTTCCGAACGTTATGACTCATCCCCACTACACGTGGGGCTCGCCTTCAACTCATTCTTCTTACGACAGTAACCATATGCAAGTTTGATTTTTAGTTAAGACGTCTTATAAATCATAGCTTTTTAAGTAGATTAGTGTCGTATTTTGTATTTATAACCTTAATTAGTACTAAAATCTTCTGAAAATCAGGGAGAAATACTTATATTTCTCCTGTCCTTCTATGTTTTTCGCCAATTCTTTCATCATAAAGGGTCATCCTATGACTAATTTCCTGTAAAAAAACGAAACTTAGTAACTAAGCAATTTATGCGATAATAGTACGGTGATTTTATAATTTTTTTACAGATAAGGATGATTTATTGTATGGCCACTAAAAAAGTAAAAATAGGGATTATCATAACAAGTGTGATTATCCTTAGCATCGCAGGCCTCATCGGCTATTCCCTTCTTACGTCTGCAGAGGCTAAATTGGCAAATGCTATTAAGGGACTCTTTACTGAAGATACTGTCCAAATTGATAGTGAATTTGATATTAGTCTTACTTCTGATGCTAGTTCGGAAGATTGGTATCTTTACGGTGATGAGGAAATGATTTTTGACCTAGTAACCGATCTATTTGATGATATATCTGGTACAGGAACGCTTATATTAGATAATGAAAATCATGTTTTAGAGTTAACAAGTGATTTGAATTTAACGAGTGATTTACATGGGGAAGATATTTTATTCATGATGCCATTCCATCTTTACATTGATGAAATTGAAGGTGAGATGGCTATCGATTTGGACCCATATGTAGCATTTATGCCAGAAATGATAGACACCTTCTCGTATCAAATTGTTCCTAACGTCCCTATGGTTCAAGAAGAATTATATTTATTTGGAAATAATGAGGAAATGGGGGACTTTTTCTCGGCCGAGTTCAATCCTCTTTTTATGCCAATTTTTGAAGAGTATTTTGAAGAAACGCAATTGACACAAAATGTTACTTTAGAAGAAAGCTTCTTTCACAGTGATGAGACAACACAACAACTTAATGAATTTATGATCGGTCACACACTAGACTATATTGCAGAGCATCATGACACAGGTTTTATCACTGTGGAAGATGACTGGTTATATACCGATTTAGAATTTGATCTTCTAATTGAAGCAGAACTTGCCACATTAGAAGCTGTAAAAGAAGATGCCGATATGACAGGCATTTACGAAGATGTTACAGAACAAAGTGTTACCGAAGGGATTGAGCAACTAGAAAATGCCGTAGATGAAAATATAACCGGGACTATTTCCGCAGGTTTTCTGCTCGAAGACGGCTTAATTATCGAAAATTCACTCACCTTTTCATTTGAATTTGAAGAAGAAGGCACACACTATAACTTAGAAGCTTCATTCTCAAACGTCTTCACGTATAATCAAGATCCCGAGTTTACTTTTTATAATGAAGAGCGTCATTCCGTCTCCCATGATATATTCTCAGATTTAGGATTAGATTTAGAGCGAGCGTTCGATGACTATATCGCGAGTATCGCCACGTTATTGTATGGTGATCAAGAAGAAGAAGCCGCTCTTGATGAGAATAATGAGGTAAATGACGGACAACTGACAGAAGATGATTTATGGCTTATCTCGTTGATTGAAGAACGGTTAATTACCCATGAAGATGCAGGAATGGACGCGGAATCGTTCTATTTATTTGTAGTCGATTTGGAAGACCACGGGTTAGTAAAAAACGGTACATCAGACTATTACATCCCTGAGTAACACAATAGATTGACACATTGAAACAGAACCCCGTGAATATGAATGGCCCTCACAGTTGTGAGAGCCATTTTCCATATCAAAAATTATTATTTTCACAATTTATTGTCGAATACACTTTAGCTTCAATCTAAGCTTCATTTGATCTGTTTAAGAATTCAAATCGACATGTCCCATAGCCTGTCTAACTTGTTATCTTAATGCTTTCGGAATATAGATACAAAACGGATCACTTTCCAAATAATCACCTGTCATCGCATAAGCTCGGGAGCGGGAGCCACCACACACGTAACGAAATTCACAGGCCCCGCATTTTCCTTTATAGTTATCAGGTGTTCGAAGCTGTTGTAATATCGGAGATTCTCGATAAATATCTGCAATCGGGGTGTCCCGTACATTCCCACATTTCACGGGCAATAGTCCACTTGGATAAACATCTCCAATATGCGAAATAAATACAAATCCATTTCCATCATTAACACCTTTTGGCGCTCGTCCAAGACCATCGACTTTCCCAGTATGTCCTTCACTTAATACATCTTTATAGCGAATCGATTTGTCTTCACTAGTGCTCTCTCTCATTTTTTGTTGAATAACAACACGACGATAATGCTGTGCTGCTGTTGTTTTTATATCAAATGATGACCGTTTACTTAATTCGTATAGCCATAGAAACGTTTTTTCATGCTCTACAGGGGCAATCATATCTGATTCCTTTCCTCTGCCAGTCGGCACAAGAAAAAACACACTCCACAACACACAACCTAACCTCTCTACTAATGCCGCCATCTCCTCTAACGTCTCATAATTGTACCGTGAGATAACGGTATTAATTTGAATCGGCACATTCAATTCCTGCAAATACGAGATCGCTTTCATCGTCAATGCAAACGACCCTTCTGTCCCCCTAAAATGATCATGAATCTTCGCTGTAGGCCCATCAAGACTAAAAGCCCACCTAGCAAGACCAACTTCCTTTGCCCTCTCAATAGCCTGTTTTGTCACATTTTCCGTGGCACTTGGAGTCATAGATAACCGGACACCTTTTTGCGTTGCATAGTCAGCAAGGGCAAACACATCTGGACGCATTAAGGGGTCTCCTCCACTAAAAACGAGCATCGGATTGTCCATCTCGTAAATTTCATCTATTAATGCCTTACCTTCTTCCAATGACAATTCTAAAGGGTGACGATGGTATTGCGCTTCTGCTCGACAATGAAGGCATTTCAACTCGCAAGCACGCGTCAGTTCCCATATGACAATAAAAGGATTTTGATTAAAGTTGGATAGTTTCATCGTTAACCCCCTTCATTTTCTTCTCTTAATTATTATAGAAGGCATTCAAGGAATACGATGTGAGAGATATCACGATTGCTAAAAATATGCTGCAATTTTTATAATTAATCGCTTGCCAATAATTTTCAAGTGTGGTATTGTTTCGATAAATCAAATAAATTTGATGCAAGGGTGATGATATGAACAAGACACTACCAGTTAAAGCCTTACCTGACTTCTCTCTATACGAGAAGCGTTTTAAAGCACTGGCTGATCAAAAAAGGTTGCATCTTCTTTCTCTTCTCTGTCAACAAGGGGCCACATGTGTGTGTGATTTAACAGAGGTACTAGATCTTCCTCAATCAAAGCTTTCTTATCATTTAAAAATTTTGTTAGAGGCAGATTTAATATTAAAAGAAAAAAGAGGAACTTGGAACTATTATACTATTCACTCTGATGTTATTAATCATTTACTTTCAGAGGAGCTCTGCTGTCTTCTACGCCCGGCTGATTCGTGACGGTCACCGGGGTTAATTACTATTCGATATATCAATTTTTTTTGATGTAAAACTTACAAACAAATACTTTTAAAAGGTGATGTTATTATGGTCGACACATTTATAAGCTTTGCTACACTGGCATTCCAATTGACGGCTCTTTTTGTCATCGTGTCTTTTCTCATTAATTTATTTCAAAGCTACATACCTTACGATAAAGTTGAGCGAAAGCTGAAAACGTCGCATCCACTTGTAGGCGCAATTATTGCCCTATTATTTGCTTTCATCACGCCTTTTTGCTCATGCTCCACGATCCCAATCATTGTTAATCTTCTTAAAAACCGCGTGAGATTCGGGATCGTCATGGTGTTCTTATTCGCTTCACCTGTGCTTGATCCAACTATTTTAACAATTATGACAGTAATCATGGGCTGGAAAGTAACCATTATATATATGTTAATTACTGCTACTTTATCGTTAGTTATCGGACTATCTTTAGAGAAATTTGGGTTTGAGAAAGACGTTAAAAAAGTCATCATGACAGGCTATCAGCCAAAAGATTCCCGCTTTTCGTTCAAACACGCCTGGTTAGACACGTTAACATTAATGAAAAGTGTCTATCCTTACTTATTACTCGGTGCTGCAATTGGCGCCGTCATTCATGGACTCGTACCAGCTGAATTTATTAGCGCTCATTTCGGTGGAGATGCCCTCTGGCTCATTCCAGTAGCTGCGGTTGTCGGCATTCCTTTATACATCCGCTTATCGAGTATGATTCCTATTTCACAGGTTTTAATTATGAATGGCATGGCCCTCGGTCCCGTCATGGCAATGATGATAAGTTCTGCTGGCGCAAGTCTGCCAGAGCTAGTGTTATTAAAAGCGATCTTTAAGAAAACACTCATCGTCATGTTTGTCATTTCAGTCATCGCCATGTCAACTATTTCAGGTTTTATCTTCTATTTCATTTCTTAGCCAAAAAATCTTATGATAAAAAAGGAGGTGACACCCTATGAAAAAATGGTTTAAAGCTTTAACTTCTACTAGTAAAAAATCTAAAACAATGACTTGTTGTCAAGTGAAAATAACAGAAGACACTGTTAATAACTCCTCCTACTCTAAAGAAAAATAATCTACTACTTAACTAAGTGAAAGTCATAAATTCAGAATAAGATGTCAGAATTCGAATCATGATTAGGCCGTCTCATTTCAGACGGATGGTTGTCTGCGATAAAATTAATAATTATTTATATGGGTCGTGTTATTGCTTTAAAAACATCATTATTCACTCGACTCAGCTGTGTTACAATTTAATTATTAAACTGGGAAAGGATGGTATGATGGGATGGATAATAGGAATCGGGATAGGTGTTGTGACTCTTTTCTGGCTTGCCGCTGAGCTCGCAGCTGTGGAGGGAAAAGGCCAAGGAAATCGTGCTTTTTTTAAGAGCGTTAAACGTTCTTTATACGTCATCACACCACTTTTTATTGTGGCAGGCGTCCTTTATTACTTGTTTTTCAACTAAGAAAAACGTTCGACATGTTGTTTTACAATAAACAGCATGTCTTTTAGTATGCAAATGTATTTTGCAGTAAGCAAATTATCTAACGTTTTGTGACAACCACTCATTTATTCTTCTTCTCTTTATTTGCTGAGAGCCATTAACTCTAAAACAATAGTTACAATAGACAAGAAAAAAGATGTATGCTAAATTAAATAGGAACGCTAGTTCTCATATGCGGTGCTTATGCCTATACTTACTTGCTGTGAACAGCTTGAAAAGCCCTATTGCTTTACCACTACATACAAAAAGGAGCTAATTTCATGAACTTATTACTTATTAAAAGTACTCGCACTAACAATTTTAATGATGATCTCGTTTTGCAAAAAATAACTGAGCTATGGAAAATAGCTAGTGCTAATCTAGCTGATCATGATGATTCGTTATACGGACTATATCATGATTATGAAAGTGATTATAAAGGGGACTATACATTAAGTGTGGCAATTAAAACGACAGAGGAATCGGCCGACTTATCACTTCCAGAAAATGAAAAATATGAGGTTTTTCACGTGGATACAACCGATGAACAAGGTGTTTTTAAGGCCTGGCAAAAAATTTGGCATTTAGAAGAATCAGGTGAATTAAACCGGACTTACTCCTATGATTATGAGGAATACCGAGTAAATGGCGACATTAACATTTATATTGCAATAAAATAAACTATTGCCTCAAGCTGTGAATGCCTTTTTGACTGTGTCATAAAGGGTAATTATCTTACTATTTCTAATAAATGTAGCCTCAAGTGTTACCGAAACCATGACAGTTTCTCCAAAAGTGACAGATGGCGATTCCAGCGGGAAAAGCAATAGCTGAAAATTCAGCAGAGTGTTTTTCCCGAGGAAACTGAAGCAGCAAGGAATCAGAGGACGTCAGCCTCTACCGAATTAAAGTTCCCATACGCTTCGGGTTAAGTTAATAGTGTCGATACCATGAGATGAGATAAGTTAATAACTGGGTCAAAGGCAATAAGAGAAAAATTATAATAGGGTAGAATGGTATCGCCTTTGAAACAAATGGATAAAAAAGCAACAGAGCAGAAATGATCGATGTTGCCCACATCAAACTAATATAGGATGCCCGACAAGCTCGATTCGTTATTTCAGTCTCCCGTTCATCTTTTTCGTTAAATTCTTCAGGTAGTAG
This sequence comes from Bacillus sp. A301a_S52, assembly GCA_024701455.1. Lineage (GTDB taxonomy): Bacteria > Bacillota > Bacilli > Bacillales > Salisediminibacteriaceae > Salipaludibacillus. The sequence goes on along the minus strand of JABXYP010000001.1, from coordinate 1,414,211 downwards.
CAAGGCTTTCGACCATTCCTCTTTCTTCCGTTTTCGAAGACGGACAAAAGTCGTCACACCACCTAAACAAATAAACGCAATAAACGGATTTAGATTCATTTCAAACATCGTCGTATCTCCACCATTGGGATTGAACTCCGATATATCCACCATTGCTAAATAAAATTCACTCATGACCCACCCAAACAATACAACCAATGTTATTGTGATGGCTATATGACGTAAAATCCTCATGATTTATCCTCCTTTATAAAGAAAATATCTTCAACAGCTAAATCAAACGTTTTAGCTATATTTAGAGCTAGCATTAACGACGGGATATAACTCCCTTTTTCTAAGGCTACAATTGTTTGTCTTGTCACATCTACTTTTTCAGCTAAAGCACTTTGCGTCATCTTATGTTTTGCACGTAATTCTTTTACATTATTTAACAACACATGAACCCTTCCTCCTTCATGATGTAAAGTTTACTTTACATTTCGATTTTAAAACAAGCGAGAGCTTTTGTAAAGTCAACTTTACAAATATAACGATCATTCAATCAGAAAATAGCGTCCGATAGCTCCCGACTAAATAAATAATCTCTTTTCTCTATTTTGAGCAGGTAGGTTTAAGGTGCTTACCTATATTAAAAAAAGATGCTTTTATCTAATTGATAGAAGCATCTTAAAAATATTAGTTTCAAGTGATCAGCCTTATAGTTCTGTCCTGTTTACAATCATTTAATTGCAGGATTATAATCACGCTTTTTATTGCTAGCTTTTGTTGCTAATTTATCTGCAATAATAGGTTTTGCATCATCAAGCCATGGACGAGCAGACGCCCCCATCTTAAATAATTTATTATCTTCATGTGTGGCTATCTCTTTTAGTTCTCCATAAATTGGATAGTCCCCTTCCAACTTATCGTAGACGCTCTCCCTCGCTGGGAGCAGATATTGCGGATAAGGATTATTTTCGTCTGCTGACACGGCATCAACCAATGTATCTGTTGCAGCAATGACATTTGCTAGCTCAATAGCTGCTTCCTGTTTTCCTTCATCAGTGATTGCCGAATTAATTCCGACCACATCTCCATAAAATACTGGAATATCTGTCTTATTTGATAAAGATATTGTTTTAAATTTGACGTCATTAGCAAAATCACCCATGGAGGACATAGCTTCTGTGTACCCAATATAAGCTTTACCATAGCCATCTTCAAACCATTCCGCTCGAATATAAGGATCATTATTGTCTGGCCAGTAGTTTGATTGTTGCGGACCGGCCATCCGTTGTAGCAAGACGAGGCTGTTCAACGCCTGTCGATTTAAGTGAGTTAATTCCGGCAAAACGTCATAGTCGGTATATACACCTGTCGTATCAAGGAGTGCATCAAGATACATGAGAACCTTCGTCGTGCTACCTGACATGTCTATTAATAAACCTTCATCAAGTTCAGGAATAATACCGCTAGATTGTCTAGGGCCAAGCTTCTGATATAACTCAGGAACTGAAGAAACGCCTGACAGCGATGTATCGCCTGCCCTTGTGTATAGCAAATTCGTACAGACAATCTGTGGAATAGCATAAACATCGCCACTTACTGTGACGCCATCTAATGCGAATGATAAAATATCTGAACTTTCATCAATCTCATCAAGTGTGAGTGGCATTAAATAATCTTCCTCAATAAAATGAGATAGGTAAATCGCATCAAAAACAAACACATCTAAATCGTCATCTGGATCTGTTGAATACCCATCCCAATCGATAAAATTCAATGAAATATTTGGTTGAACGGTAGCCCATTCCTCAGCAACCGCTTTCTCGAATCTCTCTAAATCTGGCACATAAGGATAGAGAGCTACAGTTAATGATTCTACATCATCCGTGTCTGTTAATTGGCCATCTCCATAAACGTGACTCGAATAGCTAAAAATACTTATGAAAACAAGTATACTCATGATGGACGCCAGTTTTCTCTTTAAAGACAAAAGTCTGTTCATCATACGTCCTCCTTTTATTTTACGCTTTTAGCTACAAGTTTGTTTTCTTCGCGTTAAAAATAATAAAGGGTGCTTGCTCTGTTTCATCTCCCCATTCCGTGACATTATATTTCCATTCGGCCTCATTCTTTCTCTCAGTTGTGAGCGTCTCAAGTGTTGGTTCGCATGTACAAATATCGCTAAATCCCGCCTCCTTTAAAACTGACATATAAAACTCACGTGTCCAATAATAGTCGTCTAAAACTAAGTCAGGTCTATTAAGAATGTGCAAGAATTGCTGTTTCTTATCGCCGTTTTTATAAGTCTGATCTTTTGTCCCATTTCTAAAAGTCGAGAATTCAAAACCGATCGCATCTGGATTAGAATCTAAAATCAATAATCTCCCAGAAGGTTTCAACACTCTGTAAACTTCTTTAATCACCTTTTTTATTCGTTCTTCACTTGAAATATTTATAATTACAAAGCAAATGATGACAACATCCATTGATCCATCTTGTAGAAAAGAGACATCGTCATTGGCTATCAGCCGGTAATCTATATTATCTTTTGGACGATTATTCTTTGCAATTTCCAGCATACCTTTAGACTCATCTACAGCTACAATTTGGTAGTTTTCGTTAAGCTCGGCTAATCGCTCAGCTACCTTCCCAGGCCCACATCCATAATCAAGTATATGATGAATCTGCCTGCTTCCTCTTATTTCATCAAATAATAGTTGAAACCCTAATATATCTTCGAGCATGTCATTATAGTCATTAAACTTTTCCGTGACACCTGATGATTTCCATGAGGTCCCCATGATCTCACCCTCCTATAAAAGACGCGGCCATTTATTTTTAAGAAAATATTGATAGATAGGTAAAAGTGTATGATATAACTGTGCATCTATTTTTTGGGAATAATAAATGCCTTGATAAATAGCAAACAACGTAATAATTTGTTTCCAATACTCGTCGACCTCTATGGCTTCAATCTGTTCCTTTGATAATTTGAGCTCTCTGTTTCTTAATAATACTTCATAGCCAATAACTGTCCTCAAATCCTCCCAATTATTCTTCTTTGGCATAGACGGAAATGAATAGTTTAAATGACAAGTATTTGTTTTATCTGTTAACACACTCTCAACCTTTGAGTTATCCGGTTCATATATATGAATCGTTGCCACATTGTGATAGTATTTCCCAATGTTTAAACCTAATTGAGTCGCCATCATTTCTTGAATAAATGTAAACGAAAATATATCACTTACAATACCTCTAAACGCATCATTCGCCCTCATAAAAGTGCATAAGTGTAAGTCATTCTCTCTTTGAAAAAATTGTAAACCTATCGTGCATGACACATCGATATTTCTTAAGAAAATATCTTCATTTGCATCAAATATTTGAATAAAGCCACGTTTTGTATCTTTATCCTCTGTTAATACGTTAATTAACCTCTCCCATTGATTGATCTTATTCTCTCCAAATGAAAACAGTTTTGGACCGTAAGCAGTCCCAGTCAATATCTCTCCATCAACAGAATACTTCGCGATATTGCTAGCGTAATAACTAATAAAATCCAACTTATTGCTTCCTGACAAATACCAAAGGGATTCAGCAAAATTGAAAATTATATTTTCTTGGCGAGATGGTTTATAACATACTCTTTCAACAGGATTCTGAATTTCAAATGAGCAGTTTAAGCGTTCTTTACTATTAAATCCCCTCGGGTTATTCTCATATTCAGGAGAATAATAGACTTGATCCATGATGTGAAGATAAGCCTCTTCAAAGTGACTGAACTTCATTATTTTCTATCTCCTTTAAAAGCGTGTCTAACCTGGGCATATAAGAATCTTCTTCGCTATAGACGATATAATCAACATCTGAGACAGTGTGCAATCCCCTCACTAAGTAAGCATAATTCTCCAGATCTTCAAGCAATAAAAGAATCATTTTTTTGTTAAATGCTGAAGCCCAGCCGATTTCGACATGAGTTCCAGGTGAAGCAGGAAGACCAGGGAAAGCGATAAAAATATCACAGCTTGCTATTTCCTCATAGTCAATTTTTGTACACTGTTCAGGCGTCATAAATTCCTTTCCCCATAATTCTCGTTTATGGGCATTATGAACCTCATATCCTGAATTCTCTAGAAAACTGATTAATTCTACAAGCCTCTTTTTCATGTTCTTTTCAAGTTCCGATGTATTTTTGTCAACTAAACTTTTAAATGGTGCTGCCAGAAAGACTTTTTTCCCCATATACCGTTACTCCTTTCTCCTATAAGCATCATGATGCCCTCTTAATTTATACCTGTTTCGTTAATTAAAAATGATTATTTATTCGTACACATTAGAATGAATTTCATAATTCAAAATAAGATGTCAAAATTCGAATAACGCTAGGGCTTGTCTTTAGCTAACTTTTGCTCGGGAAACCCTAGCAAAAGTGGATCTTCAGACTGCGCTTAACCCGCAGGGACTCATCGTCTTACGTTTCAATAATTTTTTATCACAGATAACCGTCCGTAAAACTCCGCACTAAAATAGAAGAAGAGATAAATCTATTTAGGCGGGAGAACAGACGCTAATGTCCTGATTGACTCAACGACTAATCAGTGGGAAAAGAACGAAAGCCCTCCTCATGCGCATATTAAATGAAATTTATTGCATATTATTCGTGTTATTGCTTTAAAAACATCCTTATCAAATCGACTCATTATTTTAAGTTTTCTATTTTAGACGCTTTAAGTCCACTTTTATATAAATCATAAAAATGATGTGTTGGACCATTTCCCTTTCCAATAGCAAGTGAGTTGGCAATAGCTGTCGTCACATACTCTTTCGCTCGCTCTACCGCCTGATTTACTGACATTCCCAGCGCTAAATTTGAGGCTATTGCAGAAGAAAAAGTACATCCCGTTCCATGGGTGTTTTTCGTTTCAATTCTACGTGTTTTAAAGTGATGGAATGATTCTCCGTCAAACAACACATCCAAAGCATCTCCCATAGCATGACCGCCTTTGACAAGCACATTCTTACATCCCATTTGATGAATTTTCCTTGCAACAGTCTCCATGTCAACCGTACTCGTCACTTTTTCATTAGCTATTTTTTCTGCTTCCGGGATATTTGGCGTTAAGATATCTGCATAAGGTATAACAACATCAATCAACGTTTCAACTGCATTAGGATCCATTAAAGGGGCACCATTCTTTGCATACATGACGGGATCTATGACAACATTTCGAGGTGAATATTCTATCAGTTTTTTGGTGACAGCTTTCATACACTGTGGGGTCGATAACATTCCTATTTTGACAGCATCTGTTCCAATGTCTTCAAAGACAGCATCAATTTGCTTCTCAATCATATCAGGCGTTACATCCTGTATATCAATGACGCGGCTCGTATTTTCAGCTACGATTGATACAATAGCACTCATACCAAAGACACCATGAGCTGAAAATGTTTTTAAATCTGCCTGAATTCCTGCTCCACCACTACAATCGGAGCCAGCGATACTAAGCACTGTTTTCATTTAAAAAGCCTCCTAAATTTTTATAATAGATAGTAACAAATAAATATATAAAGCGCTTTCTACATAGTAGAAAGCGCTAAATTACATACGTTTAATGTAATTGCTCCCTACGTCAGTATTAACTGTAATCAGGTTCAAAGGGTCAGGTTTTACCTTCTCAACTATCGTTCCCCTGCAACATTATCTTTTTAATTATGTATAGCTATCTATCAGTCTATATCTATTATCCTCCTATGCTTTTGGTAATGAACTTGATTCCATGATAATTCATCACCCATTTTTATACTAATTTTCTCTGTTTCTTACATTATACTACTTATACTAAAAAAAGTAAAAAATGTTTTCAAATCAATCTTTTAAGTTTTTTTCCTTGAAATCCCTTTATTTTTTTCCTTTTAGAGTATAAAATAGTAAACAGTTAACAACATCATAACTATTATTGAAGAACTGGAAAACTGTAGATAGGGTTCCGCTAGTATATAGGTCTGTGACCGAGGTCTACATCTTTTACGTATGTAAAAGGCACCTATTGACATAAAAGGTCCGAGGGGAAAGGTTCAGTGTATTTAGTATGCGCTGAAAACCTTTCTTCTCGTTTTTTTATTTAAAAGGAGGCGTTAAGTTTATGCATCACATCGATGAATTAAGAGCTGGTATTGCTGTTATTATTTTAAATGAAGAGAACCACGTCCTTTTGCAGAAGCGGGCTGATGTGGGGTTGTGGGGCATTCCATCAGGGCATATAGAAATAGGAGAAACTGTGACAGAGGCCGCTGTCAGAGAAGTGAAAGAAGAAACTAACTTAGATGTAACAATTAAGAAGCTTATCGGTGTATATTCAGATCCGGCATCACAAGTTTTCAACTACCCTAACGGGAAATCTGTTCATTTTATTACAACTTGTTTTCTTGCAGAAATAATTGGGGGAGAACTACAATGCCATTCTGATGAATCACTTGCCGTACAATTCTATGATCCTAACAAGCTTCCACACAACTTACTTACGATGCATCCTCGTTGGTTAAAGGATGCTCTTGCAAACTGTGACACAGCTTTTATAAGGTAATGGACATCGCCCTATAACTGAATGGATGTCATCATTCAAAATAAGATGTCAACATCCGAATCATGACTGGACCTTCACTTCAGACGGAGTCTTACCCGAGAGCTTGTCTTCAGCTAATTTTTGCTCGGCAAACTCTCGCAAAATAGAAATTCAGACTGTGCTTCATTCTCAGAAGGAGGCTTTGCAATGACTAAAAGCATAACGTTTCGAACTGCCAAAGAACAAGATTTGCCTAGAATTGTGGCCATGCTTTCAGACGATGTATTAGGTAGGCAAAGAGAGCGAAACGAGCACCCCCTTCCCGAAAGTTACCTTAAAGCATTTCATGCTATTACAAGCGATCCAAATAATGAATTAGTTATAGCTTGTATAAGAAATGACATTATCGGGGTCATGCAAATCACATTTACACCATATATAACGCATCAAGGGGGATGGAGAGCCACTATTGAAGGGGTTAGGACTGCCGCTTCAACTCGAAATAAAGGTGTAGGGACAGAACTTATTCAATGGGCTATAAAGCGCGCAGAAGAAAGGAAATGCCATTTAGTTCAATTGACAACGGATAAACAACGCCCCGATGCTCTGCGCTTTTATGAGAAGCTAGGTTTTAAAGCTACACACGAAGGTTTAAAACTAAAACTCTAAAATACGTTACGCATTCTTTAATAATACCACCGCCATACAAACCTTTATTAAAGATAAGTTTACTAACACATATCATGTCCCTCACATTCTTAGATGTTTCATTTAAAAAGTCCTCAACGGAATGAATGTCATAATTCAACGTCCGAATCATGACTAGGGCCTTCACTTCAGACGGACGCTTTCCCGTGGGCTTGTCTTCAGCTAACTTTTGCTCGGTAAACTCTCGCAAAAGTGGATCTTAAGGCTGCGCTTCATCCCCTAGGAACCAGTGTCTTACGTTGCAGTCACTGATTGAAGGTTCGTTTTATCACCTGCATTGTTATTACTTTATAAACATCATTATAAAATCGGCTCAACGTATAAAAAAATAAATAATTGTAAATACGAGAGCTGGTACAAACGTGATCACATATATACTTGATAAGATAATCATACGATTTTTAGTATGCTTTCGATAGTTTTTATCTTCAGGTTTCATGCCAATCATTAATGTTGCCACTAAAGCTCCCACACAAATAACGGCACTTATCAAAATGAGAGGAAAATGAGGCATTTCCCTACCTCCTTTTTTCACGTAATTGACTCTTTATGCTCTAACATTTTAACATACTAGCTCTTTACACCAACATGAATTACCTTAAGACATTATCATTTCCACGTTCCCCGTTTTTTAAAGTATGTGTTCTATATTAATCACGTATATTTTATAAAGATATTACTTTACTGGTACTTCACGCCAAAAACGGTATTCTCACGTAAGGGCACACACTTACGGAGAACACCGATATTCGCAAAAGTACTGTCACTTTCTACAACACACATTCATATAGTGAGGTATTTATAAGAATAATATAGACAAAAGCATACCTGCTAATCCTAAAAACGTTAAAATATACACAGGTAGTTTCGGCATATTTCCGTCATTTTCCATTGCTTTACCAAACATATAAAAGACAAATGGATGTATCAAAAATGTCATGGAAAAAGTAAACGTAATTAAACCTGCTGCTTCTGAACCAAACATGCCTTCTTGAATAGCAGCAAACAAGCCAAAATGAGATATAGCTGATGCTTTTGCCATTGCGCTAAATTCTAAGGACATAGAACTGAAGCTCAATGCTATGAGACCACCGAATATAGCAATTAACTGCCAGCCAAATCCAAATTGCAATAGTCCTTTTACCTCCTCACGGTCATTTGTACCGTTACAACGTTTTAAGCTTTTTAATCCCATCACAAGTAACACGACGCCTAGAGTCATTAATATAATAGATGGCATCATAAGAAGTGTGCCACGATCTGCACTCATCGCTAATATAGAAAACACGAATATGTGCATAGCAAAAGGGATGTTTACGAGCATAGGTGCCCGATTTGCTGCTTTTTTCCCAAGATCCCCTGCTGTACATGCCCCCGTTAGTCCTGTATGAGAGAGAGCACCTGCCATACCTGGTGCCAGATTCCGCACATGTGCAGTCCCAGCAACATACATGAGTAATGCAATTCCACCAAACATCCAAAAAATTTGACCAAAGAAACCATATCCAAGAACAGCATTAGCATTTTCCATCGCGAATGCTTCCATAATTCGCGAACCACCAACCATAAAATTCCCCGCTAATACAACTGGAATTCCTGCAAAAAGCAGTGCTTTAATGGTAGGTCCAAAGCTATAACTATAGAAAAGGGCGCCAATAGCTGTCGCAATTAACATTGCAAAGAAAATTTGCGGCAAGGCAACAAGCTCTTGTATAGCTATCGACAAATAATATGTAACTAATGAAATACCTATTATGATCGCGATTTCTAACGCACCTTTTTTAATATACATCCGCTTATCAGTATATGTTGCCTTATTATCAATTAAAACGATGGCCCCAACTAAACCGAGATAAGCGAGAATCGCATAATAATCTCCAAGAGGTGATGAATTCAACCCTAAAATGAGTCTCGAGGCTGCTTCAATACCTAACAATAAGAAAAAAGAACGGATAATAAATACGAGTTGGGTCCGTGTTGTCCCTAAAACCACTTCCTCTTCAGAAGGAATAAGCAATTCCGCATTTGACAACTCTTTATCCCCAAATATTTTCCGTATTTCTTGTCCTCCAACAAAAAATGTCACAATTAATGCGATATTCGTTGTTTTTGATAGAAACTCAATAACAGGAAACTCCCCTAAACCTGGTGTAGCAACACCACTTGATTCTAATATAAATCCCATTGCTAAACCAAATATGACGATAAGTAAGATTGGTGAGTAGCGTGTACCTGCTACTACTGTTCGTGAAATAAGTATCATAGGTACTAACATAAACAGCGTCAGTAAAAAATGATTTAACATTTGTAAACTACTAATTTGTTCTTGTAAAATACCTACTTGTTCCATAATTCCTTCCATGACACTCTCTCCTCTTTCATACTTTGCGTAAGTCTTCACAAACACAATACTCCTATTTGATAAATATGTAAATCTTTCCTGTCATTTTGACACTCAAGCGTCATAAAGATAACGCTTACACTATTTACAACGCCAATTGCTGACTTTTAGACTTGTTAGAAACTCTTTCTTTTTCAATAGCATTTACATTTCCTTTAAGTTAAACTATTGAAGGATAGATCTTTCTTCCCCTCAATTTGGTTGCCTTGTCACTTTCGCTTCATTTTCTGTAATAAAACGCACCCTTCAATCAGCGGTAGTTTTCCTACGGTTATCTGTGATAAAAAAAGACACTAACTTTTTTACTTCTAATGCACTTCAGGATTATAACCTATCGCGTTATATTTTCGCTGTTGATTTGCCTTCGATTGAATAGAAACTTCTTCCCTTCATGAAATGCGACTAGACTACATCACTGCTTCGACAGTATACTGTCCTTTTAACTTCAACACTCATTAATCCATGCTTTTAAACTTGTACTATTGCTAAAGGAGATATCTTATGGAAAACCAAACTCGTTCTAATTTGAAATCTTTTCTCTCACTTATTTTATCTACAAAAATACCAAAGCTCGCTCTTGCCATTGGGCTTGTAGGAAGCCTCATCACAACTTTAGTGGGACTGACCATTCCTCTTCTCACAAGAGAGATGGTAGATGGCTTTTCTATGGAATCATTAAATACAGTGCTTATCGCCATTATTATAACTGTCTTTATTTTACAAGCAGTTCTTGATGGTATTTCTATGTATGCGCTTGTTTATGTCGGTCAAAAAATTGTAGCTCGTTTACGAGAAAGAATGTTAGCTAAACTCATCCGCTTACCAGTTAGCTATTTTGATAAACATACGAGCGGCGAAACTGTCAGCCGTGTCGTCAATGATACTGGTATTGTTAAAGATTTAATATCTCAGCATTTCCCTCAGTTTATTAGCGGTATTATTACGATTATTGGTGCAGTGACAATCTTGTTTATTATGGACTGGAAAATGACGTTACTCATGTTGATTGCAGTTCCAATTACCGTTATGTTGATGGTCCCGCTTGGAAGCAAAATGTCTAAAATCTCTCGGGGGCTGCAGGACGAAACAGCTGCTTTTACTGGGAATGTACAGCAAACTTTAAGCGAAATTCGATTGATGAAGGCATCTAATGCTGAAAAAATCGAAGAAAATAAAGGTTTTGCCGGTATTAACAAGCTTTTTTCTTTTGGATTAAGAGAAGGACGTATTTTTGCGCTCATTGCGCCCCTCATGTATCTCGTTGTCATGGTTATTATCGTCATCATTATTGGTTATGGGGGAATTCGAGTCGCGGATGGTACGATGACAACTGGTTCACTTGTTGCATTTTTGCTGTACTTATTTCAGATTATCTTCCCTCTTACGTCTTTTACAATGTTTTTTACTCAGCTCCAGAAAGCAAAAGGGGCAACAGAACGTATTATTGACATATTGAATGTGGATCTTGAAGTAGGACAAGATGGAATAGACATGGATATTACAAACAAACCCATTTATGTGGAGAATGTCTCATTTGCCTACAATGAAAAGGAAACTGTTCTTAAAGAGTTATCCTTTCATGTACAACCAGGGACAATGGTCGCCTATGCTGGCCCAAGTGGCGGTGGAAAAACGTCGATGTTTGGGTTGCTCGAACGCTTCTATGAACCAACGTCAGGTGATATTCTAATTGGTGATACATCAATTAAAGCACTATCTATGGCCTCGTGGAGAAAGCAGCTTGGATACGTGTCACAAGACAGCCCTATGATGGTCGGAACGATACGGGAAAATTTATGTTACGGCATGGATGAACATGAAGAAATTGGCGATGACCGCCTGTGGGAAGTAGCGAGAATGGCCTATGCAGACCAGTTTATTAATGAATTTCCTAAAGGACTTGATACCGATGTCGGTGAGCGAGGCGTCATGCTTTCCGGTGGTCAACGGCAACGTATTGCGATCGCCCGAGCTTTTCTGAGAGATCCAAAAATTTTAATGATGGATGAAGCAACAGCCAGCTTAGACAGTCAATCTGAAGGTATCGTCCAACAAGCGTTATTACGACTCATGAAAGGACGAACAACCTTTATTATTGCGCACCGCTTATCCACCATTGTAAACGCAGATAAGATCATTTTTATTGAAAAAGGCGAGATCACAGGTATGGGTACCCACCAAGAGCTGATCCAATCTCATGAGCTATACCGAGAATTTGCTGAACAACAATTGACATAACAAAAGTTTTTACGCATCCATACACTAGGCTCTTTCACACACACTTATGAGAGAAGCCTAGTGTTTTGATTATAGATAGAATGATTATGCACCAATTGTTTTAATTAGAATTTTTCCAAACCTCTTCAATCCCTTTCATCATATCGTATGCGCCGTCCGACTTATTTGAACAAACAACAGCAGAGGTAGACGTATGTGGGTAAAAAGCAGAATGGAAGCTGACACCTGGGTCGTATCCCATAACATGATGTTTAAAAATGTCATCATTTATTTTTTCGATCCACACTCCATAACCATAATAGCCATTTGCTTCTCCTGTTGAGGTATGAGGTGTTAATAACTTCTGAGTACAAGTTTCACTTAATAGCTGACCCTTCATAAGGGCATTCCATAATTTAGCCATATCTGTTACAGTTACATACGCACCACCATCTGCCCCTCCTTTTACAGGTAGCGAATAAATATTTGTTTTCCACGTACCATCAGGGTAATCAATATATCCTTGTGCTGTGTTCGATGGAAGAGCGTCAAATTCAAAATATCCTGAATCATTCATCCCAACTTTTTTGAAAATATGTTCTTGAATGTAATCTGTAAAAGATTGGCCACTTGCCTGCTCAACTATTAACCCGAGCAGTATATACCCTGCATTGTTGTAAGAGAACCTTTCACCTAACGTTAATTTCATCGTTTGATGGTGAAAGAGTGGTAAAAAAGCTTTTAACTCTCTCAGGTGGTACATCGGTGTTTTAATCCACAATTCTTCAAAATCATCCATAATTTCTTCATCGAAATAGTCAGGGATGCCTGATGTGTGGGTTAAGAGATGATGTATTGTAATATCTTGATTAAAATTTGGTAAGTCAGCACTAAGACATTCTCTTAACGTTAAATCAAATGCAAGTTTTTTCTTTTCAACAAGCTGACAAATCGCTATAGCTGTAAAAATCTTACATCCAGAGGCGATGCCGTAACGAGTCGCTGCATTATTAGACACACGTTCAGACCGATTTGCATAGCCATAGCTCACCTCCGTTAACACTTCGTTATCATTTTTGACGAGCACTGTCCCTGAAAAATTGTGTTCACTTTGAACCTTTTCTAACTTTTTCAATATGTCCGTGTTCATGATATACCCTCCTAAAAGGTTGTTATTTGTGCACTCACCGCTTCAATTGGCAATGATTGTTTTGAACATGTATTCAATAAAAGCAATCATGTTTCCTTGTTTAAACCTCATTTTTCTTATAAAACGTTTACGGACAAAAGAGCTTAGGGACATCCACCCTCTAAGCTCTTTTAACAAACGTATACATTTAAAATCGTTGAACTAAACAGGTTGCTGAACGCTAGTCGTCTTTACAAATTTAATAAACACGAATCTTACTAGCGGTCCCATGACTAAAAGTTGTAGTGGTAAAGCAAAAATTAAATTTTTGAAAACAATGGAAAAATAACGGTAGAGTAACGGCTGTTCTCCTAAAGTGTTAGCCATAATCGATGTCACTAACCCATAAAAAGACATCACGAGTACCATACCCGTCACGATACACACTGACATAGTAAGAATCATGTACACTTTTTTAACCTTAGTAAATGGTAATGAAAACGTTATTTTTCGAGCTAGCGGTCCTACTATAAACCATTCCGCTAAAAATGCAAAGACTAAACTGAGCATTAATTGTATAAGAACGGCTTGTAAGCTGACGACGCCTATCAATCCATTAATAGTTAAATTATACACGCTCATAACCACTACCATTCCAAAGCACATCATGACACCAAACTGAAAACTTTCTCTTCTTGTTGTTGGCAAATCTCATCATCCCTTCTTCGTCACTTTGTTATTATAGCGATAGTGGAAAACTCTACATAAGTGAACATTTTGTGAACTTTTTTTTGTGAAGGTAAAAATGGACAATGTAACTAGCTGTAGAACGGTATAAGACAGAAACGTTTTAACATCTTTGAAGGCCTTTAAGCCAGGAATATAAAACGCGATAAAACGAACTTAATTAGGACATTAACGTCGGTTATCTCCAACCTCAAGCTTTCCTCTCTATTTGAACCGGGGAAGGTTTACGGACGATTATCCATAATAAATAGATAATCAACTATGAATACCAATTAAAAAGTGCCCTTCCCTTAGGGATGGACACTTTTATCTAAATTCATTTTAGTTAGAACCGTATTTACAGAACATCTCCGTTTGTAGCAATAACCTGTTTATACCAATCAAAGGATTTTTTCTTTTGTCTTTCTAATGTACCATTTCCATAATCATCTTGATCCACATAGATAAAGCCATAACGCTTAGACATTTCAGAGGTGCTTGCACTAATGAGATCAATGCATCCCCAACTCGTGTACCCCATAATGTCCACGCCATCTTTAATCGCCTCAGCCATTTGCTCAATGTGAGCGCGTAAGTAGTCGATACGGTAGTCATCATTAATTGACCCATTTTCCTCTACTTTATCATAAGCTCCTAATCCATTTTCGACGATAAACAAAGGGACTTGGTAGCGGTCATACAATTTATTAAGCGTTAAGCGCATCCCTTTCGGATCAATTTGCCATCCCCAATCAGACGCTTCTAAATAAGGGTTTTTAATACCACTGAAGAAGTTTCCTTTTTCCTTCTTTTTCTCAGGGGCACCGCTTGCTACCATTGTCATATAATAGCTGAACGACAAAAAGTCGACTGTATGCTGTAATAAAATTTCTTCATCTCCCGGCGCCATCTCAATTTTAATATTATTTTCTTCAAAATAACGGTTCATAAAACTCGGATAGTAACCACGGACTTGCACATCGGTGAAGAATAGATTCTTCTGATCTTCTTCTAAAGCTGCGAGAGCATCATCAGGGTTACATGTTTCTGCATACGTTTCCATACGTGCTAGCATACACCCGATCATAGCATCAGGAATAATATTATGGCATGCTTTAACAGCTCGTGCACTTGCCACAAACTGATGGTGCAAAGCTTGATAAACAGCCTGTTCTTTATTCTCTACACGATCAACAAGAATCCCGCTTCCAATGTACGGGGAAATGGTTGACACATTGATCTCATTAAATGTTAACCAATATTTTACCTTGTCTTTGTAACGGTGAAAGACAGTTTCAGCATAATTCACAAAGAAATCAACTAGGCGCCGGTCTTCCCAACCATTGTATTTTTTCACTAATTGTAGCGGTATTTCATAATGTGACAATGTAACTAAAGGTTCAATACCATTCTTGTTGAGTTCATCAAATACGTTATCATAAAATGCAAGACCTTCTTCATTCGGCTCTGTTTCATCTCCATTCGGAAAAATACGTGGCCATGCAATAGACATTCGGAATGTTTTAAATCCCATTTCCGCAAATAACGCAATATCCTCTTTATATCGGTGGTAAAAATCAATCCCACGTCGCTTCGGAAAGTTACCACCTTCTGCTTCGGCCAAAAGACGATCCAATTCCTTTTCACTTCGCACATCCATTTCAATGTCATTTGTCCGTTCCTCTTTAGGAATAAATTTTACCATGTCAAAAATAGATAAACCTTTCCCACCTTCATTGTACGCACCTTCTAATTGGTTAGCAGCAGTCGCCCCTCCCCATAAAAAACCTTCAGGAAAACGATTCTCATTCATATTTGTATCCTCCTATTTTACTAACTATGTTTAGTATCTTTTGAAGATCTCAGAATTATCATACTACCGATAAACGAAAAAAACTGGTCTCATTTAGACCAGTTACTCCCTAGTAAGGGTATAGGTGTTGATACCGTTCAACTAACACATCAAACAATCGCAACAATGTATAACCACTGACAGAACTATTGGCAATCTTTCCACATTGCATGATCTCATCAAATCCTACTAAATCATGTGTTTCTGCCATAAACGTTAAAAGTAACTTCTGCCCTTTTGCAGATGTAATCTTGTCACCGACAGAGAAACCATCTGATAAAATATTTCCACGAATGGAGATCGTGATAATTAGATCTTCCTCTGTTAAATCAGACAAAGCATCAATTTGTTTAAAAAGATTCGTACTACACTCACAAAACTTCCCCAATTGGAAAAGTTTTTTTTGCAATTCCATCGCTTGCACTTGATGCTTTTCAAAACCTAAAATAACAATTCGTTTAGCGTTGTGAATTTTGTTAATCACCCGATCCATTGTTTTTTTTGAGATATCTTCTATTAGTGTAATGTTCTCCGCTAACTGGTGTTGAAATTTGTCAGAACTTAACACGGTATCGGGATCTTCATATTTTGAAGAAATCGCTACACTATGTCGCAAATTCGAAAAATTTTTAAATCCAATTCGTTTACAGAAACGATTAATAGTAGACGGAGCAACATTGCAAGCTTCAGCAACAGTTTCTAATGAATAACCTTTAATTTTATTAATGTTTTGTAGCAAACTTTTTGCAATAGAATAATTGATGTCTTTCTCAAGTGAATTATTTATGTATGCTAAAAGTGTATACATCAGTTGCTCCAATTTCCCCACCTCTAGAAACATTTTACCATACCCAGAAGCTTTGGATCGGCTCTTACGCTTCTTTATCACTTTTATAAAGCTAAGCTTCAATCAGTGGGGGTTTACTGCCCCTTAAAACGAATCTTCACTCAGTCGACGTTTCCGTTCTTCTCCCACTGATTGGACGTTGAATGAATCAGAACAACATAAAGCTAATTAAAAGAGGTTAATGTAGAAGGTGACTGATTTTTCAAAGAGAAACCTTATTTTTGTATGATATGATGACCATATAAAACGAAACTTCAATCAGGTCCGTCATCTTCCGCCTAAATAAATTTAGCTCTCCTCTCTATTTTGAGGCCGTAGATTTACGGACGGTTATCTGTGATAAAAAGGTTACAGTCCATCTTTTGGAGGAATGTGTATGAATCGTACAAAAAGCCTTTATATTGTTCTCATTTTTTCGTTTTTAACGGCATTAGGGTTTTCATTATATTTCTATAATCACGTTCAAGAATACGACGAGAAAATAGCAAAAATGAAAGCGCTACCCTCTATACCTAAGTATCATATTGCTTTGATTGGTGAAGAAAAAGATCACGATTACTGGCGTTTAGTTGGTGAAGGTGCTAAGGAAGCTGAAGTTATCTATGACACATTCGTAGAATATGAAGGACCCAAGCGTTCCAATCCTGAGGAACAGCTGAAGTTATTAGATATGGCTATCCAATCTAACGTCGATGGGATTATTGTTCAGGCACTGAATGAAAACTTTAAAGTGTTGATTAATGAAGCGGTAAATAAAGGAATTCCAGTTGTAACCATTGATACAGATGCTCCCGATAGCATGCGTGAAACGTATATTGGAACCGATAATTATTTAGCCGGGCAGCTTGCTGGAAAAGCATTGCTAGAGGATACAACCGGTGAAGTTAATGTAGGAATTGTGACGGGTAGCTTTGAAAATAAGCATCATCAATTGCGTGTGGAAGGATTCAAAGATGTGATCAAAAAAGAAGATCGAGTTAACGTAGTTGCCATTGAAGAATCAAACATTTTGAGAGTGGAATCAGAGGACAAAGCTTATCAACTATTAAACGATCATAAAAACATTACGGCCTTTTATGGTACGAGTTCTTATGATGGAATTGGGATTGTAGCAGCGGCAAAATCTTTAGACAGGTTAGAGGAATTGTATGTTATTGGCTTTGATACTTTAGATGAGAATATCGAGTTACTAAAACAGGAAGAATTAGATGTTCTAGTTGGTCAGAGACCTTTTCAAATGGGCTACGACAGCATAGGAATAATGCTTGATACTATAAAAGGGGATACAGTACAAGAATTCTATTATACAGAGGTATCTATCCTACGAAAGTCAGATTTAGCAGTTTCAAATAGTAAGGGTGGACTAAATGATTAGAATTCGAACTAAATTACTCATCTACTTTGCTACTATTCTTCTATTAATGATGACATTATTTTATTTCCGTGAACAAAGTAATCAGCAGGTAACAAATTTTAATAGTGAAAATATCGAACATTTTTTCTTATTAAATGAGATTACCAAAAGCACTAACCAGACATTCCAAGCTTTACAAATATATGCGCATGAGCCTTTACTAGATAATCACTCTACATATGAAGAGGAGAGAGACTACCTCGAACAACTTCAGCAAGAATTTGCGTCAAACGAGGCAGTAGACATTCCTGCAAAAAACTTCCTAAACCTAATGACAACCTTTCTTGAACAGACACAGCAAACAGTAGATGGTATACAAAACCAAGATATTCCTCATTATTCTCTTTATTTAGTAGAATCAGAAACAACAGCAGGCTACATTCATGAGAAAATTAGAGATTTAATCAATATGGAGCTGACCACTTACCAAGATTTATCAATACTAATGGATCTGAAAGTAGAAAATACCAAAAAGATGAGCAATGCCATTATCATCGCTGTTATTTTGCTTAGTATTTTATTTGCCATTTGGTTTTCCCATGGAATTACGAAAACAATTAATCAATTAACATGGGCAGCAAAAGAGATTTCTAAAGGTAAATACTCTGTTCAAGATCTCGTTGTCCCAAGAAAAGACGAGCTCTATTTTTTAACCGAAACGTTTAATCATATGAAACAGAATATCATCGAATCAATGAAGCAGATGGAAGAAAAGTCTCGGCTTGCACATTTGTTAAAAGAAATGGAATTAAGAAGCTTACAAAATCAGATTAACCCTCACTTCCTGTTTAACACGCTTAATACCATTTCTAAGACCGCATATATTGAAGGTGCTGAACGAACGAGTGACTTAATTACATCCGTCTCGGCACTATTACGCTATAATATCGGCAACTTAGATCGTGACACGACATTAAAGGATGAAGTAGCCATTGTTAACGAATATTTTTTTATTCAGAACACTCGTTTCGGGGGACGTGTAGAATTAACTCAACACATTGATCCTACCTGTCTATCACAGCCAATCCCTTGTTTAACCTTGCAACCAATTGTAGAAAATGCTTTCGTGCATGGAATAGAAAATATTGCTAAAGGCGCAAAAATAACACTTGATATTTACAAGAAAGGAGAAAGTATCTATCTTGAGGTTGCTGATAATGGTGTTGGAATGGATCAACAAACAATTGAACATTTGCTAGGGTCAAAGGACAAAAAAGTAACATCGCCAACCAAAAAGGGATCTGGTCATTCAACTGGGATTGGATTGATCAATGTAATAGATCGTCTTCGATTATTCAATAAACATAGTAAAGTATCGATTGATTCAGCACTTGGGAAAGGAACGAGAATTCGAATTCAATTACAAAAGTAGAAGGAGGAGTATCTGGTGCTAAAAATTATGCTCGTCGATGATGAACCAATTGAAAGAGAAGGTCTGCAGCTTATACTCCGTAAAAACCGCTCGAATTTTAATGTTGTGGCTGAAGCTGAAAATGGAGCAGAAGCTGTGGAAATGGCTCTCGCTCATAAACCTGACCTCATTTTTATGGATATTAAAATGCCGGAAGTTGATGGTTTAGAAGCCATTAAGCAAATCCAGCCGGAACTTCCAACTGCAAAGTTTATTATGGTCTCTGCTTTTGATACCTTTGATTACGCACGACGTGCCATGACCTATGGCATTAGAGAATATTTATTAAAACCAAGTAAAATATCAGAAGTTTTAGAGGCGTATGACCGTATGGTGATGGAAATAGAAACTGAAAAACAGAGCGTAGCCGAAAAGCAAGAAATGAATCATCGCTTAGAAAGGGCAGGCTCCTTTATTAAGATGGAGTTTATAATGTCACTACTGATGGATCATGTTCATGAATTTGATATGGAAGTATGGGATAATTGGATTGACATAAAAAATAAACGAGGATATATTACAGTGTTCTCATTCCAGTTTAATAGGGTGCATTCGTCTCGTACTGAAAAGTGTCAATGGTATCGTCTACTAAAGCAAACGATCCAGCAGCAATGTGATCGTTGTTTAGTTGGGCCATTAACCGGCTTGCAAGTTCCAGTATTCTTTTTTGATACGGCAAATGATGAAAAGAGACAGCAGCTTGTAAGAAGAATTATTCCTTCAATACAAAGCCAACTTACAGGGTGTCACGTATTTGCAGGCGTCGGAACAGTTGTGTCTGACATTACTCAAATTGGTGATTCTTATAAGGAAGCTATTTATGCGTTGGAACTTGTACACAATCACCCAAGTGCCTCTTATATGGTGTACAATGAAAAATTAAAGCAAAAACGCTCCGACCTACTTCCATTTGAAATTGAAAAAGATTTAGTGGAAGCTATCAAAACAGGCGATTCCCAAAAAGGCTTGCACTTGTTTGAAACCTATTTCAACGTGATTCAACAAGCATCAGATTATCAAGTAAGAACAGTTCATAAAGCAATGGAGAATTTCTATATTGTGCTAACTCGCTCTCTAAAAGACCTTGGTTTTGAGGAGGACATTCACGTTAATGTAGGACAATTAGATACAGCGATGCAAATAAAGGAAGCTGCAAAAGCACAATTAATTGATCTTATCACACGTCTACGGGAATGGCGTGCCCATGGTATTCACTTCCTCCTCCTACAAGCAAAAGACTATATTGATCAACATTACGATCAGGCAATCACGCTTGAAGAGGTGGCCAATCACATTGGTATTAGTTCATATTATTTAAGCAGATTATTTAAAGATAAGTTTCACGTAACATTTAGTGAGTATGTCACTTCTGCTAGACTGCAAAGAGCTAAAGTTTTCTTGCTCGATGGGTCAATGCCATTAAAGGAGATCGCTCTGAACATTGGCTACAAAGATCCTAATTATTTCAGCAGAGTCTTCAAAAAGGAAATCGGTTTAAGCCCCACTGACTATAGAAGTAAATATCACCAGTAATCTATTTAGCGTGGTTAGATTGAAAAGGGTATTGAGTGTATGATCGCTCAATACTTTTTATCATTTGTCGAATGAAAAAATTGCTCATTTATTTATAAACTAGATGAATGTCAACATTTGAATAATGACTGTGGCCTTCACTTCAGACGGACGATAATGTGCGGATTCACTAACGACACGACCAATCAGTGGAAGAACGACACCGCCCACTGATTGCAGGTTCGGTTATCATCCGCCTATTAATGATTTATTGCCTATTATTCGTAACATCATATGAAATTGACTCATATAGGTGAACGAACACACCAATTAATTGGTGTGTTCGTTTCATGATCAATCATCAAATCTTTAAAAGTCTCCAGACGAATGTTGTCTTTAACAAAATAGTCTAGATAATGACAACAAACTGAAGAAGAAAACGCTTTCCTTACAGTCATCCGATGTTAAATTAATAATCATGAAAGCGCAATCATTAGAGGGAGAGAGTTAAAAGAATGATATGACAAAACAGCACATGGAAAGAAATCACTTTAATTCATGAGGAGGACAAATCATGTTAGAAAAGAAACATTCATCTTGGTATGTTATTTTAATTGCAGTTTCTGCAGGAGTCGCTGGACTGATGTATGGTTTTGATACAGCGGTTATTTCAGGTGCTATTGGTTTTCTTGCTGAAAAGTATAGCCTATCACCGGCGATGCAAGGATGGGTTATTTCTTGTGTAATGATCGGTGGAGTTCTTGGGGTAGCGTTGTCTGGCTTCTTAAGTGATAAGTATGGCAGAAAAAATATTATGTTTTTATCAGCAGTCCTATTTATCATTTCTGCACTAGGCTCTGCTTTTGCAACTGGTGTGACGATGTTAATTTTCGCGCGGATTATTGGGGGCTTTGGAATTGGGTTTGCTTCCGCTTTATCTGTTACATATATCAGTGAATGTGCACCGCCAAATATCCGCGGCAGACTTGGGTCACTTTATCAATTATTTACTATATTTGGTATTTGCGCGACATTTTACATTAACTATGGGGTTGCTAACAGCGGTAGTTATGCTTGGGGATTAGAAACAGGGTGGCGATGGATGCTAGGCTATGGTGTTTTTCCAGGTTTAATATTTTTTGTGCTGTTATTCTTCATTCCTGAAAGTCCGAGGTTTTTAATGCAAAAAGCTAGAGAAAAGGAAGCATTTCAAACCTTAAAGCGCATAAATGGTGAAACAGTCGCAAGGCAGGAAGTAAAGGAAATTAAAATCTCAATCGAAACGGAAAAAAGCTCATCTGTTAAACAACTGTTAAAGCCTGGCTTGCGTATGGCAATGGGAGTTGGTATTTTCTTAGCCCTGTTTAATCAAGTAATTGGGATGAATGCCGTCACATACTATGGACCAGATATTTTCCGAAGTGTTGGTTTTGAGAATAACACAGAGTTCCTTGCCACAAGTATTATTGGTAGTGTGCAAGTTGCGTTTACTATTGTGGCGCTACTATTAATTGATAAATTGGGAAGAAAGAAACTAATGGCCATTGGCTCAAGCCTTATGGCAATCTTTATGGTGCTCATTGGAAGCGTATTCTACTTTGAACCTATCAATAGTGGCCCATTACTAGTCATTTTTATAGCTGGTTTTACAGCAGTATTCTGCGTCTCAATGGGACCTATCCCTTGGATTATGATTCCAGAAATTTTTCCTAACCACCTTCGTGCTAAAGCTGTTGGTATTGCCACTATGTTCCTCTGGGGAGCGAACTGGGCAATCGGTCAGTTCACACCGATTTTAATCAATAATA
Organism: Bacillus sp. A301a_S52; assembly: GCA_024701455.1. GTDB lineage: Bacteria > Bacillota > Bacilli > Bacillales > Salisediminibacteriaceae > Salipaludibacillus. Next base: position 1,391,632 of record JABXYP010000001.1, on the reverse strand, counting down.
TGGGGGGCGCCTTCACTTTTTGGATGTTCGCTGTTATCAACGTCATTTGCTTCGCCTTTGTTATGACGATTGTACCTGAAACAAAAAACAGAACATTAGAAGAGATCGGACGCTTTTGGAAGCCAAAAAGTGAGCAAGGAAAAGAGTTTGAAAAAGAATTCAACAAAGATTTGGCTGCTGGAAAAATGGATTAAAATAACCATAATAACTCGGTTTTTTTAGGAAACAAGTGGCTTTTCATCAGGCTATATGATTTCGCCAATCCTTTTGCCACTTGTTTCTTTACCTAGGCATGCATCAAACATGATTTCACCTCACCAACAACCTGTAATATGAAGGAAAGTCCAAAGACCAATAGTATTTGGAAGGACATTTAGCTATGCTAAAAGAAACGATCCCAAGAAAATTTTACATTTCGTTTAGCTGTTGGCTTTCTCACACCTTTCAACTCTCTCTTACTTCATTTTCTCCCTCACGCTTCTCCTTTACCCTCTCTTTAAATGGTCAAACTTAGTAAAATAAAGCTTCACATAACTATCCTCACAATTTCTCAAGTGAAAAATGACACCACAACTAATGTTAAAACCACTACTTGTTTATCATCATCACTCCTCATTGTCATCGTTTAATAAAAGCAATTCCCACCTACACTTTAGCACTTAATAAAACGACAATCAGTGAGAGTATTCGTTTTTCTACCACTGATTGGTCGTTGAGTGAATCAGGACATTAGTGGCCGTTATCTTCCGCCTAAATAGAGTTACCTCTCCTCTCTATTTTGAGCAGGGAGGTTTATGGACACTTATCTGTGATAAAGTCATAGCACGTAAAACGGCAACTTGTTTGCTCTTTACTTCATTGAATTTTTACGGTATGATAATGCCATAAATCGTAATAATTTCGATTTAATCAATGAAAGGATGATATATATGGCTAAAAAATCGATGGTGGCAAAGGAAAGAAAACGACAAGCTCTCGTGGCTCAATACGCAGATTTACGAAGGGAGTTAAAGGAAAAAGGTGATTACGAAGCATTGAGAAAATTACCTAGAGACTCCTCCCCTACTCGCTTGACGAGAAGGTGTGAAATGACCGGAAGACCTCGTGCTGTATTACGTAAGTTTAAACTTTCAAGAATTGCGTTTAGAGAACTAGCACATAAAGGGCAACTGCCAGGTGTGAAAAAATCAAGCTGGTAATTCCTATGATTTTTTACTTAACCAATGCCTAAACCACCTTTATTCTCTTTAAGGAGAGATACAATGACTGACACTTTTTCATTACCGATAACACTCGTAACTGGGATGGATGAGCAAGAAAAAATCTCACTTATTAAACAGCTCAATCGATATAAGGTTAATACAAAAAAAGTGATCCAATTCCGTGATCCAAATAGGATATATAAGTATGATGCTGAAGGCCCTCACTTTCAGAAAACACCGGTGACAGAAGTCTTTCATGATATGGAAGCAACTTCTTATGACGAGCTGATGGCACTGTTGTATCATATTCAAAGTCAGAAAGATGTGGAAGAAATCATCGTAACTAAAGCGTATGATTCTAATTTAGATTTACTTCTCTACGACAATCAAAAGAAAGCACCTATTTTTCAAGTCTCACACCACATTCATGTAATAGATGCTGTAAACTTTTGGTTTCAATACTCATCAAAGGATACGATTCATACTGAGTCGATATTTCATGAAGAAACGGTCGATCATACAATAGGAGAATTACTTGTTCATCAATTAGAATTGGCCGATAGTTTCTATATATCCAATGAATACCGGCTAAATGAAGAACGCGTGAATGAACTGATTTGGTTTCTTAAAAAGCTCAATCCCTTGGCAAACATTATGACGCATGCTAATTTTAACAAGCATACTACTTCCATAGGTGATACAATCTGGCCTGAGGAACACAAGGCAGACTACCTTTACCGCCATCAACTGCAAGCATTCAAACCGAAAAGTCCTTTAGCACTAGTGGGGGATTACGGAATAGAGACATTTATTTATCAAAGTAACTCTCCTGCTTCCTTAAGTCAGATTAAAGCTTTTTTTTCACATCTGCCTGAAGGTATCCTGCGAACAAAAGGGGGGTGTTATACTCCTTTTGCACGTGAGAGTCATACTATTTCTCAAGTAGGTGCTTCAGTTGAAATTATGTCAGAAGAACATCTCTATGCGAAACGTTCGACCTCTGAATATTTAACTGAATTTTTGTTCATAGGTCAGCATCTTAATCCTCAAAGCATTCAAGAAAAATTAGATGCATGTTTATCAGATGTGAACTATCCTTTAACAAAGGAGTATTGAATTAACTCGTTATAATCCTCTGCAATCAGTGAGAGCTTTCGTTCTTCTCCCACTGATTGGCCGTTGAGTACATCATGACATGAGCAACCGTTATCTCCCGCCTAAATAGAGTTTGCTTTCTTCTCTATTGGAGGCGGGGTTTACGGACGATTATCTGTGATACTTAGTTAAATTTTTTATCTTCTTCAAGTAGATCACGGTTCCATTTATCCTTTGATAACTCGGAAAACATTTCAATCAAATTGCCATCTGGATCTCTAAGATGAACTGCTTTAATACCCCAATCAGGTCTATCTTGAACCCCGCTAACGATGTCTACATTTTGTGACTGTAGGCGAATAATCATCTGTTCTAACTCTTCTTCCACTTTAAAAATTAATGCAAAACGATCTTGTGCCTGAATAACTGTTGGTAACACAGTTGTCCCTACCGCCTCAGCCATCGCCTTACGATCAAAAATAGCGAATTCTTTATTCTTACCAGCTTCAAAACTTACATAACCACTTCTGCTGTCACCCCATGTTACCTTAAACCCGAGAATATCTTTATAGAATCGGTAACAATCTGCAAATTTAGTCACTAACAAACGTACATTATCTAGCTCACACATTGTTATACTATCTCCCTTCATATGAAATTACCATTCATTTTATAGGAATAAATCCATTATGACTTGTAAAAATCGGACATTTGGTATTTTTAATACGGTTAAAAAGTGAAGAAATAAAGCTAAGCTTCATTCAGTGGGGAGCTTCCTTCCCCTTAAGAGTGGGGTAAAATGCCTTCAACAGTGGGAAGTTTAGGGACGGTTATCTATTTTACATGCTCAGCTACGTTAATTTAAACGAAATTAACTATTGAAAGTGACGTAACGTCATTTTGTATAATAAAACAAGGCGGTGAACTCGTTTCTGTAAGTTAAAACATCGAAAAATCAGGTGACGTGCTGCTCATCTGATTAAGCTCCCCACCTAGTACGCTACTGGCTAACCCTTTAAAGTATTTAAGGACTAATTAACATTAGGAGGACAAAGCATTTTCTATGATTTCTATTAAAGAGGTGTCTAAACAGACAGATGTTACAGTGAGAACGCTACGACATTATGACCATATTGATTTGTTAAAGCCTTCAGGGAAAACGAACGGTGGGCATCGACTATATGGTGAATATGAAATTAGAAAATTACAAAGCATTCAATTTTTAAAAACATTGCGGTTTAGTTTACAGGACATTAAACGTCTTTTAACTGACGAAAATGATGATTGGTACAATCAATTACAAAAGCAATTGAACTACTGTTTACAGGAGAAACAAAAAATCGAACAAGTAGAGAAATTACTTCGTGGCCTTATGAATGAATTTATATTAAAGGGGGAAAATGACCTCCTTCATTTACAAAAACTTATTCGATTATATGAAAACAACCTATCTCAGAAAGAACAGTTTTTAAAGGAGACATTTGACAACGAAGAAAGAGCCTTATTGGACCTTTTACCAAATATGAATCAAGGTGATCCAGATACAGTGGAGTGGATAGCATTATTAGCTCAATTAGAAAAACATATGGCTAAAGGCATTGCCGCGGATGAAGTTCAAAGTATTATTAGACGTATGCTTGAAAAAGAGAAAGCCACTTTTGGAACGAATCAAGCATTCTCCGATAAAATTTGGGAGATCAGAAAATCACAAGAAGCCTCCGCTCAGGCAGGCTTTTACCCGCTTGATCCTGAAGTTCTTCAATTTATTGAGGAAGCAGCAGATTACCATGACAAACATAAAACAGATGTTAAAAACAATTATTAACCTCACGAAGGGAGCTGTCCGATGACATTCTTTTTAGATTATCAATGGGAGATCTTTATTTTGGCAGAAATTCTCTCTCTTATTTCGTTACTTCTTTTTGGATTTTTTCGCTACTTTTTAGGAAGAAAGCACGTTAGCTTCATATTTATTATTACTTTTCTCGTTCTTCTCATCCTAGAAGCTTTACTCGGTCTTTTGATCTACACACATACTGGGGAATTTTCCGCCTTTCAAATAGTCATTACCCTTTTTGTGATCTATGCGTGTACCTTTGGTATCTTTGACTTTCTTCGACTCGACCGATGGATGCGCCGTAAAATTGGAAAACTTCGTAACGTGGAATTACTTACAGAAAAAGATTACGCTATCCTTGAGCGTAATAAAAACCCAAAATATTTAGCTAAAAAATATCGCATTAGTGCATCAGTGCATTTACTCATCTTTCTCTTAGGACAAAGTTTTTTGTGGTTCATAGGTACAAGCGATCTCACTGAAATGGTCAGCTACCTCACAGATTTTTCCTGGATAGAAGCCGGAACAGCTGCCAATTCTCCATATGCTAACGAAACGATGTATGCGATTGGCATGCTGTGGGGAGTCATTTTTCTCATCGATTTTATCTATTCTATGTCTTATACGGTTTTCCCAAGCGAGAAGTCATAAGTATTTGACGCCTAGTCATTGTCATTAAATAATGTTGTGGGGACGATTAAAACGACTGATCTATTCATTCAGTCGTTTTTCTATTTCAAAACTAATTTTTGTCTGAACGTTATCATGTGAGACATCCACTCGACCTAATTTCATAATACATATACACTTACTCATACATTGATCTTCCACTAAAGGTGGACGGTTACTGTGATAAAAACTCTCGCATCAATGCATCTTCAAACTCCGTTCATCTTCTAGGAGTCACCGTCTTTCAACGAACCCCTTTAAAAAAAGCCCAAATGATAGAAACTTTTTGTCTTTAGTCACTTGTTCGTGTTAACCATTCATTCTTAAATTTTAAAAAATGATATGACTATATTTTTATACCATGTTACATTCGATGTACATCAACTATGAATGGATAAGGAGCAAAACAATGACTATTAACATTGAAACATTTCCAAAGTACCGCATTGCATATGTAAGGCAAACTGGTCCATATGGCTCTGCTAACATTCAAGCAATGGAAAGATTAAAAAAATGGGCTGCGAAGGAAAATCTTCTAAAGTCAGCTATAATACTTGGGATTCCTCAAGATAACCCTGAGACCACACCTCCTGAGAGCTGTAGGTATGATGCATGTATTGTGATTTCAAAAGACTATCAACTTGATGACTCGATCGAAGAAAATGAACTTGCTGAGGGGAAATATGTTATATGCAAAGTCAAACACACCCCGGAAGATGTTCAAAGTGCATGGGCTAATATCGGAACTTTTCTTAATAACAATGGGTACCAAATTGAAAACAAACCAGTTATAGAAAGGTATTCGTTTGGGATGATTAACAACGGTTATTGTGAATTATGTGTCCCTATCATATCGTAATGTTGACTCGTTTTAACTCTTATAGACAAGACGTTATCAGTATCCCGCTAACGTCTTGTCTTCCTTACTTCGTTGTGCTCGATCTCAAAACTAAGATTGTCATTTGTCTATAACATATCCGCCTCTATTCACATTAAATAATGTTCTAAGTGCGTTTCATTATAAACGATTCTTACAACCTGGGTAATTGTCTCATGCCCTTGTGTACAAACTTTTTATTCGTGTAAATCTAATTGGAGCTAATAAAAATAAACATTGCAAAACTAATAATATAAACAATAAATAACCCAATTACCCATTTAGTAGACTTACGTCCTTTATTTAATATACCGCCTTTGAGTCCAAAGTTAAGAAGGTTAGCTATGAAAACTACCAGTGCGCCACCCAATGAAACAATGGCGATAATAAATGTTATTTTTTCCATTAGAATCCTTCCCCTCTACTGAATTTGCTCAATATTTAATACTTCATAGAATGTGCTGCTGACGTTACTTTTTTTATTCCATGTGGATCTAATCTATTTGTCGGTTCATCAAGTAACAATAGTTTTGCCTGATGAGCCATGGCTCTCGCTATACCTAGCCGCTGTTTCATACCTAATGACGTTTCAGAAAATAATTTCTCTTTTATCTTCCATCTAAGACACCTTACCTTCCTCTCCATTTATAAGTTAAGTATAAACAGGCAAGGTTAAATTCTATCCTTTTTCTAGGTTAAAAATAGATTAAAACACCGTCCCTTGTAGCCCAAATTTAAAAAAGTGTGCATCCATCTTGCTTACGGATACACACTTAACTGATGCTTCATCTATTCTCTTAACGTACATGTTCATTCACATATCAAGTTAGATGATAAATTAACTTTTAGTACTCACTGCCTGTCTTTTTAACTATAGGCTGAATCGTAATTGTCGTTCCTAGTGGTTTAATGTGCGGATCATATCTTTCCACCAGTCCCTTTTAATACCTTTTTATCTTAACATGTTTTTCCAATCTCGTGAATATCTAATCAGACATTTGGGAGATGACCAAAAACTCCCACTGATTGAAGCTTCGTTTTTAACAGAGGTTATTAAATAAAGTATTGAGCTGTGCAGGCTTCCATTATTTTAAAGGCTTCAGAAGGATGTTCCTCTACTTAAAGGCATTCAACTGCTGAGTCACGTTGAAATTGCACCTCCCGCCTATCTAAATTTTTCTCTTCTCTCTATGACACGAGCGTTTTAGGGGCGGTTATCTGGGATAAAATAGGTTCACTATCATGAAAGACTAACCCAAGTTATCACTTTAAGAGCAGTTTATGTTTATTTCTTGTCAACTTGAAAAAAATTGAATCATGCAACGTTACCAAGCAAAAAAGCGTCAGGAAAGAAAATTGTCCTTACTGACGCTTTTGATTTAATAAGTGGAAGAGCTCAACATCTAAATAAATATATTTATTTCCTTTTCATGAAATACCATTATAATGTTTACTAATTATAATCTATTACAAATCACCAATGGTCATATATCTCATCCGTTTCTTAAAGTTCAGTTCCCAATGTTACTAGTCTTAATTCATAGATTGTCCGTCTCTTCTTGTATTTTTTTAAATGACTGATTAACTCAAATCCGCACAATCCGAATTGTTTCATTTCTTAATCTAAAACGAGATTACTTTTCTACTGGTCTAACCCATATTTCCATATATGCCACATCCGAGTTAGTTTTATAATATTTTTCTACTGAAAAGGGATGTATTTCCAACTGATGGTTAACAAGCCACGTTCCAAAAAGGTAATTCATTGCTTGACTAAGGGCTAAAGTTGTCAATAGCTGAAAGTTTTCTGCTTCAAAACAACATACCACATACTCCCCAGGAGGTAACGACCATGTCACAAACTCTCCAGCATCAAAAGAAGTAGCGCTCACCTCACCCCCAACAAAATAAGAGAATGTGTTGTGACCCTCCTCACCTATTGAGGAAACACCCACTTCTTTACCGTCTGTCTTAAGGTGTGGAAGACGTGATGCCATACTATGAAAGGTGTCCCATAATTGCCCAGGTTCATCAATACCAGTCGCTTCTCCAATAGGTGTTTGAGAGATCGGGACTTGACCGGACAGACCCATATATGTCTCAGCCACATCAAGCGTCTTACGTTTTATTTCTAGAACCACACTATCTATAATCAAAGGAACACCTAAATCAATCACCGTATACTTTAACAATAATTCAGGTTTCATAATATGATTTAGATGAACAGGGTGAGTACGGTATTCTTCGGGTGTTATGCCATATGCTCCTTTAAAAGCACGAGTAAACGTTTCATGAGATGAAAAACCAACATCTAACGCAATGTCTATAATCCTCTTATTGAGATCTCCTAATTTCTCAGACGCTCTTGCAAGACGTCGTAGCTTTATATACTCGTTCACAGATTTCTTTACCAACCTTTTAAAGAGACGTTGAAAATAAAACTGTGATAGGACCGCTTTTTTGGCCAGTACTTCAATCTTAATTTCTTCAGACAAATGTTCCTCAATATAATCGACAGTTTTTTGAATCTGTTCCCATGAGTGCATTATAAGCACCTCCTCACAAACAAGATAACACGATATTTGCCCCTATCGCTTGACAACCAATGCCATCTTTATGAGGTGTGAAATTATTTTTGAGTTCATAGTAAACATAAGAGATTCTTAAGCCACGCAATATCCCTTTCCTCTAACACCTCTTCTTTCAAGCCAGATTAATTTAAGCTCACGATAAACTAGTCTTAATACTCAGTTAACATTTCTGACTGTGCCTCATCTAATAAGGAAGCATACTTACTGTGGTCATGCTTTCTATTTGACAAACATACAATCATTTAATAAACTTCCATTGCAGGTTTAAACAAAATTAACCATTCTCAGAACCACATACATGACTTATGCAACACCTAAGGAGGAAAAATGGCAGAGCACCGATTTCATGTAAAAGCAAATTGGCCCGGCTTACGAAATGATGTAGGGGAAATCGAAACAGCAAATTTACTCACAAAAGTGTCTATTCCACCTGAAATGGACGGCCCAGGAATAGGAACTAACCCTGATGAAATGCTACTTGGTGCAGCCGCCACCTGTTACATTATTACATTAGCGGCTATGATGGAACGTAGTCAATTAGATAAAGTGAGTTTAACGATGACATCAGAAGGCATAGTTGACGTAACCAACGGTACCATTACTTATAAGAAAATCATTCACCGCCCTGACATCGTGTTAAAATCTAGTGTCAACGATGGAGATTTTAAGCTGGCAGATAAGCTTGCTAACAAAGCGGAAAAAGCATGTATGATTAGCCGTGCACTTCAAGGCAATGTGACCATCGATGTATTTCCAACTATTAGTGCTGCCAATGAGTGAACTCCTAAAGATTACTTTTAAAAAAGTTGCACCTCACCGTAGGTGGTCACAACTAAAAAATGATGATGAGGAATTACTTTTGCACAATATAAAAAAACCTTCAATCAGTGGACGGTTATTTGTTATTAAAGTGTTGTTCTAAGCCATTTTTATTTAAATGGCTTAGAACTAAATGGTGGGGTATTCTATTGCCCTGTTTCAATAGCCCCCATATCTGGCGCTGTACCGTTAAACGGCTCTCCAATATCCACACCACCATCAATAAGGAAGGTGTTTGAACGTGGTACAAATAGATGAATATCTGGTAATGATCCATCTTCTTTTCTCGGTCTTTTAGCTAAGCTCGTATCGACACTGTCAAACATGTTTGACGTAACCGTACCCGTTTGCCAACTGTTCCCTTGTAATATAGAATTGCTTGCAAAGCGGGCGGTAACTTGTCCATTTGCACTTATATTATTAATAAATGTATGCTGTCCATTCGATGGATTATTTGGAAAATCATAATTTCGCCCGTTAATTCTTATGCCATTATTATAAGCCGTATTATGAATCAACGTTAATGCACCGGTATTATTATTGTGATCAAACCCTTTACCATGGTTATCAAACGCCATATTTCTCTTAACAATATGATTTCCTGGTTTATGGTTTCCGCCAAGCTTAAACCCATTTCCACCACCGTCAAAATCAGGATGGTTCCAAAACTGCGGATTCCCATTTCCAAATGACCAGTTATTTTCAAGCGTTAATGTATTTGTAACCATCCAAAAATCGAAACCATCATCTGAATTTTCCCAAGACCTATTACCATAAAAAACATTCCCAGGACCTAAATCTTCGTACTTAGCTGCGAAGCCATCTGACATATTCCCTACTCTTCCTCTAAGATTAAAATTGCGATAACTATCATTATTCATAATAAGGTTATGCGAACCATCTTCTAAATGAATACCCGTCAAACGATTCTCATAGGCGACACATCTTTCAATTCTATTATGACTTCCATGAATTCTAAAGCCATTTCCTCCTGCTTGCGTTAAATGAATACCAATAATATGCCAATAATCACCATTTATTCTTAAACCATCTCTCCCTGCCAATTCCTCTTGTGCGGAAAAATCTAAAATAGGGGTTTCATCAGGATAATTTACGATCGTAATAGGTTTACTAGAAGTCCCACTATTATTAGCGGTAATTCTCGTATCGTGGGAATACGTCCCATCTCTCATGACAATGACATCACCTGGTTTAGAAACACTGATTGCTTGATCAAGAGTAGCAAACGGTGATGATTGACTACCACTGTTATTATTATTACCATTCGTCGCTACATAAAAGGTACGATCTCCTTCTGGTATGCCTGGTTGCGTTGGGGTTGGACCAGTAGGGTGGGAAGGTGCAGAGCCGTCTAAATACTCGATTTGAATACTGTTAATATCGACCCTTCCATCAGATTCAGTTCGTACTTGAATAAAAGAATTTGCTGTTCCCACTTCAGGCTCTATAATTAAATCTCCTGTTTTCATATTGCCAATTGATTGTTGATAAACCCTTGAAGCACCGCCATGAATAGACTCATTCATGCTTACCGTATTGTTATCAACATACACTTGGAAATTTTTATTAGAATCACCGCTTACACGATCAATATTGATGATGATTTTATAAGGTTTACTTAAGTCAAACGCGCCACCTGGTGTTGAATTAGAAGTTGTATCTGTCGTAGTGCTTGCACCTATTGTCATTCTTCCACCGTTTAGCGTAAGTTTATTTGACCCAGCTGTAACGGTCCCACCTGTTCTCATAAACATAGGTGTACTAGAATCACTAGGCAGCGATCGGTAATCCGTTGTAAAGACATTATGAGTTGTTGCCCCATTAAAGCTTTCATTAAATAGAGTGGTTTGTGCTGAAACACTAGCTGGTGTGCTAGATAGTAAGACAATTAATACAGATAAACTAGTAACTAACCAAAGAAAGTACGATGACTTATTCATAGACTACCTCCATTTTTAAAATTAAGCTTTTTACACGAATGTGACCATGAAAGAATAGGTATGCGGCAAAACGACTATTAAAGCACCGTTTAACACTTTATCACTTTCAAAAAATGAACTATTATAAGAGAAATAAACGTGCAATTGTTCTATATATCGTTCCAATTTATTATAGCATTCTATTTAGACGTTTATAGTAAAAATTCAAAATTGATCATTAAAAGGATGAAAATGACTATATTAGAGCACACTGAATTAATGAGAGTTTTCGATTAGTTATATTTTTTCTTGATAATTTTCTAATATAAAATGCATATTGCTTTATCCTAGATTTTCCACAAAAAAGGTGATAGCTCATTTTGAGCCTACCACCTCATATTGGAAACATATTATTATGTCCTCCAACTCTTCAAGAAAAATTCCTCTAAAAAAGCATAAAATATTTCTTCCATTGGCAAGAGCGCTCGTTCTGTCGGAGTTATGACACCAACTGTTCGGGTCACACTCCGTTCATTCAGTGGAATTTTCACCGTTGAACGAGGCGTGCTGTCCACGAGAGTGACCTCTGGCATTAACGTCACACCTAGTCCAGCTGACACTAATCCTTTCAATGCATCGATATCATCACCTTCAAAGGCAATGTTCGGATAAAAGCCTATTTCAGAACACGCCTTAATTACAATATCACGAAAGACAAATCCTTCCGGCAGCAACACAAATGGGTCATCTTTTAGGTCTTCTAAATGGATTATCTTACTTTCAGCCAGTGGATGATGCATGGGGAGAAGTGCCACGATCTCTTCAGTAAATAGAATTTTTCGTTTAATTTTCTTTTCCCCCATCGGGACAGGACCAATAAGAGCCATATTATAATCCCCTTTAATAACACCATCGATCAACTCTCGATAAAGTCCTTGTTTTAATTGAAATTTAGCTTCTGGTTTCTGTTTTCGAAACGCTGAGATTGCTGTCGGCAAAGTGTAAGCAGCTAGACTGATGGGAAACGCCACGCGAATCGTCCCTTTTTCCGGATCCAAATACTCTTGAACTTCTCTTTTAGCATCATCTAGTGCATTCATAGCGTGATTAATGCGCTCTAAGAAAACCCTTCCAATTGGTGTTAATTTCACTCGTCTACCTTCTCTAATAAATAGGTCAACACCTAATTCATTTTCGAGATTAAAAATCTGTCTACTGACAGCAGACTGGGCCACATGTAGAGCCGCTGCCGCTTCAGTAACATGCTCCCGTTTAGCTACCTCCATAAAATACGTTAATTGCCTCAGTTCCATAATACCCCACCCTTATATCAATCTTAAAAAAGCATTAAATTTATCAATTATTGATATTGATTAGATGATTTGTTTAATTATAAAATACTCCCAAGTAGAAATCTATCCTTGTACCGCATGAATGACAATTAGCATGGTGGGGAAAACCATTGTTATATATTTCATTATAATATGTTTGGTTTAAGGGGAGTTTAGGGAGGCCGTATATGAAAACATTAGAAAAAGAGAATTACACATATGCTACTGACGTTCAAGCATATGTGCAAAAGGTTTATGACACTATCATCCAGCGTAACCCACACGAAAACGAATTTCACCAGGCCGTAAAGGAAGTATTTGACTCACTCCTACCAGTTCTAGATAAAAACCCGCATTATATTAAGCAAGCAGTACTTGAAAGAATCGTAGAACCAGAAAGACTTATTTCCTTTCGTGTTCCTTGGGTAGATGATGACGGAAATGTACGAGTAAATCGCGGATTTCGCGTTCAGTTTAACAGCTCTCTCGGCCCATATAAAGGTGGCTTGCGATTCCACCCTTCTGTCAATGCAAGTATTATTAAATTTCTCGGATTTGAACAAATATTTAAGAACGCATTAACAGGACAGCCCATCGGTGGGGGAAAAGGTGGATCTGATTTTGATCCAAAAGGAAAAAGTGACGGAGAAATTATGCGTTTTACCCAAAGCTTTATGTCTGAACTCAGCCAATATATTGGACCGGATACGGATGTGCCTGCAGGCGATATCGGTGTAGGGGCCAAAGAAATCGGTTATATGTTCGGACAATACAAAAAAATGCGCGGAGGTTTTGAAGCGGGAGTCTTGACTGGAAAAGGTATTGGTTACGGGGGAAGCCTTGCTAGAAAAGAAGCAACAGGTTATGGAACGGTTTATTTCGTAGAGGAAATGCTTAAAGATAACGGCATCAGCTTTGCCGGCAGTACGGTTGTCGTCTCTGGATCAGGAAATGTCTCCATCTATGCTATGGAAAAGGCGATACAGCTAGGTGCAAAAGTGGTAGCGTGTAGTGATTCAAGTGGCTATATTTACGATAAAAATGGCATCGATCTATTGACGGTAAAACGTTTGAAGGAAGTAGAAGGTAAACGAATTAGTCACTACGTCGATGAGTACCCGCATGCTCTTTATGTGCAAGGCTGCTCAGGCATTTGGTCTTTACCATGCGATATTGCCCTTCCTTGTGCAACACAGAACGAGATTGACGAAACAGCAGCTAACACATTAGTCTCTAATGGTGTAAAAGCAGTGGGCGAAGGGGCTAATATGCCTTCAACATTGGAAGCTGTTCATCTTTTTCAACATCACGGGGTACTGTTTGCCCCTGCGAAGGCGGCTAATGCAGGAGGTGTATCAGTCTCAGCATTGGAGATGGCACAAAATAGTGCTCGTATTGCTTGGACCTTTGAAGAAGTGGATGCCAAGCTACATGATATTATGAGAAACATCTACAGAGAAAGCATGCAAGCTGCGGAGAATTATAATGCTCCCGGCAATCTCGTAGCTGGGGCCAATATTGCTGGATTTATCAAAGTAGCCGAAGCAACGATTGCTCAAGGGGTTATATAAGTCTGTTAGAAAAAGCCGATGACGAGTCATCGGCCTTTCTTTTTATGTTGGTGACTGTTTACCTTGATTTCAGCATTGGATGCTTGATTTTCAGCAACAGACTCCAATTTTTCAGCATCTTACCTTGTTTTTTACGCAACAAACTCTTTTTTTACGCAACAACACTTGATACCCAGCAACAGCCTCCAGTTTTTAAGCAGCTAAAATAAGTTATCATTTATCTCTATTTTCTTGCAACTGCTGCAATTCTTCTTGAAGAAGTCGATTTTGTTCGATGGCATTATCCATTTTTTCATTTAATAGTGTCGTTTCTTCCTTTGATAGATTGTTTTGTAACGTTTGTTTATTTTGTACTTTAGAGACAGATATGGATTTCCAACAAAAGAATAGACATAACCCTTTTAAAGCAACGATAGCTAATAATAAGTAATTATCCAATGTCTTCCCCCTATCAAATAAGTAAGTTTAACCTTTCATTTCATTTAGTTTCTTTTTAAGATTTTCATTTTCCTTATCTAATTGAGCCAGCTTCGATTCCACGCTATTTAAATTAGTTGATTCATTAGATCCACAACATCCGCCGCTTTTCCCGGTCATGCTTTTTCCACACTTAAATAACATATAGACTAATATGACCAATAAAATGACGGTTATTAAGGAAGAATTCATTCCATCGTTCTCCTTCCATTTATAAGTTAACTAGCTTTCATAAAAACGAACCTTCAATCAGGACATTAGCATCCGGTATCTCCCGCCTAAATAGGGGTTACCTGAGCCGGGAGGTTTACGGACGCTTATCTGTGATAAACGAAAACTTTATTAACGATAGCGCTTTAGTGAATCAATTTCTTTTTCTAACTTTTCATTTTGTTCCAGCAGTTTCGCCATATTCTTTTCCATTTCAGTCGCATTTGAATGATGACTACCGTTGTCGTGAGACTTAGGATTGTTCATACTCTTCATTATAAAAAACATGGCAACTAGCATTAATGGACATAATAAAAGTGCTAAATACGAAAGATCCATCTCTATTTCCCCCTCAACTTTGTTAGTTTTCTTTTTTTATTCTAGTATTCTGATATCAGTTTAAATCGAAAATATGATGAAACAATGAAATTATTAGAACCAATTTCATCCATACAAAATTCATCTGTAGGGAACGACTCATACATGGACCTTCAACTACATCGGCCACTTTCGCGAAGGTCCCCTTTAACTAAAACCTTTTCCATCATTGAATATTCAGAAGGCCTATTCCTCAGAAAATCAACGTCTTTCACCACAGTTAAAGAGACTATATGATATCATTTATTGATCATTGTTCGATTTTACGTGCTGAAAATTTAATTGCAGCATTCATTAATTCAAATAATTTAATGGGTCTACACTGTTCGACTTTTGACCATTCCAGCCACCCTCGTGCACTTCAAAATGTAAGTGGACGCCTGTGGATACGCCTGTGGTTCCCATCACTGCTATTTGCTCCCCACGTTCAACACGTTGACCTACAGAAACATTAATAGAGTCCAAATGGGCATACAACGTGGTTATTGTTTGGCCATCAATCACGTGAGAAATCATGACTGTGTTCCCGTATCCCCCCATGTACCTTGCTTCAGTTACTGTCCCTGATTCTGCGGCAAAAATATCTGTTCCTTGATTGTTACTTATATCAATTCCATGATGGAACTCTTCTGTGCTATAAACGGGGTGAATTCTTGTCCCGTATGGAGACGTAATGTCTGTACTTAATGTCGGCCATGTTAACGTACCTTGATTATCCTGTTTTTGAGTGGAACTGGAACTACTACTTACTTGAGACTGTTGGGTTCGATTATCACTTTCTTCTTCCAAACGTTTCAACTCCGCTTTAGCTGCTGCTTCTTGGTTTTTCAATATGTCTTTCTCTTCTTCATAGGAAACAATGAAATCTTCCACATCAATCTGCTGCTTCTCCAACACCTCTACAATAGTCTCTTTCTCCTGAAGTTGATCTTCTATCTCTTGTAATAATGACTGTAATTCTTTCTTTTGTTCTTCTAAATTCGTTAACTGTAATTCTTGCTCCTCAATGGCCACTTCTAACGCTTCTTTGTCGGCAATATGCTGCTCTAATATATCCTTGTCCTGTCGAGATATCGTTGTTAACGCAGTAACCCGTTCTATTAAGTCTCCAAAAGTATTTGCGCCTAAAATCACTTCGATGTAAGTGATATTCCCGCCATTTTGATACATGGCGCGTACTCGTTCCTTTAGCAGTTCATCCCGCTCCTCAATTCTCTCTTCCAGTTCCTCTATTTCTATTTGAAGATCATCTATTCGTTTCTCCGTTTCATCCATCTCAATTTCCTTTTCAGTAATTTGTTTATCCGTTTTTACGGCCTGTTCATCTAACTCTTGAAACTCATTGTAAGCTTCCTTTGTTTTTCCCTTAATCTTTTCCAATTCATGATTTACTTCGTCTGCTTCCCTATCAATTTCTACCTGACGTTCCTGATAGGAATCAATCTCCTTCTCCAAGTCTTTTTCATTGGCCTCTACTAGTTGAAAGGGAAGAACAATGAGAATTGATAGTGTAAATAGGATAGTAAACCATAAAATGATAGTTCGAATTTTCATGAATTGCCTCCTCATAGTTATAAGGTGCTCTTTTATAAACTTTCCCTGTGTTTTTTCCAAGAGAGAAATAGGCTTTTCCCTCCAAAAACAATAAAACTTCTAAAAAAGAACCTATATTTCTTATATTCTTGAGCCTTACATTAGTTTTATAAAGGTAATAGGGCACGTTGAATATAAGACAACCTTATCTATGATCTTTGAAAAAACGATGGAGAAATCACTACAGAAAGATTACAAAAGTGTGTCTAACTTTTGACATTCTAATAATTCACAAAAATAACTTTCAATAAGCGGGAGCTCTCACTAATTGAAGTTGAGGAAATTAGAACATTAGCATCCGGTATCTCCCGCCTAAATTGATCACTATTTTTAGCCGGGAGATTTACGTACGCTTATCTGAGATCAAAACAAAAAATCCAGCTCCGCCATGGAACTGAATTCATTTTACAGCTAACAGATAGCAACTGATGATTATCGCTTTACCACTATTACTGTTATACAACGACAAAAAGGGCATTCTATGTCTTTTGTTCGCTAGTATTTAGGGCCTTGCTTATATGGACAGTGAGACGTGCCATCTCAAAAATCAGGGAGAAGCGTCAGACATAAAGGCCCATCCGCAATAAGATCAGAGCCTTTCTCCAATGTTCATTAAACTACTCTATTAGAGCGGCACTTATAATCTTATCTATCTTTACGACAAAGCTAACGTAAAATCAACAATTGATCGCTCAGCTGTCGTTTCATAGCCTAAGCCTTTATATACATTTACAGCAGGTTTATTTTCTGATAATACACCAAGGTAAACATCTGTGGCACGTTGTTTACCTATAATTGTAAGTTGGCTTGTTAGGAGCTTGCCTAACCCTTTGCCGCGATAACCTTGCCTCGTAACAATGTTCCCAATTTCCACAAGTTGAGCGTCATAAAAATGAAAGCCACCTACAGCAATGAAGTTCTTTCCGTCTTTAATACCAAGGAAAGGGAAACGCTCAATTTCACTTTTCGTAAAGAATCTCATTCCCTCATTTTGTAGAAAATGTACGACCTCATCATACTCTTCTACTTTAACGTCTTCCGCTCTATGAGATGTCAGTAGTTTTCCTTGGTTCACATGCTTCATAGTTAAAAACCGTTGTGGGCTCCCTGTAATAAGACCATAAGATTGAAATAACTGAAGGTCATGATCACAAAGGATCGTACCACACGTCACATGGTCATTAAGGCGGTATGCCTCTCTCGCAAACATTATTAGTTCAGGAAACAGCACTTCTTCCCGTTCTATACAGTAAAAACTAAAGGCTGGAAAAGGCAGGTCACTGATATAAGCTAAGACAGCAGTCAAATGATCATCGACATATTGTCCAATAAACTGAGCCTTTCCCCTTCGCTGAGTTAAATAGCTGAAAAAAAGTAAGTGCTGATCTCTGTCAATTTGGGTGATTAATTGATCAATTGTTTCTCCAGTAAGTAAACGATGTAGCACCATTTCATATACCTCACATCATAAGTAGTTAGAATCTGTGACAAATTTAAACCTACTTGGGTTCATTCGTTCTTTTATTAGTTTGCATTTTCTTTAGTATATTCCCACTTGCTGATTGTTTCAGCTTTTCCACCTTGTTTAGTTTCATCACCATTTTTGGTGCTTGTTCGTAAATATCACGTGAACTATCATTTCTCTTTATTTATCAATCTCCTAAATATACCATATATTAAAGTCATGTTTACTGTCAAAAAAATTTATCACTAGCATTGGATAAATAACGTCATTATTTTCAGTTTAATGATTCAAGTTGTTTAGAACAAAATAAAAGAATACCCGATTAAAGAGAGATTTCCAGGGGTTACCACCTAACTTAAAGAACTTATTCTTTGGATATCATAACTTTAAGGCACATTAGAACTAGATAACAATAGTAGAACAATAAAGTCCTAATAGGGCAAGGTTGTCATTAATAAAAACCTCGGTTTAATATCTTCACCTTTAGATAAGAAGTCTGTCAATAATCGAGTCATTGGTGAAAGTAAAATAAGCGGATATTTTTCGGTTAGGTGCAGAACAGAGCTCATTTTACGGAATATAGGGGGACTTTTTCCGTCTATTTCTCAGATCGACTTCTTAACTTGATTCCCCGAATCCTCACGATCCCAGGCGGGAATCAGCATCTTTTTCTAAGAACACCATAATTGTTTACCGCAAATTAAGTCTACGGTAGATATGGGCAACGAAAGCAGAGCGAGAACTATTAAAACGAAAGGAGTGATGTCAGCTGTCATTCTACGACTGATTCATGTTCAGCCGCCTTAGCCAAAATGACATTAGCTGCTTCTCTAGCACCACCAGCATGTTGTATACTTTTAGCCAATTTCTCTACATTTTTTTGATATAGTGGATCCGTAAGCACTTCTTCTACTGTTTTAGTCAAATGTTTCACGTGATAACCTTTTAGTTTGATACCTGCTCCTAATTCAACGACTCTATCGGCCACTAACCGCTGTTCACTATGTAACGGGTATAAAACCATCGGAACACCATAATACATACTTTCATTCACACTGTTCATACCACTATGCGTCATAAATACATCTGCACTCTGTAAAACGGCAATCTGGTCGACGTGATGTTGGATAGTAAAATTGCTTGGTATTGTACCAAGCGAGGCAATGTTTGTTTTTTCACCAACAGACATAATCACATCATAGTTACTGTCTGTAAAAGCTTTCATACAATTTTGATAAAAATCAATATGCTGATTAAGTACTGTTCCTAATGATATGTAAATCAATTTTTTGTTAGTGACGTTTTCAAAAACGCGAGACGACTTTCGGATTGAAGGACCCACAAAGGCACACCTATTAGAAAAAGTTTCCGCCATTGGCTGAAAATCCTTTGATGTAAAGACAATCGTATCCGTTTCATTATCATTTTGAATAATGAACAACATATTATCCACTTCATATCCATGCGTTCGTAACATTTTTATTTTTTTATTAATTCGTCTTATTCCAATGATTGTTCTCCATATTTCTTTTACACCAGGTTTCATTAGTTTAGCCGTATACTGATTGAACGCGAAACTTGTCGTTGAACAAATGTAGGGAATTTCCAACTTTTGCGCTAGTAATTTCCCCCACAAAGCTAATGAATCAGATACAATACAATCTGGCTGATAGTCTTTTAGCTCTGCACTTATCTCCTTCTCTAAGGCGACGGTGGTATCTGCAATCATTTCAATCAATGCAGCAAAGTCTTTTCCTACTTTTCGTTCAAATTCTTGTTGGGGGATCGAGGGTAAAAAGGTATCACACGGAATAAACTTAGCACCACAACTTTCTATTTTTTCTCGAAATGCCATGAAAGAGTAGTACCATACGTCATGGCCACGATCAACTAGCTCTGATACAACAGGTAGTGTCGGATTCGTATGACCATGTGCAGGAATTGAAAAGAAAACGATTTTACTCATTCTAACTCCCCTTCCGCCACTTCAAAATGACGTATCATATCTGCAAACTCTAGGAAATGATCGCTTTTTAAGAGTGCTATTCCCTTTGTCGCATCTTCACCTAAAACGACAAGTTTGTCACCTGCCTGAATGTGATACAGATCTCGTGCCTGTTTTGGAATAACTACCTGTCCTCGCTCCCCAACCTTTACCACACCAAAGAAATGTTTACCTTTTGGTGCCAGTTGATGTACTTCCTTTTCACTCATATCATCAGCCAATTGCTCCAATGTTATGTCAAACAAATCAGCTAACAATTTACATTTTTGAATATCAGGTAAAACCTCATCATTTTCCCACTTCGCTACGGTTTGGCGAGAAACATGCACTCTCTCAGCGATTTCTTCTTGACTCATTTTATGCTTTTTACGTAAAAGGCGAATAGTCATACCAATCATATCTTCAACTCCTCTATGATTAATATAATTAACGCTTTTATGAAAGTCTATCAACAATCCAACACATTTTTTGTTAAAAATTGTAGCATGCTTATTTAACAGTCTGGATCGTTTACAGAACCATTGTCATAGCACTACTTTTAAATGCTTTGTGTTATTTATTCATAAACATTTTTAAACCATGTTTCCCCATAAAACAAACTATCAATTATTGGGCGTTTTCGTTCTTCTGCCACTGATTGATAGTTGAGTGAATCAAAGGACTCTAGCGACCGTTTTTCGGACGGTTAGCTGTGATAAACTACAACGTATACGAAAAAAGCTTAGACATCATCTCCATGTCTTTTTATGTTGATTATTTCACTAACACAATTGTTATAATACTAAAATTTAGTCATCTTTCCTTGCAGAAAAGGCTTTCGAAACAAAACTAACTAATAATTGTCCTATTAAGAAAACAATTGCAGTAAATATAATGGTTAAGTCTCTACCTAATGGCTTAAACCAACCTCCATCATCAGGAATTAAATAGATAGCCAGAAATAATGATAAAATTCCTGTAATAATATTAATCAAAATAATGTAGCGATATTTTATGTGAACAGCTAGGACACCCGTTATTACAACATGCAACAATGAGCCTAAAAATAGAAAAGAAGGCCTAACATGTTGCCCATATTCATAAAAATGAAACAAAAATGGTGCGGGTATTAAAGTGAAAATTAACCATAAGAATCTCATAAAACCTCCAAAATTATTAACCTGATTTTAACCTATAAAATAAACCTTCAATCAGTGGTGGTTCTTCTCCCACTGATTCATAGTTGAGTGAATCAGGGCTTTAGCGACCGTTATCTCTCGCCTATATAGAGTTTGCTCTCCTCTCTATTTTGACGCGGGTGTTTTCGGACGGTTAACTGTGATAAAACCCTTTTCAAAAATGTTTTTATTCTAAATAAAGTAATGCCGCCGCTATCATACAACTAAACTGCTTCATAATTGAAACAACGACAATTTTGTTTTTTTCGCACTCCGTGTAAACGACCAGACGCCAGATAGATTAATAGGAATTGATACCTATTTTTTCATATTACTTTAAACATGCCTATCATATTCGATGAGTAGTCTATAAAATCATATTTTTGATAGAATTCCTCTTTACCCTCTGAAGCAAATAACCCAACGAATGCCATATTAGGTCCATTTTCTTCTATATAATTCATTAAAATGTTCATAATTTCCTTACCGATACCGTCCCCCTGATTTGCTGGGTGAACTACTACGTCTTGAATATAGAAATAAATCGCACCATCCCCAACAACCCTACCCATTCCTATGATTTTATTTTCTTTTTTTATACTCACTGAAAATAATGAATTCTGTAGTGAAATTTCTGCTACATCAAAATTCATATAGTCTTCCCACCCAACACTTGAGCACAAATAAATGTATTCCTCTAATGTTGGAGGTGTATTAAATAAAACTTCATAGTCTTTTACCCTCTCTCCTCCTTAGGTTTATAGAGATATTCGTGACTTAACAAGAGTTTCAATTTTTGGGGAATTTATCTTATTTCATCATCAGTTTTTTATTAACCTTCCTGGTCGTGACACAGTAGCCACTACTGTTTGTTCAACTATCGCTCTCTATTAGTTTAATAACTTCATTGTACGACCTTGTCCTTTTCTCCTTCTAAGATAGCTTTTGCAATAGCGTCACATTTTTTTATCGCCCATATGTAATGATTAGTCGTGTTTGCTGAGAAATAGCTGTATAGATGGCTTGTTTTTGTCCACTTATAATATTTTTTTGTCATGATTTCTTCATTGGTATGTGATTTAATGAGGTCCATCACTCTTTCATGACTTAACGTCACTTTTTTTAGAGCCTGATTTAACGTAACATCTTGATAACGTTCCCAAATTTGCATATTAAGTTGCTTAATATCTCGCCATTTAAAATCAGCTGCTGGGATAAACGGGGTATCCCCGTCCATTCCTTCTCTATACCATCTTTCCAACATAGCATGCCATTCATATAAAACGAACCTTCAATCAGTGGCGTTTTCGTTCTTCTCCCACTGATTGTTAGTTGAGTCAATCAGGACATTAGCGTCCGTTAGCTCCCCTCTCTATTTTACTCGGGAGTTTTACGGACGGTTATCTGTGATAAATGCATTAATACGTCGCGAAAATTCTTATCTCTTTCATGAGTTTCAACGGACATGTTTCTTTTTCTGCTAGGGATAGAGTCAATGATGCTACGTAATGATTTAAAATTTTTGTCACTTTCCACTAATAGTATGTCTTTTTCACTTTTCCCTGTCATATTGATTCTCTCCTTTTTACGAGACTATAAAGATGTCATAATAAAACAGCGTTCCTAATTCTTACACAAGTGCCTCCTGTTAGTTTTAATAAATTTAAATGAATATACCAACATTCGCATCATGGCTCTGATCTCCACTTCAGACTGCGCTTAATCTTCAGGAGTCGTCACCTTGCGTTTCAGTCACTTTTTATCATCCGTATATTAAATAAAATGCTCTTCAATCTGTGGGAGTTTTACGGACGTAATATGTATTGCTTATTATTCGTGCGATAGCTTTAAAAACGTCATTATAAAATCGACTCATTTAATTATTGTGACATCTTTGGGCAAAGCACCTTCTTGTAGCCACTTTTCCACCATGTGATTAAAGAAATTAGGATTAATCAACGATATGCCGTGACCAATCTTTGGGATCATGATTCCCGTGCAATTAGCATGATTTGAAACTAAATCTCTTGCCGACTTCTTCATAACTGACTTTTCTTTTTTTCCTACAGTTACTAGAATTTTGCTTTCTGCTTTATTAAAATCTTGTGGAATTGTGAATGACATATTTTCTTCTAATATTCTAATGAGTGTCTCTGACTTCATTTGAGAACTTTCCTTATAATATGTATCAAAGTAATCTTGTCCAATATAAAGTGTTTTAGCTTGCAGTTTTGAAAATGTTTTGTTTCTAACTAAAGGGAATGATAGTTTGACAGCAGGTTTAATCATCTTGCTAACAAATGGATTGGGCCTTACTAAAGCACTATTAATTATGGCATAATCAACTAAACTGGCATTTAAACTTAGTAATTTAATAGCAACTTGTGCACCTAATGAGAAACCTATGACAATGATCTCTTTTTCATCTGCCATTTTTTCTATTATCTCAATTACTTTTTCCGCACTATACTGAATCGAAAATGTCTCTGTTTCTTTACTAGCTCCTTGTTCAGGTAGATCTATTGAAATACAGTGATAGTCTCTGAAATAGTGGATTTGTTTCTCCCACATCCAGCTACTTACACCACCTCCATGTAAAAATACCATCAATGACCCGTCTTGATTCCCGTACTGTTGATAGGTTAATCCCATATCATTCACCTTCCTCTATACTATTTATCTCCGAGTCTCTTCCCGTTAGCACTTACCATCCTAGTAAAAAAAGGAGTCATATGTTGTAGAATACGTGAGGTTTTGCAAAAAAAATTCATCAGTACCTTCTTATTGTGGGGCCTCTCTCTTATTCACCTGATAACGTTCATACGATTCTTTTCACTATTTATTAGTTCGTGAGTCGTCCAATGGCCAATTCTAAAATCAACGCACTAATAGCTAATTTTCTTCACTCTTTGCCATTACTAACAAAAGTTGTGTAATGATAGCTAGAATAGGTAATTCTAATAATGGGCCGATCACCAACGTTAGCGCTATAAGCGGTTGTTCAGGAAAGGCTGTCATGGCAATAGCTAAAGCGATAGGTGAATTTCTCGCCAATGTCGTTAAGCTTAAACTCGCTCTCTCTTTATAAGAAAATGACATGAATCGCCCAACTTTTTGCCCAATAATAAAATTGATGATGAAAAATAAAAAGATTGGGAGGGTTATTTTCCACATAAGGTCTAAGTTCTCAATTAACAACTTACCTTGTGATGAGAACATGGCCATGATCGCAAGGCTTAGAAAAATAATTGGAAGTGCACTTAATTTAGATAAGAGGTTATCAGCAAATTGGTGCTTATTCTTTAGAAGCATTTTTGTAAGAATGGCTAGCATTAGAGGAATAAATATGACCACGAAGACACTCTCTATCAAAAATGGAAGTTCTATGACTCCTGTCGTTCCTCCAAATATCAATAAGTAGACAGGTAAAAGTATCACTTGCAGCACTAAATTCAAAGGTAAAATAGCCGTTGATAAAGCCACATTTCCTTTTGCCATTCCTGTAAATATTAAGTACCAATCAGTACATGGGGTAACCATTAGCATGATAAAGCCAATAAAAATAGCCGGATGAGCCCCTAAAAAAGCGGATGCTAATAGCCACGCTAATAGAGGCGTCCACAAGAAATTGATAATGAGTGAGGTAGAGGTAAACTTGATGTTCCTAAGAGATGCCGTTATCTCTTCAATTGGAATATGTAAAAATGTGATATAAAGCATTGTAACTAACAAAGGCAGAATAAAGCTTTCTGCATAGGTTCTTATGAGGTCGATTTGTCCTAAACTTAATCCAACAACCACTGCTAAAAATATAATTAAAGAATATAACTTCTCTAGTAAACTCATGTACAACAGCCTGCTTTCTTAAATGCTCCTCTTGTCATTATTTTATCATTTTTTTCCTCCTAAATTGTTAAAAGGTCGAATTAAATTCATAATGATCCTAAATAGTCTAAAACATCACTTGTTTAGGACCAACTCCTACCCAACCTCAATCGTCCAGTGATAGATAATTTTAGAATTGAAGAGGATCTTACTCTTTTTTTGCATCCAAAATAAACATCGATGCATCGTGCCCCATGAATATTTTACTGCCGGTATAAATAGTTTTAAATTGAATATCTTTGTACCCTATTTTTGTCATTATATCAGTTAATTCTTCTGGGTTAAATCCATTATGCACCATATCTGAAACAATATTTTCATTCTTATTAAAATCTACGATTAGTAAATGTCCTCCTTCATTTAGCACATCAAATAGGCGTGATAAAGCTAATTTAACATCCTCAATATGGAGTAGAACCTGAGCCATAAAAACATAATCAGCATGAACACCCGGCAAATTTTCCTTTTCAATATCAAAACATAACGTATCTGCATTTTGACTAGTAACATCAGTTATTTTTTGCTTAATTTGATTAATCATGTTTGGTGACGTATCTAAAAAAAGCAGCGAATTAAATTCATTTAACAAATTCATTCCCACAAGTCCTGTACCACATCCAAAATCAATAGCTTTCTTTCTTTTAGCATCCACTAAATACTGGAGGATGGCATCAGAGGATACCTCTGCAATCTTCATTCTATCAGGCGTGTCATACGTATTAGCAATCATTTCAAATTTATCAGTATTCCCCATGAGTATCACATCTCCAATCCACTTTCATCATTTTTGGTAACACGTGTTCTTATTGTGTTTAGAATAGGCGTCTGTCTATTACAATTCAACATATATTCTTTATAAAAAAAGTTCCTAGTACAAGAGCTACAATGACTCATCTGACTAGGCTCTCACTTATTTAATTATATATTATGCAAATTTTTAGAATCACATTTACCAATCCTCGCCCCAGTTAACTTATGCAGTATTGTAGTTTATTCATTCTTTAAATGATAATCCTTCTTCCTCTAATAATGTTCTCATCACAGGTAAGGAAGCTGGTCCAATACCATGAATGTTTAAGATTTCCTTTTCAGTGTACGTTGATAATTTTATCAAGGTGTCGATCCCTTCGTGAAGCAAGGCACTTCTTGCAGGTGAACTGAGTTTCGCAAGGAAACCATTTTTAGGCTTATCTTTATCACAGGTAGGGCAGCTTGGACATTCACTACTTTTGTAATACTTATGTCCCTTTTCACACACCCTTAAATTTTTTTTAACTGTCAACATAACCCCTCCTCCAGAATTAATTGTAAGTAGGCTTAGAAAGAACAAACTTTCTAAAGCTTTTTGTCACCATTAGTCAACTAAAATCTCGTGTTCTTAACTTAAGAATAACATTAGTTATTTTTTTAAAGCTATTATAACTGTTATGTTTATTAGTTCCTTAAACACACCTGTTTTTTCAATAGATAGCAACTCTTCTCTTAGATTTTGTTCAAAGGAATTTACGTTATCTCCAAGAAACCTTTTTGCTCCAAATGAAGTGGAATATAGATGGCCGATTATAGTCTCGACTGACCAGCAATACTCATAAGTAGGTAATTGATAAACATCTGATTCAAACTTGGAATTTGCTACAATTTGCTGATGGCTTGTAGTAGGGTGCGAGTATGTAGTATCACCGGCCCTTCTTACATGCCCGTACCACTGTTTCACTACCTCATTCACTTTCTTTTGCCAAGATGATAGCTCTTTATTTGGAGAATAGCTATCAATTATAGCTATCCCACCTTCATAGGGAATCATTTCGTATAATGTTTCCAGCACCATCTCCCTGTCCATCCAATGAAAGGCCTTCGCTATCGTTACCAATTAAAAAAATGTATGAGCATTAACCTTATATTTATCAAGGTTTCCATTAAAAAATTGTATATTTTCAATTCTCATATCTTTACTTAGGTCTATTGCTTCCGATATCATGTCAGGATCTGTATCAATTCCGACTATCTTTTCAAACCAATCGGAAAATCTAAATGCTAATTGTCCCGTACCACAACCTAAATCGAGCATATGACCTTTACCGTTCAGAGAAAACTTTCTAATTAAATATCTTATTAAAGAAGCAGGATACATGGGCCTATACTTCGAATAATACTTGGCTGTACCTTTAAACAGATCGTCACCATAATATACCACTGAATCATTTCCCCCCTTTAATTTCACTTTAAAAAATCATTCTCATGTTATGAACCACCATTACTTAGCCTAGACTTTAAAATATCCACTATCAAAAGAGTCTTTTAACTGCTCAAAAGGTGCCACACTATTTGTTTCATGTTTATTTTCCTCCACATATATGAAACGGTACCCACTTCCCAGTATTCCTCTTTACTCCCCTGTCAACCTTCACTTCATCACCAGTGTCGACCTTAAAGGAGAAACAAGTACTTTTCCTTCTTTATCGCCTATTCTATCATAGCTTTTTTCTATGATATTATTTAATTAATTGCTGGTCGAGCAGGATCTATCGTCATCCGGAAACTCCAATTTCCAATAGTCGTCCCCTTCCTCTCTATCGGTGTATAATCAAATTCTGTAAATCCATTTTTAAGATAAAACTTTTTATTTCTCTCTGTATTAGTAAAAGTAACAAATGTCTCCTTAGTACCGGAGCTTTGCTTCGAAATATACGGTATAATACAATCATTGAGCATTTTAGTCCCTAATTGCTGTCCCCTACAAGATTTATCAACTGCTAGAGATTCTAATACCCACGACTGTTCTTTTATCTCACTGATCGGCCCGTGTCCTTCTTCAAGAATATTTAATAGCTTAAGAAGCTTTCTAAGGCTAGCTTTCCTCAATAGTTTAAACGCACCCGAAAGGAAATAATCAAAAATACTCACTTTAGAACTATTAGGACGTATTAAAACAGCAAAACTTTTAATCTGCCCATTCTCCTCCCCTACGAAGAAATCTGCGTTTTTATAGTAAGCTTTTAAATAAACATGTTGGACTTCACTCATTAAATCAATAAAGCTGTCCATATTGCTAAATTCATTGCTAAATTCATGAAATATTGGATAATCACCAAATGTTATGGCACTCATCTTCGCGATACCTTTTAATTCTTTCATTTCTGGTCTTCTATATTCAATCATCTGTTTTCCTCCTTAAGTAAATTCACATTGATGCAAAGAATCATTTACTATCATTCACAGTTTTTAAATGATACTCAATGCAAAAATAGTGATTATAATTGTAACTATATCTCCAAGTTCATACCTCTAATACGTTCATTTTTCAAAGCCTATCCATTCTCTTCTCACGCCCTTTCTAACTTCTTGATAGAATGTTTGAGCTATTCCTGTCACTACACTTTTATTTGAGTAACAAGCACAAAACACGACAACAGTTGTTCTATCCTTATAAGTGTATTATAATTTAACTAGTGTCGTTTATCTATATTCAATTGTGTGTCTGATTGTCTGTTAAGCGACACATTGAAAATAAAATGTCGGGAGGTATAATAACTTTTTATGGATACTAATGAAGATAGACGAGTAAGAAAAACAAAAAGAGCATTGCGTAATGGTCTTGTAGAATTGATGGTGAATAAGGACCTCCGCAATATAACGGTCAGAGAGTTAACCGATAACGTTGATATTCACAGAGCTACATTTTATGCTCATTATAAAGATATCTATGATTTGTATGACCAGGTGGAGGATGCCGTAGTTGAAGAACTAAATGATTTAATTATGCAAAACTACTCTCAACCTCCTAGTCACTTTTACCGCATATTATTTGAATACATTATAGAAAACAAACAATTATGCCAAATGCTGTTTGGTACTAAAAGGGAGAGCAGCTTTATGGTTCGCCTGAATGTGTTATTTGAGCAGAAGTGCATTGAGACTTGGCGTAAGGATTGGAAACTTTCTGAAGTTAACGAAGAATTGAAATATCATGTGGGATATCATGTAGAAGGTTGCCTTGCCATCATCAACAGATGGGTAGAATCTAACTTCACATACCCAATGGACGAACTGGTCAAAATCATAGCTGATATCGATAGAAACATGGAAGACTATTTTATGAAAAAAAAGAAGAAAATATGAAGTAAATTCATGATGATTTACCATGCTGCCTCTATGCAGTTGATATTACGTCTCATCCTTTTCGAAAAGGATGAATGGGGTCGAACAAACAACGTAATAGAGGCAGCCGGAAAGAAGATATAGGATGGGGAGAAGACTATTCGACTGTCTTCGTTGCCATATCAAGGCTTACAGGTTATTCAGTAAGCCCTAATTTCAGCAATCCCTAACTTTGGTGTATGCCTTTCACATATCTGCACCCACCACGTTCTATATTGCTGCTGTTCCACTAATCCACATAATCCACTCGTTCAATTAGAGTGAATGGATTCGAATTTCCTTCCAATAAAGTTAGCAGTGACAGGGCTTAGTTCTAATTCTCTTGCCCAAATAGAAAGTTGACCTATGTGGTGAATTTCGTGGGCAATTATATGGTGTAATATGTCATCCCCAGTATATTCACCTTCATCCCAAGAAACACTTACAAGTTCTTCTTTTAGTTCATTTAAATTTGTTTTTAATAATTCTGCTATTTCTATTCGACATGTATTTGAGAGAGATTTAACCTTTTCAAGTGTTTTATAATCAGCAAATTGAACGACTACATCTTTTTTAGCTTGAATACCACAAAGCCAACTATATTCCACATCAATAATGTGAAAAAGAGTATATAAAATACTTCCTGTTCCACCTCTACGTTCTTTTAACAACTCTTCAATTGTTAGTTGATTACACCAGTCAAACCATTCATCTCTTACCTGCCAGTTATACTCAAAAAATTTTATCACTGTTAAACACTCCCATACCATATCTTACAATCATTTGCTAATCGTATAATCCTCTTTCTTATAAAAATAAATGTTCGGTTACTTGATCAAGTAAATTTTAATACTATCTACCACAAACTTCAAAAATAAACCTAGTTTATTAGAAACCAGGTTCACCGCCGCCATTTTTTACTAAAGATCACCATTAATTGAACGATTGCTGTAGGTTGTTCTGTATATCTATGCTATCCGGAAAATCCTATTTTACATAGTTCCCTTTCACTATATATAAAATAAAGGCCTTGCAAAAAAATCATTCAATCAAGCCATAGCCATTCGTTACAATTAGATCGTCTCATTCAATTTTTGAATCTTTGAGTTGGAAATTAAAAAAACATTGCCTAAAACGTCGATCTTGTCTCCCTTTACACGTACAGCGCAATCTTTGTTCGACGCATAAATATCTATCTCTTTCGAAAGGAGAGAAAGTTCGCTTTGAACCAGTTCAATATTATTTTCAAGATCAAAATGAGACAGGACGGAAAAATTGTCAAGACCGATTCCGTCGTAAACAGAGCTCATTTCAACTTTATATCCAAAGTTTTTCGAGCATAACCATTTAGCGGACATGTTGATGGCACCAGCGCTTGCTCCCATCACAACTGCGCTACTTTTTTTAATAAATTTTGACAAGTCATATTCCATCAAAAAACCATTTTGTTTAAGAGTATTTCCCCCCAACAAGAAAATGACTGATGCATTTTGAATTTTTGTTTGGGCATCTTCCTTCTGTACACGATAATTAATTAAATGATATTCATCAAATATAATGCCAGCCTGGTCAAGCCACGAGCGTTCAGTAGCACCATCATCTTCATAAATAGATGGATTCGAGCTAATCATAGCAAGCGATTTTCTATCAGTTATATCCTCCTGTAACAGCCTGCCTAGTTTCTCTGAAAAAAAATTGTTAAACCAACCTAAATAATAGTGAGCTTTCATAAGTACCCCCGTAACACAGTTTTAAACCATTTATCCCTTGCGTCACTCATTCTGTTTTCTTTTCACCAACAAAATATTCTTAATATAGCCTATTAGTTGAAAAACGGCTAAAATATTTAATCTACATACCCTTTGATATTACCATCATTTTCTACATGAAAGTGGAAGAAAACATAATATATTAGTTTAGGTTTTTTTATTCTTAAAACAAAAAAGCCTTTCTATTGCTAAGAAAGGCTCTCAACTGTTGGCGTCAGAATTTATTTACCTTCGTATACAAGAAACGATACACACTCCACCTGTGCCGTCTGCGGAAACATGTCCACGGGTTGGAGGCTTTTTAGTGTGTAGCCACCTTTTACTAGCTCTTTGACGTTTTTGGCAAGGGTGGAAGGATTACAGGACACGTAGACGATGCGGGATGGTTTTGTCCGAAGCAGTGTGGCGATGAGTGAATCATCAAGACCTGTTCGCGGAGGATCAACGATGACCACATCTGCTTGCCAACCCTCTTTCTCCCATTTTGGAAGCCACGTTTCTGCTTTACCTACTTCATAGACGGCATGGTCAACGCCATGTGCCGCTGCATTTTTCTGAGCATCGTTAATTGAATCGGCAATGACATCCATCCCACGAAGCTCTTTCGCTTTGTCTGCTACCCATAGGCCAATCGTGCCGACTCCGCAGTAAGCATCCACAACATTTTCTTTCCCAGTTAGTTCAGCCGCTTGCTTCGCAGCATCATAGAGTTTTTCCGTTTGCACTGGATTTAATTGAAAAAAAGCACGGGCTGATAAATGAAAGGTAAAATCACCTAACCGCTCCTCAAGCTTCTCTTTTCCATATAACACAATCGTTTCATCACCAAAAATAAGCGACGTTTTTTCTTTGTTGACATTTTGAATAACTGACGTGACATCTGGCAAGCGACGACGCAATTCCTCTAAAAACAGTTCCTTTCTTGGAAACTCTTTCGTTGTTGTCACAAGAGCCAGTTGCCATTCTCCTGTTTTGAAGCCAACGCGCGTAACGATCGTTCGTAAAAATCCTCGATGTTTCCGTTCGTTGTAAATTGGTATATTTAAATCGTCTGCTATTTGTTTGACGACTTTCGTAATGGTATTTGTTTGTGGATGTTGGACGATACAGTCCGTAATATCGATCAGCTTATGACTGTTCGAGCTGTAAAGTCCAGCGATCACGTGACCATCTTTCATCCCTACTTGCATCTGGCTTTTATTGCGATAATGCCAAGGGTCGTCCATGCCGATCGTATCGTGAAAATCTAACTGCTCTAAATTTATTTTTGTATATCGCTCAAATGCTTGCCGCACAATATCTTTTTTCTCACGAAGCTGGGCGTCATACGTCATATGTTGCAGTTGGCAGCCGCCACATTGCTCATAAACGGCACATGGTGGTGTCGTCCTATCTTTAGATTTCCGGCGCAACTTCACCACTTTCACTGTAGCAAATTTTTGCGACACTTTCACTGCTTCACAGACTACTTCCTCACCTGGTAATGCCCCCGGTACGAAGACGACTTGCCGCTTAAAAAAGCCCACTCCTTCTCCATCAATCCCTAGTCGTTTAATGGTTAAGGGGAAGCGCTGACCTTGTTTTATTTTCAACTCTGTTTTCGGCGCTCTCGCCTGTTGTTGTCGTTTCACATTTACACCTCAAATACTATGTTTCGATACTCTCCCACAAATAAAGAGAGGCATACGTTCGATATGGCTTCCATTCTTTTGATTTTTCTAGCATCACAGCATGAAGCGGCTTTGCTTCCCAATTATAAAACTTTTTCATGGCATTTTGTATCCCAATATCTTGAATGGGAAAGAGGTCCATCCTGCCTAGACCAAACATGAGGAAGTTCTCTGCTGTCCACGGGCCAATCCCCCTGATTTTTACAAGTGTCTCGATCACTTGTTCATTAGATAATTGTACAAGCTCGTTTAAGTTCAAATCACCTTCTGCTATCATTCGTGATGTATCAATGACGTATTCAGCTTTTCGCTGGCTAAACTGAAGCTCTCGAAGCTGTGCTGGCTCAAGGTTCGCTACTTTCTCCGGGGAAGGGTAAAACCATGCACCTTCATGTTGAAAGCCGAATGATTTCACAAACCGTTCCGTTAACGTATAAGCAAACGCCATGTTGAGCTGTTGATGAATAATCGTCTTCATTAAGCTCCCATAAAGCTGAGAATCACAGACAAAAGGGGTCCCCCGATACTGTTGAAAAAGAAGTGCTAATTCTGTTTTCTCAAAAAAGTCAGCAATTGCAGCGAGCGGGGTGTCCCAATGAAACAGGTGTGTCAATTTTTCTGTTATCGCCTCTTTTGTCACCTTTTCGTGATCTGTGACTTGTATATGAAACATTGGCTCTTCGAATGTGCCTAATTGCTTCACTGTCACGGTCACTGGATTGTCTTCAATCCAAATCGGCAGCGTTAACGTTTCCTCTACCACATTTAATGTCAAAAGTGGATCAATTTTCAGTCGTTTTAACGCTTGGTTAAAATTGTATGGTCCTGTAATCATATGCGTCCATTCCATTGTTACACCGCCTTCCATCACTACCAGCATACCATATTTCATTGATTACCTTAACTTGGCATGCCCATTCCTCTTGCCTGTCTGATAAAATGATCGTGCAGACGTTAATTGAGATAGGAGAGATCATATGTCCATTGCAACTGATATTGCGTCACTAAAAATTATGTCCGACGTATACAAGCGAAAAGAGTTACCTGAACTGTTACAAACAACTGCCACCTCTTTAGAGGAGCACGTCCCATATATCGATTGGGTCGGCATTTATTTTTTTGAGAGAGAAGAGAAGATGACGCTTGCTGCGGCTTCAGATTTAGAAGAAGACTTAGCGTGGGAAGCGAACGGTGAATTAAAATTCCCGTTGAAAAATAGTTCAAATGAAGCTGTCGGCATCATGGTCGTTAGAAGCCGGGAAGCAATCGCCTTCGATGTAACAGATGTGTCGACACTTGAAACAATCGCACATGCTCTCGGAGAAATGAGTTTTGCTAATTAATCATGAAAAAGGAATCAGCCCAGAAGCTGATTCCTTTATCTTTTAATGGAAGAACATTTCCTCTTTAATTCGCCACTCATCAAGGCTTTTAAACGTATAGCCTTCCTTCTTCAAGTCATCGATCACTCTCGGAAGGGCTTGAGCATTGTCACTGGAGACCGCATGCAGCAACATGACAGCTCCTGGATGTACCCTCGTCATGATTTTATCATAGGCATAGTCGGCTCCCTTTTGATGGTCAATTTCCCAATCTTTGTAAGCGAACGACCAAAATACGTTCGTATAGCCCATCTCCGCTGTTTTAGCAAGGGTTCGTTCACTAAACGTCCCTTGTGGTGGGCGCAAATACATCATATCTGTCCGGCCAGTGACCTCTTTATACTCATCCTCAAGCGTGCGAATTTCTCTTATGAGTCGATCATCTGATACTTTTGGGAGACTCGGATGGTGAAATGAGTGATTGCCGACAATATGCCCTTCATTCACCATCCGATTAATTAATTCTTTTTCCTCAGACAAATAATGCCCCGTTACAAAAAACGCCGCAGGCACATTTTTTTCCTTCAATGTGTCTAAAATTTCTGCTGTATAGCCATTTTCATAGCCATTATCGAATGTCAAATAGAGCTCTTTCTTTGATGTATCACCAATGTACAAGCCTCCATATTTATCGATAAGCTCCTGGTAATGTGGTTCAGTAGTGGGGGGTTCGTGATTTTTAGCCGGCTTAAAATTCCACTTATATTCTTCGTTACTTAACGCCGCCTGAGCGCTCATCTCTGTTACCATTATCGTCATCATCATTACTATCACACACATCATCATGACACGCTTCATATGTAATCCCCGCTTTCGTATTAGTGCAATTATCATTCATTATGTGAAAAAATGATGGTATTCATTCACCCCCACTTCGTTTTAAAGGGAGCTTAACACTGAATATAGTGGGAGATGCGGAAATTGATGAGGTTTATGCTGAAAGTTAAGCCAGTATTGCTGAACTTTTAGGGGGGGTTGCTGACTTTCGCGGACGTATTGCTGAAAATCCAGCGGCCGCTGCTGAACTTTTTAAAAAAACCCGCCATTAGGCGAGCTTTCAATAAGCAATCGTGGAGCTATGTAGAAGATTTCCTTCTATATCTAAATGTTCAGTTCGGTTTGTATAATGAATTTCCGCTTTCCCTGTTTGAGAGAGGGATACTTTTGTAATGCCAGTGTTCCCTATCATAAATGGCCGATTCATCTTATACCAGTCTGTGCCAGCAATCATGTAAGTAAGAAAAATACCGATAAAGCCGCCGTGACTCACTGCTGCTATACTCCCATCAGGATGAGTGTGAGTCATTTTTTCAACCAAATGTGCGCAACGTTCCGTAAGATTTTCCACTGGTTCAGTTCCCTGAATCCCTGATGTCAGTAACGCTTCTGCTTTCAACTGAGGATAATCTATTGCCATTTCTTCACGTGTTTTCCCTTCTAGCGGTCCTAGTCCAACTTCACGTAATCTAGGCCACGACTGGACTTTTAAGTCTTGGTGTGCAGCAATATGCTCAGCGGTTACCATAGCTCTTCCTAAGTCACTGGCATAAATCGCGTCTAATTCAACATTAGCGAGCCATTTGCCAGCAAGCTCTGCTTGCCGTATGCCTAAGTCAGATAACGGAAAGTCAGCATGTCCTTGAATAATCCCTTTGGAATTCGCTTCTGACTGACCATGCCTGATAAAATAAATCGTTGTCATGCTTCTTCCTCCAATATACGTTAAATAATTGTTTATTTTACACTACTTTCTAACGTTAACGCTATATCACTTTTAGCACCTATTTGAGTTGATTTCATAATGATGTTTTTAAAGCAATAACACGAATAATAGCAATAAATTTCATTTAATATGTGGATGATAAAGTACATATTAAATCAGTGGGGCTTTCGTTCTTCTCCCACTGATTGGTCGTTGAGTTAATCAGGTCATTAGGGTCCGTTATTTCTCGCATAATCGATTTTCTCTACTCAGGAGTTTTACAGTCGGTTATCGATAAGAAAAGCTCCCAAACTAGGAGCTTCTTTAAATCTATCTCTATTAATCTGCTTGCTGACGATATTGTTTACATTGATTTTCAAGGTCATCAAGCATCTCTATTAGTCGGTCAATATCTTCTACCCCTGTTTTTTCTGGGTCTAGGGAGTCAAGTAACTCAACTAAATTTTCCATTCTCTCATGTAATACTTCAAGTTTCAGTTGTTTCCCTTGTTCTAAATCTGGCATCATCGTACTCCTTCCATGCTTGTCCAAACGTCTTTCCAGATCATATTGTATCAAAAACACTGTTATGTTCAAACCTTTAATTGTCTTTTTCATAGTTTATCCATTTCTTTTCAGTTGTATATCATGTAACATAAGAAATCGATAATGACTTATTCATGACTATTTTTCCATCATCAATCATGCCAAGCGGCGACGCACCGTTTTTAAAGGAGTGATAGAGCATGCAAACAGAGCAACAGGCCTTAAGTCCCACAAATGACCCTTGGGAAGCTTACGTTGATATAAAAGAATACGGAAAGCCACAACTTACAAATATAGAGTTTACGACAACTAACCTGTGTAATATGAGATGCGAGCATTGTGCTGTTGGTTATTCGTTACTAACAAAAGACCCGGAAGCACTTCCTTTACAGCTTTTCATTGACAAACTAGATGAGATTCCACATCTTCGGGCTTTTAGCATCACAGGTGGAGAACCGATGATGTCGATGAAGTCTGTGAAAGAGTATGTCGTGCCCCTTCTTAAATATGCCCATGATAGAGGTGCCCGAACACAAATTAATTCGAATTTAACTATGCCATTAGAAAGATATGACTTAATTACGCCTTATTTAGATGTTCTTCATATCTCTCATAATTATGGAAGTGTGGATGATTTCGTTGATATTGGGTTTGCTGTAATGGATCGAAAACCAATGTTGAAGCAGCGTGAAACTTACTTCGAGCGTATGGTAGAGAACAGCCAAGCGCTATCAAAGCAAGGCGTCTTCATCTCTGCGGAAACGATGTTAAATCGCCGCACGTTACCTCATCTTGAAAAGATTCATGATCAAATCGTTGCTATGGGGTGTCGTCGACATGAGGTACACCCTATGTATCCCAGTAACTTTGCCAGTGATTTAACAATTGCTAGCCTCGAAGACATTCGTCAAGGGATTCACCGTTTACTCGATCATCGTAACAAGCAGATGTGGATGCTGTTCGGAACTCTGCCCTTTTATGCTTGCAGTCACAACGGCGAGGATCTTTCCCTCCTAAACCGTCTTTATAGCACAGAAAATGTCACTGTCAGAAATGATCCCGATGGGCGTTCCCGATTAAATGTCAGTATATTTGACGGAAGCATTCACGTCACTGATTTCGCTTCTGAGGGAGCTCTCGGCAGTATCCATCACCAATCACTTCCCGAAGCGTTTGAAAAGTGGCAGCGCACAGAGACTGCCAAAAGTCTTAGCTGTCACTGCCCAGCCGTTGAATGTCTCGGACCAAATTTATTAGTAAAAAATGCGTACTATTCTAACGTGGACTTCCACGAACAAAAGGCTCAAATTTCCTTATCACGCTAATCAAATTTATGAAATCTACAAAACCTTTGGTGCACAAGCTCCAAAGGTTTTGTAATTTATTCTTCTGTTTACTCACTTTCCCCACACTTCGTATCTTAATAAAAGCGTTTAATCGTGTAAAAGTTATCCCGGTGTACCGTCTCTTCAATCTCTACAATCTCAATACTTTTCCCTGAACTAGGTGCATGAAGCATGCGATCCTCACCGTAATATATACCCACATGATACACTGGTCCTCTTCCTTTATCTTTCGCAAAGAAGATAAGGTCACCAGGCTGACAATCAGTTTGTGCTATTGAAACACCTTGCCTCACTTGTTCTGACGCATCTCGTGGAATAACAATACCCCACGCTTTATGTAGCATATATGTAAAGCCGGAGCAGTCAAAACCAAATCCACTTATGCCACCCCACAAATAGGGTAAATCAAGAAACATTTCACCACTTTTGACTAAATCCGTTCCATTTGGTCGCGGAATGCTAGCCAAGTCAGAATAAATCACCGCATCTTGTTTATTAATGACACGTAACCCATGTGGAGTCAAAACTCGCAGCTCCTTTTCCTTATCGGGAGAATCTATTAACGGAAATGTCGTCTGATAGCTTACTTCAAGCGTTCGTTCGCCATCGTCTGTGTAAACAAAAGCTGTCGGCTGTTTAATGACAGCAAACTTTCTATCTCTATGATAGGCTTTTAGCTGCGATTCTGCTATAACATGTGTTGCTGGCAACCATCCCGGGTACCCCGCTTCGTGTTTTGAAGATGGTTGTTCCGTCACAGCTACCTTGAGCCAGTCAGTTTGCTTGTCTAACACAACCACCTTTTCCCCATATAATACTTGGGTTTGAATGAGGTCATCATCACTCAATTGTCGTCTTTCTGTTTGTGACAACTCTTTTAACCAGCCACGGATATCAACTGGCGATGTCAGTACTTTTTGGTCACACGCCCGAGGTTTTTGAGGTGACGTCCAAAGAGTGGCTACTGACACGCCTACTCGGTACTGTTCTTCCATTAATAAGTCAGCTCCCTCCAGTCTTTTAGCTGTTAATCCTATTAGTTAGTGATTTCAGACAGACCATTATGACAGGCATTAATAAACGTAGAAAACAATTTACGTGACGGAATATCACCGGCGGATGTCATAGACTCTGGATGCCATTGTACCGCTAGAACAAATGAATGCTTGCTGCTCTCAAACGCTTCAATGATGCCATCGTCAGATAATGCACTAATGTGAAAGCCTTCTGCTAGTCGTCGGACAGCCTGGTGATGGAAACTATTAACGCGATACTTGGACTTGCCTGTAATTTTTTTAAGAAGGCTTTCCTCAGTCACATGGATAGTGTGAAAGGGAAAAGACCTCGGAGCTCGTTGCGTATGTTGGAGAAGGGGTTTCGTTATTTGACTGTAAATGTCTTGATACATATCCCCGCCCGCTGCAATGTTCAAAATTTGACACCCACGACACAAAGCTAAAATAGGGAGGTTACGTGACATCGCCTCTTTTAATAATGCCACTTCAAATTGATCTCGTTGAGGATGGAGGCATCCTAAATGTGGAAGAGGTTCTTCATTAAATAAACTTGGATCAATGTCCCCACCTCCTGTTACAAGTACGCCATCGAGTTTTTCGATTGTAGCATTAATGGCATCAGTCGTAGGCACATTCGGTAAGACGACAGGGACACCACCTGCTTGAGTAATGGCATTAATGTTGTCGTAAGACGTCTGCAGCGTCTTTTCGTCACTGTAAGATGATGTGATTCCGATGAATGGCTTCATAACACCTATCCCCCCCACTTAAACGTACAATTTAAAGGCCTTTTAGCTCGGTCAGTTTTCCTATGTCAAGCTTAAAAAATGGCTAACCTCCCGTTAACATCCTTCTCGAATATCCGGCCATCATGTAAAAGATCGCGTGGATCATTGTTACAAGAGATGACGTTAATTCACCTAATCATGTGTAAATGGATTTTTTATAACCACTGTTTTATCATATGTATTAACTTCACAGAACGCGCCGATAGGCATAGGATCATTCGGCTCACAGTGGCCAACGTTAAAGCCTGACAGTACAGGTTTCCCTGCTGATACTATATGGTGAATGAACAACTCATTAAGTGTAAAAGAAGGACGCCCATTTTTGGCAACACAGGCATTGAAGTGACCTAATATAACGGCTGACAC
Source organism: Bacillus sp. A301a_S52 (assembly GCA_024701455.1). Taxonomy (GTDB): domain Bacteria; phylum Bacillota; class Bacilli; order Bacillales; family Salisediminibacteriaceae; genus Salipaludibacillus. Next base: position 1,351,808 of record JABXYP010000001.1, on the reverse strand, counting down.
ATTCGAAAATTTCCCTGCTAATTTTAACTGATTTAATAAGCGGTCAATCACGTACGGCTCTTCGTCAATTTCTTCAATAAAAAGAATGCCCCCATCCGTGTCAACTTCATATGGAGTGCCTAATGAACTAACGAGCAAAGACAAATTGCCACCAATAAGCTTTCCATGAGCTGTTCCATGACAAAGAATATCTTCTGCACGGTAAGTTAGCGCTGAAGGTGCTCGAAGCCAAGCAAGCAGCTCTTTCAGTTCGTCTTGCCTCGTCTCAGTTCCTAAATCAGAGCTTAGCATCGGACCGTGAAACGTTGTTAATCCGGTTAATTGTTGAATGGCCACATGTAAAAAAGTGATATCACTGTAGCCCCAAAAGATTTTAGGGTGCTTTTTGATAAAACTATAATTTAAAAGCGAGGCTATTCTTGGTGACCCATACCCTCCACATGCACAAAATATGGCATCGATATCGCAGCGTTGAAACATCCTGTTAATATCGTCTGCCCGTTCCTCATCAGTACCGGCTAAATAACCATGTTTTCGAAAAATCGCAGCACCATAAACTACTCGGTAGCCACTTAATGTTAAATAGGCCACGGCTTTCGCCAATTTCTGTTCATCAGGCTGGCCGGCTGGCGCAACGACGCCTATGACTGAGCCACGTTTCAGTCGTTTTAATTGTAAAAGAGAAGCCATCATATGCCACCTTCTTTTCATGCCCTTTATAGTCAGTAAACGTGATCTCCCACTGAGTAGGCGTTGAGTGAATCAGGACATTAGCGTCTGTTATCTCCCATCTAAATAAATTATCTCGTTTGAGCAGAGAATTTTTATCAACAAACCTTTCATGAACAGCGTGGGCTTTCATGCATTGAAAGTACTATATGAACCGTCTAATGAACTATCAAATGCGGGGTTTCATTCATTTCTAAAACTCATCTTTCCCGTGTCCTTACCACATTATATTCGTGTAAAAAGCAGGCATGCTTACGATATAAAGCGAACCTTCAATCAGAATATTAGCGTACGTTATTTCCCGACTAAATTAATATGGCTCTCCTCTCTATTTTGAGGCGGGAGTTTTACAGACAGTTATCTGTAATAAATAGCTCCTAGTGAGTCTCTATCAAGACTGTCCAACTTTCTTAGGCAGTGGCTTTGGCATGAATTATGACGGGAGCTTTCCGCCCATCACAAAAAGCAACCGTCCATCTTCACGTCCCTTCAAAGAAACGCGTAAGAATGACTGTTGCTTATATTAACTATCACCAGCTCATTTTTCATGTACGTCAGGCTAACGCGGCTGCTTGGTCGATTCCAATTTCAAGTTGAGATAATCTTGGATAGGTATCCATGCCCCAACACCTTGTCTTGTGACGTTTTTAATATCTAAAGCTGCGTTGCCTCGTTTCACTTTAAGATACACTTCACCATACGTTATCTTCCCTTTTTCATTGACAGCTGGGGCATAAGCAGTCAAGTATCCCATTGTTTTCGGGGCCACGTCGTAGACGCGATCAGTTTGAGTCCCAAAGCCAACAGTCGTTGAAAAACTTAAAGGAAGTTTCGTCCTTTCAGCAGCTTCTTTCAGCATCATTTTCTTAACCATTTCAGCATCCGTCATGTCAGCGGTAAGTCCCCCTTTAACCCGCTTTTGTTGCTGCTGGTTAAACTGAATTTTCTTTTTATCAGAGCCCCCTCTGTTATCAACCATATTCGTATTAATTCTTTCAAAATCCCAGTTCACCATCGTATCCTCTGATTCATATGACAACGGCCATTCACCAAGGTAAATGGATACATTCGTCCCGATACCTATTTTTGAGCTCTTAATGGTGGATTCGTTCATCATTTTGATTAAATCAGGATTGTCAATTTTTACATCAGTCGAATTTAACAGCTGAGAGGTGAGTTTACTTGGTTGTAGTCTTGGGACATCCTGTGTCGGGTTTGGATACGTATTTTCTTTTGTAATGTCAATAACAGATTCCGGTATTTGATCAGACTTCGATTTTTTCGTTTCCTGCCCACTTTCTGCATAAGCTATGAAAGGAGAGAGTGTGGAAAATATAAATACACAAACGAGTATTCCCGTTATAACCGCCATTTTTCGTTTCACAGATACGCGTCCTCCTTTGTAGAAAAGTTCTTAGTAGGTAGTTTTGCTTAAAACAAAAAAAATATCCCCGTTCTTAAAACGGGGATCGTTGACTAATGATTGAATTGAACATTTTTTTCACTCATTAACTGGTATTGATGAAGTCTGATTTCAAATATTTTTAGCGGGTCATAAAAGGAGGCTGGATGATCTTTCATTAACGTAAGATTGTCTTGGGCTTTCTTAACTTGAGCACCTGCATCTACTTTATGTTCTTCTAAATCACTTGACGCAGCTTCAACACATAAACTAATGTCTGCCTTCAGGTTCTTTTCAAATAAATCAAACTCAAAGAAAACATGTTTAATGATCGACGTTGTCGCATCTTCAAAGTTGTCGTTTTCAATATATTTTTGATATTGATTATAAAGCATGTGATTGTTTTGCTGAAAATTCCCTAACAATTTCCCCGCACTTTTAAGAAGAAACTGCGCCGGTTTTAAGCGATTCATAATATTGAGTTCTTGTAAGTCCACACGATTGACCATGCGATTTAAATCACGCTTCCAATCAGTCACGACTTGGAAATCTGTTTGCAAGGAAACATTCGTTTCACCGTACATGTTATTTAATGTTGTGGAGGCATGATCTAAATAAGCTTGCAAGTCATTCATACTGTCCTTTGCATCAACCAGCCAGTCATTAAATGCCGTCTGCATATCTGGAATAAGTTGTTCTGTCAAATATGTTTGGATTTTATGATTCATTTTGTCATTCAGTTCATTATGCAGATTTTTAAAGTCTGCCTCTTCATCGATTTCATTCGCTGTCTCTTTAAGAAAAACTGGAACGTCTTCCCATACCTTGCTTTTCATTTCTTCTTTAATGTCGTGGTAAGCTTCAGCTAATTCCTCGTACTTCGCTGTTTCTCTCTCTCTTACGCCTGTTTGATATGCCTCTATTTGCTCTATCAGCTTCTCGTTAAACTTAATCGCTTGTTTATAAGTGTTTTCTTTCGTTTCACGGCGATCGAGTAAATGACTTAATAGCGACTGCAAGACATTTAAATACGTTGTCGTGTTGCTACTGACTTCCCCATTTTTTCCTGTCTCCTTAATGACGTCAACCAGTTGGCGAGTATCTTTGCTTGAAAATACAGGAAGAATGTGCGCTTTATTAAATAATTCATTTATGCGTGAGGTCACATCATTTAAATCACGGTCCGGAGTACTAGTGATAACGAAATGAATGTCGTCTTCCCGATGTTTTTCTGAAAATGTAAGTAAGCGTTCATACTCCTTTTCCATTCTTTCAACTGTTGCATCAATTAGATAAAATACATCATCTGCGGTTGCGACGAAATCAAAGTCAGGACCTGCACTTGCCGTTGGATCAGCTGAATATTTAGCCACGATTAAGGACGTGTCCTCTTCGGTAAATAAAGAAGAGGACCAGGTCAATTCAATTAAATCGTTTGCTGTTAATTCGTTCATATCTTCCACTTGAGCAAGGCCGTCTGTATTAACAGTGTTTAAAGCTGGCTTCTCTCCATGTTTGACATACACAGTGGCTGTCTCACCTTTAAATAATTCCTCACCTAACAGGTGATTGAGCATTGTTGTATTATGAGATTGGGAACCACCAGTAATAAGAATATTTCTACCTTGAGAGGCCCATAATTGTGATACAAGCCATTTAATTTTCGGCTCCACTACCACATCGTTTTTGTCAGCCCATTGTAAAATCGTTTCAAGCAGGGCAGTCATGTTCTCCATACTTATTGACTGTGTAGCGTTATCCGAAAAGGTGGTCTCCGCTGTCGCTGCCGTTTCTTGTGAAAGTGTACCTGATACGCTCTCATCCCAAGCAAGAATCGCAGCAGCAGGATAAATAGAGTCACTCCCTTTCGTCATTTTGATCCATCCATTAAGCATCTCCGGAAGCAATGGCTTAAGGTCGTCCAATAAATAACTACCGCTCATAAATTCTAAATAGTTTTTATAATATAGGCGGTTGAGCGAATGCCAATGAACATCTTTTGAGATCGTCAGCCTAGCAGTAACAGCGTTTAACGTTTGCACCCATGCCATGTTCGCAGGTGTGGCGTAGTAGCTTTCCCATAAGGCCGACGCCAATTTAGACAAGGCTCTCTGTTCTGTCTGTGCCACGGTTAAGAGCACATTCTCAAAATATTCTGGGGCAAACGACGTTGTATAACCCTTTTCAGCATAATCTGTTAAAATAGAAAACCATTTAGGTGATGCCGTTCTCACAGACTCCCGAACAGCTAATTCCACTGCTTTGTACCAATCATGTTCATCTTCGTAAAAAGATCTGGCAATGTCCGTTACATTCGGATAATTTGGGTCGATAGCCAGGGCCTTTTTAATGTATTGATGTACTTTATCCTTATTGTTTTTATCTGCATACACCTGCAAGAGTTGTAATGAAATTTCCACTGACAGCACTGGACTTTCCGATTGAATAGACGTGTACGTGCTCTCTGCTTCCCTGAGCCAGCCCATTTCATAATAAGCATCACCAATATTTTTTCTTGCCCATGGCTGAAGCTCATTTTTCACCAGTTCCCATTTGTAAACTGCTGACTCCATATCTTTATGATGGTAGTACACTTCCCCTTGAGCAAATCTTACGGAGGACAAATCCGCTGTTTCATCCAGCTGTATATCATAGAACTGCTGTCCTAGCGATTTAACGGGTGACTGCTGATTTTCTTCATCAACGATTGTTTTAAAAAAAGTTTTATGAATCATATGTTCTTCTACCATATCTCGTCATCCCCTTATGAAAATAAAGTCATACGATTACACTCACAACGTCTTCTTTCACTCTATATAACGATCATTGATGTCGTGTAAGTTTTATGACATGACTATTTTTTCTTATTCAGTATGAACCCATTTTATAATACAAACTAATACCTGTAAAAGCGACTACAACATTGACTATTCCGCTACAGAGGGACGCTTTCCCGACGCCTCGCTTTCAACTAAATGAGGAGATGAGCCCTTGTGCACCCTTGATTTGAAGACGTTTCTGATCCTCTGGGAGTCACCACCTGTCGCTGCATCCGTTTTAAAAATGACCATGTGATAGAGACATTTAGCATCGTTCGTTTGTTCGTATTAAACATTAAAAATTATGATATTCAATCAGTATACCTTTCGTATAACCTGCATTTTTTCAGACCATTGTTTTTAGAATGGTACAAACTAGTTAGTCCCTTGTTCCGTGTCTTCACCATTCCGATCCAAAACAGTGATATTCCGCCAATTACCAAGCTTATAGTAGCCGATGGCAAATAGACTGCTCAACATAAGGCTAAGAGCCATTCCTACCCCTATCCCTGCTTCTCCAAGCCATCGAGAAAAACCATATGTTAGCGGAAACCGGAGTACCCAAAACGAAAGAACGTTAAGGATAAAGACTTGAAACATCGCTCCCGCTGCTCGAACGACACCATTTAATACAAAATTTATGCCCAAAAATGGATAAAAGAACGCTACAGTTTGAACATATAATGTTCCAAACGCAACCGTTGCTGGGTCTTGAACGAATAAAGAAACAGCATATTCAGCCGTGAGGAATACGAAAGCACTCAAACTTAATGAAACCAAGGCAATTAATAAGAGACCATTTTTTGAGATAGCACCAACTCTGTCCCATTTCCCAGCCCCAATATTTTGTCCAGCCATACTGTTAATTGCTGATCCTAATGTTAAAGCAGGTAACATAATAAGGCTATCAAGACGTTGCGCAGCACCAAATCCTGCTACTACTTCTTCCCCAAAACTTGTCACCACTGTCATAATCGCTAACGTTCCACCAGAAATGACAATCATGGACAAGCCAGATGGGAGGCCTAATTTAAAAATATGTTTCACTTCACTTACAGCAGGTAAAAAAGGCATGGTGAACGGTACACCAGCTTTGTAAATAGAATAAGTAAGCCCATAAAGAAAAGCGACTCCTTGTGACACGATCGTGGCATAAGCTGCCCCTGCAATACCTAAATCAAGGACATAAATAAAGAAAGGGTCTAATAACGTGTTTAAGATGACAGCTAGCAAAACAAACCGTACGGGCGTTTTGCTATCCCCTAAGGAACGTAAAACTGTGGCAATGAAATTATAGCCGAACAAAAAGAGAATCCCAATAAAATTAATTCTTAAATAATGTGTGGCCATCGGCAAGATATCTTCCGGTGTTCCCATAAGTTGAAGAACACTATCAGAAACAATAAATCCTATAATTCCAATAACAAGCGTGAGGCTGCCTAAGATGACCACAAAACCGTTCAGAGATTTCTTTAGCCCTATGTCGTCCTTAGCCCCCTTGTACTGCGACAAAACCGTTAAAGCAGCTGTATTAATACCAATGATAAATGCTAGGAGAGTAAATACAACAGTGCCTGAAATGGAGATGGCGCCAAGAGCATTGGGACCAAGAAGGTTCCCCACCCACAAAGAATCAATGACTTGATAAGATGTTTGCAAAATATTTGTTAAAAAAATAGGTGAGGAAAAGAGAATCATCTTTTTCATGATACTCCCTTTAGTAAAATCATGTTGTTCTTGTTGCATAATGTGCTCCTCACTCTCTTGTCAGGTGATACTCATATACCATGCGCTCTGCAAACCCGTCCTCCTTTTAGTCAACGTGAGTTAAACTCCTGTTTTAAAAAAGGACAGCATGCCTTTTAACTAATTTAATGTATCTCAAACGTTTCAGTTATATCGACTGTGTCACTAACCGTTTGAGCCATAGGGCAATTTTGGGCTGCAAGTTGGACAGCTTTTTCTACTTTTTGTTCAGTTAAATCACCCTTAATCACATAATGAAGCTTAATAGCTGATAGTCTGTTAGCTCGAGCTGGATCACGAGTGACATCAGCCTCTACTTGAATGTCGTGAACGACCATCCGTTGTTTCGTCAGTACCTTTCTTAAGACAGATGCACTGCATACTGCAATCGAACTCACCATCAATTGAAAGGGGCGGAATCCTTTTTCCTCATTACCAGACACTGTAAGCCTACCGAATTCGAAATCTGTTTCAAATGCATCATCTTGATTATACGTAAATTTCATCAAATAACGTCCTTTCCTGTCAACTTTCTTCTTAAATTATAGTTTACTGTTTCAATCTAGGCCAGTCACGCCAGATGCTTAATGTCTTGCACTATTTTAAGTTAGATATACAATGAAGAGTGGTATTAATTTGTTCAATTGCTCAAACATTAGGAGGCTTTCATTCAAATGGATCATTCAACTCACTACACTGAGCCTAACCACCCTGGCTATAGATATTGGGTACTCGTGGGGATGGTACTAATTGCTGGGTTTTCTCAAGGAATGTTGTTACCTGTCCTTGCCGTCATGCTGGAAGGGGCCGGCGTCTCATCTTCTTGGAACGGGCTAAATGCGGCAGCTCTATACATCGGGATTATTTTAATTTCTCCCTTTATCGAAAAACCCGTTAGAAAATATGGTTATAAGCCTGTGATTATCATTGGACTAATCATTATGGCAATTTCACTACTTCTCTTTCCTTTTTGGCAAGCTTTTTGGTTTTGGTTTGTGCTAAGAATGGTCGTAGGCATTGCCGATAATCTGATTCATTTTTCTACGCAAATTTGGATTAGTACCACGAGCACTCCGGCTAATCGTGGAAGACAGCTAGCCATCTACGGCCTGGCTTTCGGCTTAGGGTTTGGTTTTGGGCCGATGATGACTCGATTATTAGAAATAAATGAATTTCTTCCGTTTATATTAGCAACAACTGCCAGTTTAATTGCATGGATTTTTATGCTGTTTTTGAAAAATGAGTGGCCTGCAAGTGATTTTGAAACAGCTTCACAACTTAATACGCTTTCCCGGTATAAAAAAGTATTGAAGCTCGCCTGGTTTGCATTACTACCAGGATTTTTTTACGGATACTTAGAAGCTTCTCTCCACGGTAGTTATCCAGTGTATGCCATTAGAATGGGGTTAGATATGAACTTCGTCACCGTTTTCCTACTTCCTGGCTTTGTATTTGGGAGTTTAATTACTCAGCTTCCCCTCGGCATCTTAAGTGATAAAGTCGGACGTGATAAAGTATTGATCGGCCTTATAGGGTCAGGACTTATCTTATTTTTATGTATGCCCTTAGCAGAGGATATGACTTGGCTATTGTTTTCATTATTTGCGGTGGCTGGTATGACACTGGGATCCCTTTATTCTTTAGGAATAGCTTATTTGGCCGATCTAGTCCCAGCCAATTTATTACCGACGGGGAACGTCATGACCGCCATCCTGTTTGCACTTGGAAGCATGATTGGTCCAGTTGTAGGAGGTTTTCTCATTGAAGCTGTGGGTGATGGTGCCATTTATTATTCAATGTCAGCCATGCTCGTTGTTATGTTTATTGCCGGGATTATTTTTCAATATCAATTACACGTACAGACTAAAAAAAGTAGCCAAAGTACGGCAAATGTAGAAAGTTAATTAATACACTCTTTTTATTCAAGTAAACAAGACTCCCATAACAGCCATCACTGTTATGGGAGTTAAGACTAGTTAAACACTTCTTCTAAGACTTTAGTCGGTTCAGCATTATTTAAGTTTTTACCAACCATCCCTGCCGGCTTAATATTAAGGCTATTTTCAAACGTGCGAATCATTTCTTTCTCGCCAACGAGATGCACTTCTTGCCATTCACGTTCTTTTTTTAATTTTTCCACGTTCGTCGCCATCTTTTTATAAAATCTATGCCGATTTTCCTCGAAACGTTGTTGAATTTTATCAACGTGGCTTGCTCCCGAGGCGATTCTATCAGAGGAAGCTAATCCTTCTTTAAACGTCCACTCTTCATTTCCCGGATCGAACATATACGTCCTTTCATCATGAAGCTCTCCGAGTGACGTATCCAGTACTCGGACTTCATCAAGGTTAGGCATAATAACACCAGACCGGGGATAATTTCTTTGTAGTTCTTCTAACTGGTCAGTGACAGCGTGTGATTCCCAATGAAAGCTTGTTTCAACAGGAACTTGTAAATAATGCACACTCCATAAATCGTCATAATCGGAAGCGAAGATGATGACACTTTTCTGCAAATTTGTGCGATTTGATTGAATTTCATCATCTACTTTTTTCTTGAGCCGTTTGTAGCTTTTAATTTGGTCTTCATTACCTGAGGCCTCTAAATACTCTTGTATTCGTTTCAAACCATTTTTTAATCTTATTTTCCACTCACCTTTTTGTTGATCTTGGTTAGCAGGATCCGTATTTAAATAGACAGATAAAACGCATTCGTTATCAGCACAGTTTAAATCTTTTAAGTACTTAAGCTCATTCGTTAATGCCATAATCTTATTCCTCCTAACATTCTCTTGTATAACCCTGTAGCCGAATCTCCCCTTTTCAAAACATTTTTTGAGTAAATTTTATTAAATGCGTTAATGTGACGTCAAAATTCAAATAATGACTGTGACCTACACTTACTTTTTTAGGCGGATGTTTTCCGAGGGCTTGTATTCAGCTAACTTTTGCTCAGTAAACAGCCGCAAAAGTTGCTCTTTAGACTGCGCTTCATCCACAGGGAGCCGTTGTCTTACGTTTCTGTCACTTTTACCGTCTGTAAAACTCCCTGCTCAAAATAGAGGTGATAACGGACGAAATTTCCCAAAAGAAACCTCCACGAATATTTTAATAGGGAATAGGATATCTCAACATCAGTTATAACAGATTCAAGCTTTAGAGATCATATGATCTGGTTTTGTCCACAAAAAAAACCAAAATCGTTAGCATAGATCTAACGATTTTGGCCGTGTTTAGACTTATAATTCTTCAAGTTTTTTTTGGTCTTCTTCCTCATCAGGAGCAGGTAATAGCTCTTGACTTGGTTCAAGCATGTCTTTTTCTGCTTGGAGTTTCGCTGTTAGTTGTTGTAATTCCTCTTTTGAATCCTGCACACTAGACACTAAATTTAGTGCGTGACTTTTTAAATTTTTCGATGTTTCCATTAATGTTTCTACATCCTCAGAAGCTTCATCTACAATGGCCATAATGTTATCTTTCGATGCTTGAAGCTGTTGCATCACACTATCACGATTATCATTAATCACTTGAACCCAATGTTGCGTCCGTGTCTTCGTTGTACTAGCTAACTTTGTCACTTTTGTACGCGCTCGGTTATTTGATGCTACAAAAATGGCCCCTGCTATAAACCCTAATAGTGAACCTCTTACAAGCCATTGCTTCGTTTGTTTTTCCATTTTTGTTCCTCCATTCAGATTGATGTTTCGACCTATCTATTCTTATTCTACCAACAAAGGGAAAAGCCTAACAAAGGTTTTTTATAAAACGTCATGTAAATGTATGAAGACTCCTTCTCCGCAATAAACTCATAAACGTCATTATTTGCATTTAGTATCTCATTAATTTACTTCATGCTTCTTTAAAACGATTTTCAAATATACTCCAAATTAACAAACCATCACTACCATCTTTAAATGTGAATGGAACTAAACTAACAAGAGCTATGATATAAGAATGGAAGATTAGGCCTTTGTATATATAAGCAAACGCCACATCTCCAAAAATCCATAATATTGTCCCAGTCACTATATTAAATAACGCCCCTCCAAAGTATAGTAAAAATAATTGATAGGAGTAATCTTTTACTTATCTCCCACGTTATATTTCCAATAAGTATAGAGTCCTTTGCTACATAAAATTCTTTGATTTGAAATATTCTCTCACCTGTTCCAAATCCAATTGACGTTACTTTTCCCCCAAACAACTTAAAAAAAAAGCATGTCCAAATCATGAATGAGTACAGCTATTGGATAAAACAATAGATAATATAATAAAAACTGACTATTCATAATTATTACCCCCTGTTGGAAAATATCATTCAAAGGTGGATTTGTAAACAGTTGTATCGTTCACGTCCTGTCACCTTATTGATCTAAACTCATGAAACATGGGAGGCATAAAGTTCGTAAAGTTGTAACAGTTTTCACATGACATTCCAGGTAAAAGTTAGGTATAATTAAATTGTAAGAAAATTTCGATTAAGAGGTGAAAGGAAATGAGAAAGCGGTTTCATAAAAGCTTCGAGGAGTTAGTTAAAGAAAATAAACAGGAAATTATGGAAGACCAAAAAGCAATCCTCCAAATCGAGAAAAAAATCGATGATCGTTATGAAGAGAAGATGCTCCAAAAGGCTTAAATCGTCCAGCAAAAGTTGAGATAACCTCACGCTCTATATGTGAATTTTTTGAGACCAACAAAGTGGTCCGTGCGAGAATGATACCCTTATACAAAAAGCTGACCTTCCCGATTAAAAGGATCAGCTTTTTTACGTTGCGCCAGCATCATGACACTTCGCTGTTTACGTATATTTTTTTAACAGACTATGAAACTTGAGGGCATGGGTTAGTTCGCCGTGAACTTTTAACTTGCCATTCATATAAGCCATTGCTGGATTTAGACTGTCAGTGGCGAGCTTTTGAAAGTTAGCCTCGCTTAATTCTAGCGTTAATTTAGGTTCCCACTGCCTATTTGTAGCGTACTCAGCTGTTTGATTGTCTATTTTCAGCTGATAGAGCTGCTCTTCTTCTCCTGTTAACCGAAATTCATAGGTATAGGTAAGTCCTTCTAAATGCTCTGGTTCCTCGTTCATTCTCCTTACAATCGTAGCCAATATTGTATCTACTGACAAAGTCCTCTCCTCCTTTATTGATTGATTATTCATTCATTTTATTATATATGAACCAATGTCATAATACACCTATAAAATGAACTCTCAATCAGTTGGCGTTTTCGCTCTTCTCCGCTGATTGATCGTTGAGTGAATCAGGATATGGTCGTCCGTTATCTCTCTCCTCTCTATTTTTGGGCGGGGAGTTTTACAGACGTTTATCTGTGATAAATGATTAATACGTTGATCTTCCATTTTTAAAAACGGACCCTTTCGCCTCATTAGACTTCAGACATCCCTTCCACTCTAAGAGTCACCGTCCTTCACTGCAACTTCCTTATTTAAAAGGACGTGTGCTATAGACTGTTTATCATGACTGGACTAGTCGTACTTAAAATTAAAAACTATCTATCCCCCTATACAGGAGAAGATAGTTCCGTCGTTATATGTTCTTGCTTATCATCTAGAGCATTCATAATTTGTGTCCGACTCAAATCAGCCAACTGTTGCGCATCAATCGTTTCGTCAGTTTGATGACAGCGTATAGGCTCTGTCACGGTTATGACTACACTTCCAGGAGTCATTAAATTATTATTGGCTTCCATTAATTTATAAGATCCATTAATTGTCACGGGCAGAATTGTAACACCTGATTTTGTCGCAAGTTTGAAGCTCCCTTTTTTAAAAGGGGCTACAGGACCTCCCTTACTACGTGTACCTTCTGGGAAGATAACAAGGTTTTGTCCATGTTGAAACGACTCTGCACCTTGTTTGATCGCCTTCACTGCCTGTCGTCTATCTTTTCGATCCATAAAAATACAGCCCATGAGTATCATCCATGAACGAATCAATGGGATTTTCTTTACTTCAACTTTAGAAATAAAACCCATATTAATTCCTAAATAACCTAATAAAACGGGAATATCAAAATTTCCTTGATGATTGCTAACGATAAGAAGTGGTTCGTTCTTTGGAATCCGCTCTGCTCCGATAACACTCACTTTCCCGCCAGCTAACTTTATTAATCTGCGCGCCCAATTGGATGTAATCGTTCGTATAAATGCATCCAATTCTTCTTTTTTGCCTTGTTTTTTAAGCATGTGTGCTTTAAGTAGCAACGGTGAAACCGCCACTAAGTAGCCAAAAAAATACATATACCATATAAGTGTACGTAACATCTGCAACAGTCCTATCTCTCTATCACTCTACTCTATTATTATAGCAGAATATGAGATTATCCGTCTGATAGAATGTGACCATTTTTTCTGTTAATGAAGCATGATGTTCAGTTTACCTAATGAGAAAACATCGGTTTATTGTTTCATAGAGGGAGGCAGTACAATACTGTCCATGAGTAACAGCGATAAACGGCAAAGGCCATTTTCATAGGAAAAAAGCCATCCTCATAGGACAGCTTCTCTTCGTTCTACTTATTTTTTACGAGCTGTGGTTCAGCGGGAAACCATCCTCTCGTATTATTAGCAATCCGTACTAAAAACAGCATAAGCGGAACTTCCACTAGCACTCCCACGACTGTGACGAGTGCGGCACCTGAATTCAATCCGAACAACGCGATCGCTACTGCCACTGCTAGCTCGAAAAAGTTACTCGTCCCGATCATAGCCGCTGGTGCCGCAACACTATGTTCAATGCGCCACGTTTTTGCCCATAAGTAGGCGATAACAAAAATAAATAATGTCTGTATAATTAGAGGCACAGCAATTAATAAGATATGAAGCGGATTATTAATAATCACTTCTCCTTGGAATGAAAATAAAATGATTAACGTTAATAATAAGCCGACTATCGTAAATTTCCCTGCGGCTTTTAAATAGACGTTTTCAAACCAAGCTAAACCTTTGCGTTTAATAAGTACTACCCGTGATACGTATCCTGCCGCTAACGGAATAATAATAAATAAGACAATCGATAAGAAAATTGTATCAAACGGAATGACCACATTATTAATACGAAGTAATAGCATAACGATCGGCCCGTAAGCAAAGATCATGATGAGGTCATTCACTGATACTTGAACGAGTGTGTAACTGGCATTCCCCTTCGTCAAATAGCTCCATACGAATACCATGGCCGTACACGGTGCCGCTCCTAATAAAACGGCTCCAGCAATATATTCTGTCGCAAGCGACTCTGGAATGAACGGGGCAAATACAACTCGGAAAAAGAGCCAAGCGAAGAAAAACATCGTAAACGGTTTGATCAGCCAGTTAACAACTAACGTGATAATAAGTCCTTTTGGTTTACGTCCTGCATTGGCAATACTAGAAAAATCGATTTGCGCCATCATTGGATAGATCATCAACCAAATTAAAATGGCGACTGGAATGGACACTTGCGCATATTCGAAACGACTAAGCGTATCAGGTATTACCGGAAGGAATTGTCCAACGGCTACGCCCGCCATTATACAAATGATCACCCAGACAGATAAATACCTTTCAAAAAAGCTAATACCTTTCCCTGCCGCTTCTTCCACATCTTTACTCATTGATAACTCCCTCCACTTATAGCTTCCATTGACGGCACACTTAATAAGCCATCCTATACAAGGTCCTTTCCTCTGTTCGTTAACACGTTTTCCAACGCAAACTTGCTTAAAAGAGAATAGACCCCATTGTTAAATAGAGCTTCAAGCCTTCTATCTATTTATAAAGTAATTAACGATGTTTAACATGATTCTGTGATCCCTGTGAGAACAAGTTCTTCCCCTCCATCTCCCTGTTGCACATCGATCGTTGCTTTTTTCACATCATAATAAATGGCTTTTTCAAAGGCCACTTGAATCGAGTTTATCTCTTCCACAATATCAGCTTCCTCAGGCTTACTAAGCGTTATTCCGATAGCTGGACCACAGCACCCTTCCCCAGTGTCAGTCACCCTAATAGTGTCAGCATGATTTTCTTCTAAGACTTTCATTAAATAATCTTTCGCCTCATTTGTTATAATCACAGTAGTACCTCCTTTTCACATATAACAACTCCATTATATAAGCATATACTTATATATTCAATCTCCTATACTAAAAAGAGTGTTAAGATCGTGTAACATTGTCAACTATGTTTTATGGATTTGCAGACAAGCATCAAGGGAATACCATTAAAAAAACACTACTGTTCGTGAAACGGTATGACGAGGAGGAAAGACGATGCAACGTTATTATGTCATTGTGAATGGGCATGTTCAAGGAGTTGGCTTTCGCTTTAATACGCAAATGAAAGCCTCAGAATTTGGTGTTAGCGGCTGGGTAAAAAATAATATGGATGGGTCTGTGGAATTAGAAGTACAAGGTGAACCCGAGACAGTAGAAGCTTTTTTAACCTCTTTAAAAAATGTAAAATTTCCAGCTAAAGTGAGAAGTTTAAACAAAAAAGAAATTGAAGTAGTTGAAGGGGAAAAAGCTTTTTCAATTCGTTAGTTATTAAAAGGCTTGATTAACCTTCAACTTTACGGGGAAAGGGGCTCCCTCAAAAGCCCCTTATTCGTTATATAATACCTTCTGACCCTAAATTGCTTCTTATCCATTCCCCTTCACATTTCGCAGGCTCTAAACTTTTATCTAATTGTCATTAAGAGCATCGTGGCTAAACGTTTGAAAAACCGTATGCCGTTGTTCAGGATAAAGAGTTTTACTCGCAATACGATTTATAATTGTCACATTCCGTTCAACGGCTAACGCTAAATTTGTAGCCCCTGCCCCATGGCTGTGCTCCAAGTTCGTTAATGTAAAAATATGATGGGATCTTTCTTCTTTAAATTGAAGCTTATAGTCTCGACTAACGGTGAAATGAGCATCATCTTCCCATTTAATTAAGTCTGAGAATTTATGTAACCAATTAGGGAGATGCGGCTGATAACCTGTAGCTAATACCACTTTATCCACTGTTATTGTAAAAGGCTTCTTCTCCTGAATCTGATAACAAGATACGTGATAACCGTCTTTATCTTTTTCAATACTTTTCAGTTCAATATTGGCTTGTATTAATACAGGCAGTTCCCTCAGTTGAGTGGAATGGTGGTAGAGATGGTCATAAATTGAATGCAACGTTTTCTCTTCTATCCCATTCCGTAGCTGTGTTAAATGAGGTAATTCCTTTTTTCTCGCTTCATAAGACAACTCATGGAAATAGTCAATATAGTCAGGGGAAAATACTTCCTGCCCTAATTTCCCCGCTTCTAGCTGAAAGAACCCTGGTGATCGGGTCAACCAATATAACATCGGTTTACCTTGCGTTTGTCCCTGAAGCTGATCGAGAAATACTTCTGCGGCACTTTGCCCAGAACCTGCAATTAATACTCTCTCCGCTTCAGTAAAGGCATCTACATAATACTGATAAGCGCTCGTATGAAGAACATCTTCTTGTGGAAAACCTTCAAACTCAGCTGGTATGAAAGGACTGCTTCCAGTCCCTATCACAAGATGTTTTGCTAAGTACGTTTCTAATACTTTTGTCTTTTGATCTTCCACTGTCACTTCATAGTAAGAAGAAGTCGTCACATGATCTGCAACATCTACTACCCGTTTATTAAAACGACAATTATCCAGTTGACCTGCAACCCATTGGGCATAGTCGTTATATTCTCTTCTAGGAATATCAAATCGATTAAAAAAATAAAAGGTGTAAAGCCGATTATGTGTATGTAAATAATTAATAAAGCTGAACTTGCTAGTTGGATCAGCAAATGTCACTAAATCTGCTAAAAATGGCACCTGCAAATCTGCTCCTTCAATTAACATGCCTGGATGCCAATTAAATGACGAGCTTTCTTCAAAGAAAATGCCTTCTATTTCTTTCTTATTATCTAATAAAGCAGCCATTCCTAAGTTGAACGGCCCGATACCTACCCCTATCAGATCATATATTTTCTTATTTTCCATGCAGTCATTCCTCACTTTTCTTTCAAAGCTCTTTATAAAACGAACCTGCAATCACAGTGGGGGTTACGTTGTTCTCCCACTGATTGGTCGTTGTGTGAATCAGGACATTAGCGTTCGTTAGCTCTCCTCTCTATTTTAAGGCGGGAAGTTTACGGTCGCTTAGCTGTGATAAATGTAGTATGTCTATTCCCTGAATCTCTCATAAATAATCTTCTATATAGCTTTAAAAGGCCCATGATAGAACTTATGGCATGTGGCCTCTCCTTTATCAAATGATCAATACACTCGAATGCGTTTTCATATTTGAATGTCACACTTAATATATCGAATATTATTACAAATTAATAAAATGTTCGTTATTAACAACGAAGAATTGAAGCAAAAGATGGCGACTCTTGTGGAAGGAAGCGACGTCTGAAAGGCCATTCTGACTGTGCTTTGCAAAGGCAGAATGAGTTGAAAAGCGTCCATCTGTAGTAAAAATGAGTCATAACGTTCTAAATAACGATACAACCATGATTCATGAAATCGATTGACTTACCTATGCACAAAAAAACCCGCATTTTATAAAATACGAGTTTTGATCCATGCACATTTAAACAAGACAAGAACCAACGGATGACAGGTTCCCCATCCATCATCCGCTGAAAATATGTGTATGTTGATGACGTTTAACACGTTACCATCAGGTACTACCTTAATAGAAGGTGAATCGTCATGACTTTATATATTTACTGTAAAACTCTCACTCGCAAGCCGGGTTACGAGGTATTTTAGTAATAGAAATGTCATTGTACATACGTGTACTGCGCTTAATGATACATACAAAGTTAACTGTCCAAATATACGAAGGTATTTCTTGCCCTTCGCCCTCAAACATCATCGCTTCGAATTCATCCCCTACGAGAGCTTCAAAAGTCTCCTGTGTGTAATTTTCTGTGTCTGTTGAAAATGGTTTCCACTCACATTCTAGCTTTCGAGTTAATGTCGTCATATCTATCACAACCCCTTTCGTTAAATTTATTTTAACACGGATCTAAAGAAAAAGTTTGTGAAACATTGAACATATTTTGTCTGTTTTTAAACCGCTTACGCTTTCTGATAGGACGTACTACTCTTACGTCAACATTTAGAAGAAAATTGTGACTGATTTTCTCCAATAAAATTTAGTGTGAGCCTCAACAACTATTTATTAAACGTCTCTCTTCGTGCGTTCTATTATGTGTGACTAACTACCTTTCCTTAACCCGATTATGTGCCACAGTAATCGAGGAGGTCTATTCCACACAATTCCAACACCCCATTTTAATTTATGGCATACTAAGAGCAGACGTCTTGTTTTCTTGTGACGAGTATTTCCGCTATGATGATAGGTGAGGTGATAACACGATGAGTGACATTTATGCCGTATGGCTGAGAAATGATTTAAGGTTTCATGACAACCGAGCTATTCATCAAGCACTTCGCGCTGCATGTGAGACAAATGGCCGTGTCGTTCTATTTTTTCATCTACACCCAAACTTCATAACGACCATTGACTTACATCATGATTATTTTTTTCAGTCGGTTCACCATTTTCAGGAAAGGTGTCAACAGCTTAACTTACATCTTCCCATCTTTTTTGGTGATCCTCACGAAGCATTTTCAAAACTGATCGCATCCTTTAACACATTAAAAGCTGTTTTCTATCAAAAAGATTATACAAGGTTCGGTAAAGAGAGAGATAAAGAGATCACATCATTTCTGCATAATAAAGGGATTGCCACGTATGGATTTAATGGTAGCCATATTGTTGAACCAGACGAGCTTACAAAGGCGGATGGCACGCCTTATCACGTTTTCACTCCTTATTTTCGTAAATGGCAGCAACATCAAAAACCTAAAACGGTATCCATTAATCTTGAGGAACTTAAAAACCGCTATGTGTCTCATGATTCCCACAACCTTCAAGACGATACACCTTATTTTAATCACCATGTTTTAGCTCACTGTCACCAGCATTGGACTGACATAGGTGAAGAAAAGGCAACTGAACTACTAGAACAATTTATCGAAGAACGGCTCACAACTTATGCTGAATTGCGAGATCAACCTGCACAATCCGGGACGAGTAATCTTTCCCCCTTTATTAAAACTGGGGCACTATCACCAGCAACCATTTTCCACAGTGTGACGGCCTATCTCGATACTGCCGGAAAAGGGGCGGAAACATTTATAAAAGAGCTTGCTTGGCGCGATTTTTATGCAATGATCTATCATGTCTATCCTGAAACAGATACTCAGGAGTATCAGCTAAAATATAGAGATTTACCATGGCGAAAGGACGAGGATAAGCTCTGGCAACACTGGATCACTGGTACAACAGGTTTCCCTATCGTTGATGCAGGTATGAGACAATTAAACGAAACAGGCTGGATGCATAACCGATTAAGAATGGTCACAGCGTCTTTTTTAACAAAGGATTACTTAATTGATTGGCGTTTAGGCGAAGCTTATTTTGCGAAGAAACTCATTGACTATGATATAGCCTCAAATGTGGGTGGCTGGCAATGGGCCGCTTCTGTTGGCACTGACGCAGTCCCTTACTTTAGGGTGTTCAATCCAACACGCCAATCTGAGCGCTTCGATCCTAAGGGCCTCTTCATTAAACAATATGTACCAGAACTCGCCCAAGTACCGGTAAAGTACATTCATCATCCAGCCACAATGCCACACGCTACTCAACAGGCAAGCACATGTCTTATTGGTCACGATTATCCAGAGCCTTCAGTGGATCATGCCTTACAACGAAAAAAAACCATCGCTATATTTAAGGAGGAGAACTTATAATGATTCGAAAACTTAAACCATCTGAACTAGAAAACAGCATCCGCCTGTCTGAGTTTGCCTTTCAATACGAGATGACTGAAGAGGAACGGCGTGAGCACCTTTCTTCTCTGGACCCTGATGTCACATGGGTTATGGAGGAGAATGGGGTGATTATGTCTAAAGCGTCTGTCTTACCCTTTCACATCTACATCGACGGAAAACCTTTTAAAATGGGAGGAGTTGCAGGGGTAGCTACATGGCCTGAGTATCGTCGAAGTGGCCTCGTGTCCCAACTACTCAAACATGCATTAAAGGATATGAAAGAGAACGGTCAATCATTATCGTTCCTTCACCCTTTTTCCATCCCTTTTTACAGGAAATTTGGCTGGGAGCTGTTCAGCGACGAAGCAAAACTAACGTTGTCAAAGGAGCAGTTACCAGGACGCCTTCCGCACAATGGACATGTAAAGCGTATCGAACCAGACTATACAGCTATTGATGACGTTTACCAGCAGTGGGCAAAACGTTATAGTGGTACGCTTGTCCGGGATGAAAAATGGTGGAAAGACTCTCTCTTCAAACGCAAAAAAGGGATGCTTGCCGTTTATTATCATGGTGATCAATGTACCGGCTATATGATATACACGGTAAAAGAGATGAAAATGACAATACATGAACTTATTTGGATCACTCCCGATGCCCGAAACGGGTTGATGAGCTTTATATCTAATCATGATTCCATGATTGAAACAGTCTCAATCACAACGGCGCCGCACGAACGTTTACCATTCCTCCTGCCTGATCCAAAAGTAAAACACGAGGTCACCTCTTATTTTATGGCAAGGATTGTCGACGTTCATTCTTTTTTGAAAGAGTATCCGTTTAAATGGGACTCTGACGCTGGGCCACTTATATTTCATGTAACAGATGAGATATGCGAGTGGAACAACGGCACATACATTATAAAATTTAGTGAAACAAAGGAAAACGAGATTGAATTTTTCCCGTTCTCAGCTGAGAAAACGAAAGAAGGGGTGAGCTGCCAGCATGCCCCTAAAAAAGGGATTCACTTAGATGTGAGAATGCTAACAGCGATTTTATTAGGGAGCCAATCACCACATACTCTGGCAGAGGAAGCATTGATCGAAAGTGATGAGAAAACATTAGCGGCACTCATCACATGTCTTCCTCCACTGAAACCTTTTTTATATGATTTTTTCTAAGTCAATCTATAACTGAAATTGTACTTTGGATTAATAGCAATTTGTCTTGGATATGCTACAGACGGACCCTTTCACCTAAAGTCTAAAGATATCAACTCGTCACGGCCTTGTCTTAGCGGTCCGCCGGCGCCGGGTAGCTGCACAGCTAAGACCTTGAATGGCATTTAGCCAATCAAGGTCTTTTTACAAGCTATTTTTCTTATTATCCTCAGCTACATTATTGTAATGTGAATATATTTTTTCCAGCATTACCTTAGGTCTTCAAAGCTAAAAACAGAAGAACCGACCTTTATTTTCTGAATTACGTTCCTAACACTCGAATATCACACTAAAGCGCACATTTTAAAAATGTAAATATGCGTTGCAAATGCAGGTTTCAAGGTATTTTGAATAAATAGCAAATAAAACCGTAATACCTTGTTACAAACATTTTCTAATCATTATATTTTCGACCCTGTATCCTCATTAACTGCCATTGTTTCTACCTTCTGATTAACTTATCATTTCTTTATATATTCTTGTTAAATGTTTTGTTACAATACTTGTGCTTACCATATTGTTTCCCATATTGTTTCCCATATAACACATCACTTTAATTTCACTACCAAATCCATCAAGTAACCTTGTTCAATAGGAAACTTGTATTTTAAAGTTAAATCATGACTATTTAATACTATAACATTATCCATTTCATCACCGAGCTCAATAATATATAGTTCTTCCTCATCACTATTTTGGTACAAAACATTGTAAGTTTTACCCTCTTCAGTGAAGCTGTCCTTTAATAACGTAAACTCCGGGTGATCATTTAAAGTAAGGATTCCAAATATCGTACCACTTTCACCTATAACACTATACAGAGCCTTATTTTCATTCAGCATTAAATAGGCATTAGATTCTTCATAAAAGTAATAGTCTTGAAAACTTAGTTCCTCAAAAGGTTTAAATGTCTGGATATTGAAATCTTCATCTAAAGTATACATCTGTCCACTGCTACCTATAATATATGCAAAATCCGTGTTTACATAAACAGGGAACAGTTCCTCTTTCGTATCATTAAAGGTTAAATAGTCTATGTTACCCTCTTCCAAACTACTGATACCGATATTGGGTGCTACATATTCGTCCTCTTCATTATAATAACCACTAGTACCAAAGATGATTCTCTCTTTAAATTGTAATATCGGTGCCCATCTTGGAACAAAACCTAATTCAGTTTCAAAAGATTGTTCAGTTGTTACATTTGTTATAGAAACACTGAAATTACCGTTTTCATCTAAATTCTGGTCGCCCGTTTTATGTGAAACTAAATTTTGTAATAGGACATCCTCACCAAAATGTTTAATATGATCTACACCTACAGGGACATCAAAGTAATCTAATTCAATTTTTTTAAAATGATTATTCCTTATATCATAAGTAAAAAAGTAGTTATCAATGGTTGCTTCTCCAAAAAAAGATAGATATAATTCATTTAAATTATTTGGTTTTTGATGCGTAACGACCCTTCTAAAATCCTCATCTGTAATTTCATATTCTACTAGCGTTTCGCCTTTGTTATTTACCTCTTTTACTAAGGTAACATTCTGTGAAACCCTTATATCTGCTGGATAATACAATAAATAACTTTCTTCAGAATGAGTTCGGCTAGGCTGAAAATTTTCTATCCCTTCAATATGAACCCTATCAGGTTTTGATGACATATTTCTACAAGAAATCATGCTTATCATTACAACAGCTATAATAAATATTAATATAGAGATTTTTTTAGTCATAGTTTCCCTATATCCTTCTTATATTTTTCCTGGTGTTGAAGTACCCCATTTTTTAACTAATCTAGTATTAGCATCAGCTGCTATATCTGACGGTAAAATCATAATAATACCTCCAATAGAATATGCTTTTGAGGAACGCAAATCATAACCTTGCTTTGCCCACATTTGATTTGTCAACTTAGAGCAATAGTAAGCATTAGTATTCCATAGTGTTGTTTTAAGTTTATATGGCTTTCCAACTTGAGCCAATCCATACTCTACAGCCCCTCTTCGTTCGCTTGCTGTAGCATTTTTACCAAGTTTTGTTGTAACCTTATATTGTTTAATACCTGAAGCACCTTTCCATAAATTATTTCGATTCCAATGGTGTACCTTAGCTCCATTGTTTGCTGTTCTGGACGCTTCAATGACATAATAATCTCTAGTCGATAATACGGCTGAATGACCTGTCAATGATTTTTCACCGATTGCATTCTTAGATCCCGATTTATATATTAAAATATCTCCATATCTCCACCTCTTGCTTAAAGTAGAGATTTCTCCATTATATTGAGCTGCTTTAAGATCTAATTCATCTAATAAATCTATTAATTCTTCATAAGAATTATAGTTTACGTATTCCGGATCATCAGTAGAATTTAGTAATTCTTCGAATTCTACATGCAAATCATTAACTTTATCAATAAATTCCTTTTCATTATCAAAATGTTCTTTAACATTTAGATTTAAATATTTCTCTGTTACCTTTACTTGTTCCTTTAAAGCATCCTCTAAATCATTACTCGATTCTGCGTTTACTAATATTGGATTAAAAGTTAGTACTGCTGCTAATAATAAACCTACAATCTTCTTTTTCAAATCAAGCCCTTCTCTCCCATTTATTTCATTACATATTTTATAATAATTCACAATCTATTAATTGTAAATATTTTTCTGAATTTGAAAAGAAGCACTACTCTTAAATGGACACCAACTTTTCAGAGTATTGTATAATAATTTTTAGGTAGAGGAACCCCTCTATTTTTTCTATAATTTAACTTTTTCACACTTCAAAATAACTGTTGTTAGCTACTCTACCAAACAACCAGTTTTAGATTTCTCAAAACATTCCCTGTTCCATCATTCTCTTTAATTCTTTCCCTATCGAAACGAGGGTACCATCTTCTTTTTGTAACACACATGCAATATTTCCATCTTCTTCTTGTGTAACGCAAGTTAATTGCAAAGCTTCATCATTACTTGCTATGAAAAATACTATATAATAATAAAAGCCTTTGGAGAGTCACCTAAGGTATCCAAGTTTGAATTCAATTGGGCTCAGATAGCCTAATCATAGATTCTTTTGTGATTAAACCAGACTTTCAAAATGACGCCCCTAGATAAACTCACTTTTATTGATTTTAAACATAGCTTAGCTACTACATTATCGTAAAGACATCCTTTCATACTTAGCAAACGGTGGATGTTAAATGTCGCTAATGCCTCGTCAATGTACTTGTTCTTAAACTGACTTCCATGCAAAGTTAAGCCCCTAATTTAAAGGCAGCTGCGTTTTTCCCCGCAGCTGCCTCTTCACCTTATTCCCACATTTTTCTCAACGCGCTCATGGATGTTTGCGATTGTCCGTAACGAACAGGCAGATCAAAGGCCGTCGTTTGTTTAAAGATACTTTTCTCATGGGTAAACGTATCAAAACTATTTTTCCCATGGTAAGCACCCATTCCACTTTCCCCTACTCCACCAAATGGCAAATACGGTGTGGCTAAGTGCATTATCGTGTCATTGATACATCCTCCCCCAAACGATAAGTTACTTAAAACCATGCGCTCGCTTTCCTTATCTTCAGTAAATAAATACAGAGCTAATGGATTAGGACGTTTTCTTACCGTCTCAATGATTTCATAATCATATTTATAAAACAAAACAGGTAAAATAGGGCCGAAAATCTCTTCTGCCATAACAGCATCGTTCATTGATACATCCATCATAATCGTCGGCTCTACAAATCGTTGATCTCGATCGTAAGCTCCTCCATAGAACACTTTATCGGTATTTTTAAGAAGCCCTGCAAGACGATCAACGTGTCGCTCATTAATAATACGGGGATAAGGCTTACGTCGCCTTGCATCCTCATCAAACCATTTCTTCGTATAATGAACGAGAAGTTTAAGGAATTTACGTCTCCGCGATTCATGGACTAATACATAATCAGGCGCCACACAAGTTTGACCGGCATTAATGAATTTTCCCCAGACAATTCGTTTAGCAGCTAATTTCAAGTCAGCATCTTCCATCACGATCGCAGGACTTTTCCCGCCAAGCTCCAAGGTTACTGGGGTTAAATGTTTGGCTGCTGCCTCCATCACCTTTTTCCCTACCGATGTGCTTCCTGTAAAGAAAATGTAATCAAACTTTTCATTTAAAAGTGCTTGTGATACCTCAACGTCTCCTTCAACGACAGCGACATACTCTTCAGGGAAGGTAGCCACTATGAGATCTCTAATCACAGTACTTGTATTAGGGGTTAATTCGGAAGGCTTTAGGATAGCCGTATTACCAGCCCCTAGCGCCCCAATTAAAGGTCCTAGACATAATTGAAAAGGGTAATTCCAAGGAGAGATAATTAATGTCACACCATACGGCTCCTTATATATGTAGCTTTTTCCTCCCATATGGCTAATCGGGGTCTTAACTTTTCTAGGTTCAGCCCAATAATCCACATTTTTCATCATATCTTTTAGTTCACTATAAAGAAATCCTATCTCAGTGAAAAATACTTCTTGCTGACCTTTATTTAAATCTTTTTTAAGAGCGTCCATAATATCTTGTTCACGCTTCTTTATTGCTTCTTTTAGTTTTGTCAACTGGGCTTTACGAAAAGAAAGACCTTTCGTTTCTCCGGAATAAAAGTATTGTTTTTGTTTTTGAATGAGTGTCTGAATGGCTTCTCTCATTATAATATCCCCCCTGTAATATTATATCTATGTTCCATTGTATAATGTTTTCCCTTAAATATCAGTCGCTAAGCATCGTCAAGATGTTACAACAGGACCGCCGCTTAATCGAGCGGTCCTTTTTCTGGTCCATATTTCAGCGCATCATAAAACGCTTTCCCATCACTCGGCTTCCCTTCCCCATATTCAACAGGAAGTAAGGCGAAGCACACATAGTACAAGGAGAAATAAACAAATTGGTAAAAAAATAAATGTGGGGGTAAAACCTCAATATGAATAAGCCCGTTAACGAGTAACACTGTTAGGATATTAAATAATGATCCGCTGAGATACACAATCGCGTGAGTCCAACGGTTATTGACATTTAATTCTTCCAACTGAGTCCACGAATCAAGGAAATACACTCTACGAATTTCAAAATCTCCATTTTTATACAGTAGTTTCCCTCTACCGATGATAAACTTCATTTTCCCGCCAAAAAAGTAGGTCATGAGAAAATGCCCGGCCTCATGAACAAAAGCCACGATAGGAAGTATAATCAGTAATGAAATAACAAGCGTTGGGATATCCTCCCATCCAAACATACACATCCCTCCAAGCGAGTTGTCATATGTGACTTGTACCACCGTCACATATGAATCAAACCCCTTAGAAGGTGTGTTTAACCATTGCTTAACTGAACGGCAAAGCTACGTTGAATTTTTAGTAAGCGGAAGGCCAGACACGCCGCACATACGGCCAAACCTAAGATTAATCCAACCCAGTAGCCATAAGGTCCGAGAGCGGTATAGTTAGCAAGCACAACACCTGTTGGTAAACCAACACCCCAGAAAGCAACAAGAGCCAGTATGAATGGGACATTAACATC
The DNA here is from genome assembly GCA_024701455.1 of Bacillus sp. A301a_S52. GTDB lineage: Bacteria > Bacillota > Bacilli > Bacillales > Salisediminibacteriaceae > Salipaludibacillus. The sequence continues at coordinate 1,325,481 of JABXYP010000001.1, read as the reverse complement.
TTTGTAGCCACGCAAAATACCTTGTATAGGGGTATTGATCGCATCAGACAGCTGAAAGAAAATCGAGTAAATCAAGAATTGCTGAATGTAAAATGCCACTTCCGAATCCACGGTATAAAGCAGTGAGACTGGTTCACGAAGAACATAAATAATGACACAAGCCACTAAGCCCATTGCTACAGATAAACCCATCCCGATCTTCGTATAAGCTTTTGCATCTACTAGCCTTTTCCCACCTATCTCGTAACCGACCGCAATCGTTAATGTAAACGCCATACTCATAGGCAGCATATAAAGCAAACTTGCAAAGTTAATCGCGGCTTGATGGGCGGCAATAATGACGGTGCTAAATTGGCTCATAAGAAGCGTGACTGCGGAAAAAATGCTCGTTTCAAAAAAAATCGTCAGCCCGATTGGCGTGCCAAGCAATAGCAGTTCCTTCCAAACAGTGAAATCCAGGCGGTAAAAAGTGGAGAATATTTTGTAGCCTTTAAATGGTCTAACAGCATGAACGAAGTAAATCGTCACGATAAGGATAAACCAATACGTAGCTGCTGACGCATAACCTGCTCCAATCCCCCCTAATTCTGGAAAGCCTGCTTTACCGAAAATAAGTAAATAATTAAACAAAAAATTGACGGGGAGCGCTAGTAAAGTAATGATCATCGTGACACGCGTCTGCCCTAGAGAATCTATAAACCCTCGTATAGCATTGTACATAAATAGCGGCACCATGCCTACAGCCAGACCAATTAAATAATGTTTAGCAATGTAAGCCACTTCCTCTTCTAATGCCATAAAATTTAGGACTGGCTCGACGGCAACCAGTCCCAATAAAAAAACGAGAAGTGAGATGGCAAGAGATAAATAAATACTTTGAATCACATAAAAGGATACGCCTTCTTTTTTTTCCGCACCCATTAACTGAGAAATAATCGGTGGTAAAGCGAGTAAAATTCCTGATACACCTGTCAGTATTGGAACCCAAAGGCTTGAGCCGATAGCAACACCAGCTAAATCCTCTGCCCCTGCTCGCCCTGACATCGTCGTATCGATAAAATTCATCGCATATAACCCTACTTGTGTCACAAGGATCGGCCCCATGACTAAAAGTAAGAGCTTAATTTTTTCATTCAGTGTATGTGTTTTGTACATTCTCGTACTCCCCCATGTTCCGTTACGACAATCATCACCTGCTTTTAGCAGGTGGCTAACATTACTATCTTTAATCAACTATGTATTTTAACACATTTTACTGATTAAGTACGCTCTTCTTTCTTTTTGTGAAAAACATTATTTTTGGCGACGTTACGACCGGATTATTTACAACCATTCAACCATAAAATGACTTGCTCCATCATTTTTTCAATGGTAAAATACACAATGAACTAACTACCGTTCGTTAGTTTTAGTTTATCACGTTTTAAGGAGGTTGGCGATGAAAACGTCAGAACAGCTTTTGCACGTAGCCCTGCAGCATTTTGCTGAACATGGTTACGAAGGAGCAAGCTTAGCGCGCATTGCTGACGAGGTGGGGATTAAAAAAGCATCTATTTATAATCACTATCAAAATAAAGATGCGCTATTTTTTTCTGCCGTAGAGTATGTTTATGAGGATTATTTAAATTATTTAAAGCATTCATTAGAAGACAATAAGTCCTTACCTACAGAAAGTCGGCTATACATGATTTTAGAGGATCTTTCACATTATTTAAGTACTGAAACTGAAGGAAAGTTTTATTTCCATTTCATTCTTTTTCCACCTCCAGCTCTCGAGAATAACGTACATACGCAATTTCTACAATTTGAAAAAGAATGTGATAAGTTGCTTGCCCCCCTTTTTCAAACATTGCACAATAAGAACGTGCACCACACTACTGTACGTGAAAGGCTCGATGCTTTTTATTGCCTTCTCGATGGGCTGGCTACGCAAATGTCTTATTATGATAAGGAGACATGCGATCGAAAAAGACAGTCATCTTGGAAACACTTCATCGCTGGCTTTATGTGATTGATGAGAAGGGAGTAACATCATGATAGAACTACTTTGGCAATATATACTCATTTTCATTATGGCCGCCACCCCATGGCTTGAAGTATTAATCGTCATTCCAATCGGGATCGGCATGGGACTTCATCCGCTAATGGTCGGCATCGTGTCTTATTTAGGGAACTTTCTTCCGATTATTTTAATCGTATATACGTTAAGCTTTATTAAAAGAGCACGTATTTATCAACAGTGGCAGCAAAAACGCCAAAATAAGAAACGTAATAGGCATATGGAGGGGCTTTCTGCGAAGAAACAAGAAGAACGTCGCCTTAAAGAAGAGAAAAGATCACGACGACAACAACGAGCTAAGTCTATTTTCTATTCATATGGACTACCTGGTCTTGCTTTTTTAGGACCGCTAGTGACAGGCATTCATTTAGCAACGATTATTGCACTAACGCTCAAAGCAAACAAAAGGCATACGACCATATGGATGGGAGTTGGGTTAGGCGTGTGGACAATCGGCATAACAGTGGCTAGTTACTATAGTATCGATTGGATCGTTAACATCGTTTCATAGACATTAGAGGTAAAGATAAAGTAACAGGTCTAAAGAGTAGGTGACGACCACCTATTCTTTTTTCGAGAGGTAAGCTTACTACAGCTTTTGAGCTGTGACTGTCACCATTCATCATCTCCAACTGTTTCTAGAAACCAGCCTTCATGGAAAGCCCCCCGCCTTTCTGATTTATCTGAGCGAATACTTTCTAATTCGGCTTTTGAGTACCCGTGCCGTTCAGCGAGACAATAAATGATTTCTAATAAATCCGCTAACTCTTCAATCGCTTGTTCTGCGTTTTGTGCTTCGAGATATTCTTTCATTTCCTCTTTCAACTTTTCTTTCGCTTCTTTAATAAAATCCTCTCCAGAAATTCGCCGGTACATGACTTTTTGGCCATTCATTTCAATAATTTCTGGAATTTTATCTCTCACCAATTTATGATAAGACGGCATGAGTATCCCTCCTGTTTCTCAATTTGATAAATTCTTCCCATTCATTAGTCAAATACACTTGCGAAAAATAAATCATATATGAACGTGCGCTCCAGACTGCCGCTTTTCCGAGGAAGCTTCTTTCATTATGGTCTTACTATCTATGTACTACATTCGACGCTTCGTGAGTGATTCCTTTTTAAATATTTCGACATCTTGATGCATAAGAAAAGAGACTTAATTTGCGTCCTTATATGACCTTTAATGAAAGGTTAATGGAATTAGTCATCAAAGACACGTCACACCTTGATAGGCTATCAAGGTGTGACGTGTCTCATTTCTTATTTTTAGTGAGCATTTTTCGCCACGACATTGCTAAATAGGGGTCTTCTGACACTTGTTCAATAACCATCTTATCTTTGCAGCGCTTATAATAAACATCATTTACCATAGCTATAGAAAAGGTAGTATGTCTTTCTTGAAAAATAAGTGGTTCTTTTACTGACACTGTCCCTTCCTTGAGAACCCGTAAATAATAACCTGAAAAACCCGTTTCTATGACGCGTTTTGGGAGATCGGGCACTTGAAATTTTTTAGCAAGCTTATGACACGGCTTACGTGGTTGAGACACTTGAACGATAGCCTCACCCCACTTAAACGTATCCCCTATGTGAATCTCTTCTTCAGTTCCTCCAGCAATGGTAATGTTTTCTCCAAATGCCCCATAAGAGATCGTGTTGTCAAGGTGTTTCTCCCAATAAGGGTAATGGTCGTAAGAATACACGCAAACAGCTTTATCAGACCCTCCATGGTTAACTAAATCCGCTTGCCCGTCTCCTGTTAATTGTTCTTGAGATAGATAAATCTCCTCGTCCACGGGCCGTTTGACAATTCCTGAGATCACTGTTTGACCTAAGCCAGTGAGTGTTTGTGGTTTTCCGATGTTTAATGCCATAATGTTAAGCCCCTCTTTTACCATCGTTCCCGCCTCCTTTATAGGATATGAATTAGTCAAAAGCCCTTCTAGCCAATGCCGCGGTTGTTAAATCATCTGAAGGCGGATTATGCAAGCCTGCCCTCACATCACGGTAATACCGTTCAAAATGATGTGCTTTATGCAAGCTGTAGCCACCTGCAATTCGCATGCTTAGATCAACTACTTTCACTGCCGCATTCGTACATATCGTTTTCACAGCGGCCAATTCCTCTCCAAGGCCCGGTCGATATTCGGGCATGTTATCCCATACTTCTGCAATATGGTACATAAAATGTCGCGCACTCATAAGTTCCAGATCCATTTCTGCAACTTTACGACGAACTTCTGGTACTTCACTAATAGGATGCGACAAGCTATTTGGCTGATAGGATTTAGCGAAAGCCACTGCTTCATCTCTTGCCGCTTGAGCAATCCCTAAATAGCATGCTGGAATATGGAGTAGCCATCCTTGAGGGCTTTTTCCATGCCCAGCATCTTTCACAGCTACGAGTGCCTGATGATTCACTAACACATTCTTTAAGTGCAAATCATCACTACGAGTACTCCTCATGCCTAATGTCTCCCATGTTTCTTCAATCTCTACTCCAGCTGTTTGTGCCGGTATTAAAAATTCACCGACTCGATCCTCCCCTTTCATTGCCGCTGTTACGATAAAATAATCTAACGCAGGTGCGAGAGAGGTATATGTTTTAGAGCCGTTTATTCGCCAGCCCTCTGCTGATTTGGTAGCAGTTGTTTCAGGCATCCCGCCTCGTGCTGGACTTCCGGTCGCCTTTTCTGACGCTGCTGCATTTATCAAGATATGATCGTCTATAGCTTCACGACAAATAGCTTCAAACATTGCTTCTTCCCATTTCCCCGTCTGCCTTAACTGCATGATTAACCCGTTATGCCAGCCTAAAGAGAGAGCCGTTGGTCCGTCCCCTTTAGCTATTGTTTCTTGTACAATCAACAATTCATAAAGCGAGGCTTCCTTTCCACCCCACTTAGCCGGAACAGTTAACGTCGTTAATTCTGCTTTCTTTAGCTCGGTCATATTCTCAAACGGAAAACGAGCTTCTCGATCATTTTTAATCGCTCTTTCCTTAAATGGCTCACTCACTCGTGATGCCAATTGATAAAACGTACGTTGTCTTTCTGTTTTCAACAATTTTTCAGTCGTTTTAGTTATCATGTTCCAACCTCTCCTTGTGCTTCCACTATAAATAAACGTTTATAAAACGAACCTTCAATCAGTGGGAGTTTTCGTTCTTCTCCCACTGATTGGTAGTTGAGTGAATCAGGACATTAGCGTCCGTTATCTCCCGCCTAAATAGATTAACTCTGCTCTCTATTTTGAGCCGGGAGGTTTACGGACGCTTATCTGTGATAAAAGTATAAACAAAAAATCTCTTTGGCGAAACATTACTGCCTAACAATTATATGACAATCTTCACAGTCGTTTGCTATATTTCCCGGGAAATCTCCTCGAATCCCACACATTTTCAACATTTATCTTACTAAAGACCCCTATAAAACGATTATGTATGAAGAATGATTATGTAGTAACACCAAACGTGATACTGGAGGAATGTAGGATGTTTTCAACAACCCAAATCGGCATTGATTTAGGAACTGCCAATTTACTTGTTTATACAAAAAATAAAGGAATGATCATTAACGAACCGTCCGTGGTAGCTATTGACTTACATACGAACGCGGTTCTTGCTGTAGGAGAAGAAGCAAAACGGATGGTAGGTAAAACACCGGAAAATATCGTGGCTATTCGTCCATTAAAAGATGGCGTCATTGCTGACTATCAAGTCACGACCGATATGCTTAAACATATTATGAAAAAAGTATCTAAAAAGCTGGGAACACCTCTTCGAAAACCTAATGTAGTCGTTTGTACGCCTTCAGGGTCCACATCTGTTGAAAGAAGAGCGATCTCTGATGCTGTTAAACAATGCGGTGCTAAAGATGTTCAACTAATAGAAGAACCTGTTGCCGCTGCAATAGGGGCTGACCTCCCTGTGGAAGAGCCGATTGCAAACGTGATCGTTGATATCGGCGGTGGTACGACTGAAGTTGCCATCATTTCCTTCGGCGGTGTGGTCTCCTGTCATTCTATTAGAACAGGAGGCGACCAACTTGATGATGATATCGTGCAATTTGTTCGGAAAAAGTACAATTTGATGATCGGGCCTAGAACGGCAGAGAATATTAAAATGGAGATTGGATTTGCGCTTGTCGAACACGAAGAACGTACGATGGCTATTCGAGGACGAGACCTTGTAAGCGGTCTCCCAAAAACAATTGATATCTCCTCATATGAAATACAAGAAGCGCTTAAAGAATCGCTCTTATCCGTTTTAGAAACAATTAGAGCGACGTTAGAAGACTGTCCACCTGAGTTAAGTGGTGATATCGTCGACCGTGGCGTTATTTTAACAGGGGGCGGCGCGTTATTAAATGGTATGGAAGATTGGTTATCTAATGAAATTGTTGTCCCTGTGCATATCGCACCAAGTCCATTAGAATCCGTCGCCATCGGGACAGGGCGTTCTTTAGTTATGATGCAACGCATTCAAACATTAAATCAACGTTAACAAGCACAGTTACTATTGCATCTTATCTGTGATAAATTACGCATCCCGGTCATGAACAATTTAACGGCGCACTCATGACCTCTTTAACATCTTCGTTACTCCTCCAGTTGTCTAACAACTAATACAGGGCTCTCTCATAAGAAGTCACTTATGAGAGAGCCCTGTCCACTTTTATCAATTAATTATCATTAATCCATTCTAGCTCGCCTGATTCTAAATGAAATAACATACCTACTACTGGAATGCCCCGCCCTACTTTTTTGTATACAGGATGGTTTTTCAAATCAATGATTTGCTGTTTAACATTATGTCTTTCAAGGTCCTCTAGTGTTGGAGATAAGTTCGTTTTATCAAAGCTATCAATACTTTTTTTGACATGATCGAGCCAATTATTCATCGCTTCATGATGCACTCCTGTGCTTGCAGCGAGGATGCCACCACAGTTTGTATGACCAATAATCAAAAGATAATCCACTTTCAAAACATCAAGAGAAAAATGAAGGCTGGCTCGTAAACTGTCATCTTCTTCCACAACTTGATTGGCAATATTTCGATGAGTAAACATCGTTCCTAGTGGCATACCTGTAATGGTGGATGGACATGTTCGAGAATCACAGCAAGACAGAACAAAAAAAGAAGGTTCCTGCCCTTCCCCAAGCTTTTTAAAAAAATCGGGGTCTTCCTGTTTCATTTTGGATAAAAACTGTTGGTGGGATGCTTCAATGTGTTGAATATCCATGTTACTCACCTCGTTACTCAAATGATATGAAAATAATCAGCAAAGCGAACAATAGCCTCCTGCTTCATGCAACACTCATTCTGCTGTTCGTTTTAATTAGTCTCTCACAAGACACTCACTTGAGCAAGATAAATGTTCGTAACTTTTTCGCTACATTAAAGATAACTTTAAATGCATTTTCAACATTAATTGATCTGATGAATCAAGCTACCACTGTCGTTAATATTTCAGTGAGGTGAACCAACACGATCGTTTGTTCAATGCCAAAAGATAGTCCTTCAACTCCTTAAATTCCTTACGATATCGCTTCAATCAGACATTAACCGTTGAATAAAAAAGCCCCTAATTATGAGAAAAGGGCTTTTTCTAATGACTCTTGTCCTCTATTAGTAATCATTAATCAGGACTAAATGGAGTAAATCACAGTCCGTGTATTCCAATTCACTTAATTTGTTGGGAAATAGGCACTTTTTTGATGACAAAAATGATCATGTCCTATCTGATTAATGCGAATTCAATTGAAAAAAAGTTTCAGCCATTTCTTTTCCATTAATAACAATAGACAAGCGATGTTCACCCTCGTAATGTTTTCTTGTTGATAGATCTTTAAATGAATGATTTCTAAGAAAAGTTACTTCACCACTTTTATATGTATTCTCCGTCATTTTAAATATTTTTCGAGAAACTTTCCCATTTGCTTTCACAAAATCTATCGCATATTCGACTCTTAATTTGTGAGAGTGAAGGGAATGATTGATTAACTTAAACTGAAACGTAAAAGTGTCACCTATCGCCAAGTGGTAAAGTGAGACAGAAAGATCATTGATTTGAACGTTTGCTTCGGGATCAAACCCAAATATACTTAGTACCTCAGGATCAGCTTTTTTTAATAAGGTTCTTGCACCATGTTTTATAATCCAATCCGTATGTGGATGTTGACCTTTCCACTCTAAGAATATCTTTTTAACTAAGTCGGGGTGGTCCTTTGAAATGTCATTTAAATTATTAGCAACGCTTTTACGAACATAGTCACTTTCATCCGATTTTAAGAGAGTTAGAATTGGAAGAATTGCAGTTGGATCGTGCTTAAATATTTTTAAAGGTTTAGCCCATGGAAGCCTTGGCCTGCAACCCTCGCTAGCTAATCTTCGCACATGGTGATCTTTATCTTGGGCCCATTGCTCTAGAATTGGCATCATTTTTTGAGGATCATGTTCAATAAAAGGCCGGACGGCAAATTCTGAACTCGATGATGATGTAAATTGTTTTAAGGCTGTAATGGATACGTCCCAATCCATGAGACCGTATTTTTCTATAAAATCAGGAAAAAATAAGTATTCAAAGCCTATACAGTCAGAAGATATTTTTGTTAATACCTTTATTGCCTCTGGATAAGAAGGGGGTAAAGTTGTTGATAACGCATGTGAAATATGACGAATTCTTTGCTTTAACTCTTTGTTTTCCCAGTCGTCATCAAAAATCAAATTTAAAAATAGATCGGAATCAAATTCGTGATACTCTTGTTTTACAATTGTGCAAAATTGCGTAAAAAACGATTCATTATACATGTCTTTCAGTGCTTCTGCCATAACTGTGCCCGCTCCTTTAAGTATTCTGTAGAGAAAAAAGCTTTCTCTACAGAATCTTCTTTAATAAATTATAGCTCCATTGGCATCAGGTGATACATGGATGTTTGTTGCATATCAATTTTAGATACAAAGGATTGAAATTCTTCTTTCGATTTTAATACATCGATAGCTGCTAACGCATGCTCCATCGTGGACCAATAGACGACATCGACCCACTGATCTTTCTCCGCAGTATGTAATAAACTGCGTTCGATAAATCCAGGTACTTCTTCTTTTAATAGATGAGTCATTTTAGTGGCAGCTTCTTGAAATACTGCAATGTCTTCTTTTGGATTTAATTTGAAAACAACTAATTCCATTACATTTTGTTGTCGACCATTCATATTTATCTCCCTTTCATTCCTGAAATTGAAGAGAGGCCTCTCTTTCAAATTTAATATACCATTGAATAGTGACAGTTCTTGTCATTGTTCTGTGATAAACTAAAAATAATTCCCATTTGACGAATGAAGGGTGATATTAATGTCTAAATCAAGAAGGCTTATTGAACTCATGATGACGATAAATACTAAAAAGAAATTTACAGTCGGTGAACTGGCGAATGAATTTAATGTTTCAAAAAGAACGATATTAAGAGATTTACAAGAACTTTCGGAAGCAGGATTGCCTTTGTATTCTGAGGTAGGGGCAAATGGAGGGTATCAGATTTTAAAAGAACGGACTCTTCCACCAATTTCTTTCTCTGAAAACGAAGCGGTAGCAATGTTTTTTGCTTATCAATCACTGCAATACTATTCATCGTTGCCGTTCGAAACCGAATCCATTTCCGCTTTAAAAAAATTTTATCAAAATTTACCTAATGATCTGAAACAAAAAATTAATGAACTGAAGAACCGGATAACCTTTTGGACACCAAGTAAGGATTTACCGGTTCCTTACTTGAGTGAGCTTTTAGAACATGCGCTTGAACAAAACGTACTGTCGATTAACTATGATTCAAAAGAAAGAAACACTCAAAGAGACATTCAGCCGATTGGAATTTATAGTATGAATGGGCTATGGTACTGTCCGGCGTATTGTTATAAAACGAAGGAAGTTCGACTATTTAGAGTAGATAGAATCAAAAATTTATCGAATGCTGTAGATATAAAGCCTAAAAAGAACATATCGAAGCATACAATTCATCAGTATCTGAATTCTTTTGATGAGCACGACAATACCCTTCCGTTTGTTGTGAAGTTAAATCGTAGAGGTGTGAAGCGGTGTGAGTCAGACTTTTGGTTATCAAAATTATTATTCGTTCATTCAGATGGAACAGGTACGATAGATTCAAAGATAAACGACGATTTTATTTCCTGGGCTGCTGATTTTTTTCTGAGTTGTGGCACAGATGCTTCAGTCGAACAACCAGAAGCTTTAGTATTAGAGATAAAAGATAAAATTCTGAACCTTATGAATCATTATAAAAACTGATATAAACCTATAATTATGCTTTTTTAAATTTTTAGGGGAGTAATTTGTACAGATGTCCTAGAGCGATTTTGAAACTCTTTCTGCATTTTTAAAAGGATTTTGCTTTTTGAAGAAGACATCAATCTCCTACCTCATACCATAAATACGAACAACCTTTTGGTCACTTAACGTGCCAGCTTTCCTCAAAATGGGTAGCCAGTCACTTTTTTATTGCGATTACGAATGAAGACGATTTCCCATCAATTTTGCAAAGGTAGGGGAGGACTTCTTATATGAGGTTTAGTATTCTGCAGTAAAAGCATAAACTTATAATAGTTCACATTTTTAGTTCTTCATTGTAAAATGACCGATACGCATACGTTTTATGTACACGATAATTTTGTATGATCGTTTCCATGAATAGCATATTAATGTAGTAAGTCAGCATTCAAATGACACTCTAGAGGAACACGATTTTGGGTCGTGCCCTCACTTCATCACCCTAACCCTCTCCTTCATCCTCTCCCTCTAATCATTTTCACAATAAACACAATAAGAGCCACGACCAAGATAAGATGAATTAATCCGCCTACTAAATCAAGGACAAGTCCTACGAGCCAAAATAATATTAAAATGCTGATGATTGTCCAAAGCATTGATAATACCTCCTTAGAAATAACGTATTTTTTTCGTTCTTTGTAGCAATAACCGTCTTTATCTATATTTAAACTAAGTCAAAAGCCTTATCGGTACGTCTGCCAACTTATAGACTGGTGGCATCCGTCATAAAGGTGAACGGTCTGCCTATGCTTATCTCAATCGGTGTCTGCAAATAAACGTCGCCATCTGTATCTACTTTTTCTGTTTCAGTTGTTTTAAGAGTGATGGTTTTAGCTGTCTTGGCAATAACAGTCGTTTCATCTGGTAAGGCATCAAAAGCTTTACGCTGAATCCATTCTTTAAAGACAGCTAATCCGCCTTCTTTCACTAAAAACACATTTAAACGCCCATCTTGGACGGATAAGTTATGAAAGGGAAGTTCGTATGTCCCGATAAAGCGGCCGTTCACTACAGCGATTAGTACTGCTTCCCCGTTCATCGTTTCGCCATCAATGACTATCTCGTAGTGAAATGACCGAGATTCACTGGCTGTTTTAACAGCGCTGATTAAATAACTGAGTGGTCCGGTTAATGCTTTCGTCTCTTCGTTAATATTTTCGGATGTATCAACAATCAAACCTGTTCCAGCAAAATTAGTAAACGTGCGATCATTGACACGGCCTGTATCAATGTTTTGTTTCTGCCCATTAATCGCTACAATTGCAGCTTCAGCAACTGTTAAAGGGAGGTTTAATGCTCTGGCAAAATCATTACATGTGCCTGTTGGAATGATCGCTATTAGAGGAGGAACAGTTAATTCATTTAATCCGTTCACACATTCGTGCACCGTCCCATCTCCCCCCATAATGATCAACAGTTCTATCTCACTATCGAGCTTTCGGCACATCTCCTCTAAGTCCCCTTTTTTCTTGCCTTTTCTAATCGTCAGATCATTTACCTTTTCTGTCAAAATGCCTGCTACTATTCCTATGTTTTTTTGAACATCACCTTGACCTGCTTTATCATTACAAAGAAGCAACGCTTTTTTAAGCATGCCTATGCCTCCATTCCCTTACTCTCGTTATAACGCCTATACCCGTTAATGCACGTGATGAAGCCTTTTTAGCATTTACTATCGTTTATCAAAGGTATAACACTTTTATTTTTAGTGAAACATCATGCTAAAATAGCTATATACAAGAAAGTATGATTTAAATCCTTTACATATTATGTGTTAACCATTCTTATCTGCTATGATAATACTTATTGCAGGAGATAGAGCGGCTATACTGGATTGGTATGTGTGACTACGATTCTTTTCAGAAGACGTTTACCATCCTATCGCATGCTTAATATAACTCATAAACCACACAATATAATGATGTTAAATCGGAGGGCTGACCATGACTAAAAGGCATGCCTGGATATTTGCCAGATTGCTTATGACAGTATTAATTAGTTTATTTTTCTTTTGGCTCCTTGGTTGGCTTTTTAAGATATCGTACCCGTTTTGGATTGCAGCCACTCTCGTGTGGATGTTCTATCCTTTAATCCGTCTGCTACGGGATAAAATAAAGCTTCCCAATACCTTATCTGTAATTATTGCTTTATTACTAGGGTTAAGTACCTTAATAGGGGCGATTACCGGTCTTGTCTTTTTAATTATTTTCGGGGTCCGACGCATTTCAGACTTTGTTCCTGAATGGATTCAGACCACCTCTTTACAAATGCAGGAGTTTTTTAATACGACTATTTTGCCGCTGTGGCAATCTGTGAGCGGAGCATTGTCTTCATTAACACCTGAGCAACAAGCCACTTTGCAAGATGGGATTGCGACATTTGGTAATCGGCTAGCGGAAACGCTGACCGCTCTTGGACAAGCACTAGCTGATGCGCTAACCCAATTTATCATGGTGGTACCATCTTTTCTTCTAGCTTTCTTAATTGTATTTATTGCTTTTTATTTCATCGGAAAAGACTGGGAAAAACTTTTTAAACAAATTTACTGTTCCACACCAGCTCCCTTAATAAAAAAAGCAAAAGCTTTTAAAACGATGTTTCAATATAGGGTACTCGGCTTTATACAAGCCCAGTTTATTCTCATGTTTATTGCTTCTATCGTTGTTTTAATTGGCTTATCTATCTTGCGAGTGGAACATGCTTTAACCATCGCTATGATTGTGGGCATCGCTGAAATCCTTCCCTATCTCGGATCAGGGACCATTTTAATCCCTTGGTTTCTGTATATGTTTTTCACAGGGAATATTAGTATGGGGATTGGACTCGCTATCGTTTACGGGGTGACAGTGGGGATTAGACAATCGATTGAGCCTAAGGTTTTATCTTCAAGTATGAACTTAAACGCTTTGGCCGTCCTTGTTGCCTTGTTTGCTGGCTTTCAAATCTTCGGTGTCGTCGGTGTCTTTTTAGGTCCCCTTATTCTTGTGATCATCGTCATTTTAAAAGATATTGGTGTACTGGAAGATACCATACTGTTTATTCGGAATGGGTTTAAAGATGATTAATGATAGGCCAAATTGAATAGTTTCCTCCTACATTCGCCCTTACTGGTGCTGTTAGGCATATTGACAAACGATTTTCACAATTAAGCTTGTAGTGAGAATCGTTTTCATTTATAATTGTAGTTGAGAATGATTATCATTTTTATTTAAAGGAGGAAAAATGAATGTCTGCCCTGCTTCTCATTGGCGGTGATAACCTTGGCTCAATTCCCGGCAAATTAAAAAATATCGGCTTTAACGAAGTCATCCATGTAGATGGGAGAAAAGTAAAAATGGTCAAAAATGAGATTCCAGAGCGCGTTGATCTCATTCTTATTCTCACTGATTTCGTTAACCATAACCTGTCAAATAAAATTAAAAACAAGGCTGGGAAAAAAGATATTCCCATCTGTTATTCCAAACGTTCTTGGTCTTGTATTTATAAATCTCTTACTACATGTGATAACATTTGTGAGCAATGTCCATTTTTAAAGAAATGCTAGTGACCTTACATGAATGATGAAACGCATATACCTACTTTCCATAACAAGTATTTAATCGAGGAGGGAGTTTAATGCCTACTACAACGTTGGCTCAGAATTTGCTCATTCAACAGGAAAATGATATTACGAGCTTCCATGACCTCGTACAGCAGATGATGACAAAAATTCTAATAGAACGCACCCCTTCGAAGCAGCGAATGATGACGGTCATGCATGAGGAGTGTCATCATCATTTTTCAACCGTTTTTACATCTTTTGACGACTATATTTTGAAACTATCTAAAGTCATGGATCATTTACTAAAGCTTTTGCCATACCTTAAGCAGTTGAACTTTAAACATGTTATTCCGTTAACATGTAGTCATGTTTTTGAAGCGGCTGATACGAGCGAAGGATGGTGCTTTGTAAGTCACGATACGTTACATACGACCTGTCTCTATAACGAACTAACACAACACCTTAGAGAACAAAAAAGTCATCGTTTAAATGCAATATGGGTTTATCATCTCGAATCAGGAGATATTGATTTAATTAAAAAGTGATTCAAATTTCATACAGTGACCTTTCGCTAATGATTAAGAGTACCCCTCACATAAGTGAGGGGTACTCTTAATGCTGGGTCGTCCTAGCTTTCAATTTTTGTTGCTCACGTGTACTTTATCACATGTGAGCCCTTCATCTAAATTATACTAAAAACTACTTTACGTTAGCGCTAATCATTACCCTTCATAGGAAAAGTCGAGTTATTATTCATTACGTTATCCAAGTCCGCCTATCTCCACAAAAACCATCCATGGCTATATCTTTAATCCAAAACGGTGATATTTTTTCTCGCCTGTGGAGCTGAGGTCCTTTCTGCTTCCGCAATTCGAAATTCCTCAATAAACGTATATAATATGCGTAGCTCTGTCTCTGATAGATCATCGATTAAATGAAGGATATCTCGTTTCGTGACATTCATAAATGTCCCCTCCTTCTAACCTTCGCTTACTACTAAAGTAATACCCCCTCCCGAGTCTTTTCAATCATCATTCCCTTAAAACGATCCATCAATCAGTGGAAGTTTTCATTCTTCTCCCACTGATAAGGAACACAAGCTAACGTCTTCGCGTCCTGCGAAAACGCTTGTGTGACCAACATCCTGTTGGCCCGAGTTAATCAGGGCATTAGTGTCCATTAGCTCCGCTTAAATAGACTATCTCGGCTCTCTATTTTGAGCCGGGAGGTTTACGGTCGCTTATCTGTGATAAAAACCTTTCCACTTAATAATCATATACAAGGCTATTGCCCCTAAAATAATGGCACTTATTAAAGCGATATAAGCTAAAAACGTGTATTCGTACCATCTTTCCACGGCAATACCAATAAATGCCCACGTGAACACGAATGGATATACAGCATCTTTTAACGTAGTTGTTAAATAACCAGCTATTATTAAGGCTATGATCAGCCCTAATATCGTCCACACTTCTGCACTTAACCAAAGCCCATCTTCAAACCCTAATGAATTAAAGACAACACCAATATTGACGATAAAGGCAACGGAAATCCATCCCATATAAATTGAAAAAGGCAGCCGCATCCAAATCGTTACGTTCGAGTGTGCCCCATCGATCCGATAATAGATCATAATTAAATTAATAAGTAATGCTGTCATGATCACCATTGACAACATAAAATAGCCGTAATGAAAGACTACAAGCCAGCCCCCATTTAATAAACCGTTAATGAAAAACGCCAGACTTATTCTCTCATATGCGGCGTAATCCGCATCTTTAATAGAAATAAATTGTCTCACGGCCCAAATAGCAAGCAGAGCGTATATCACGCTCCAAATACTAAAGACATAACCAGCTGGTGTAAATAGCACATTTAACCGGTCTGCTAGTTCCCCGGTTGTAATATCATTAAATGGCAATGAATTAGATAAAGCATTTATAATGATGACAACAATTAGTGTCACTAAGTTTATCCATTTAAGATTTTGTAATTTCCTCTGAGTCATAGGGGTAGCTCCTCTCTTTTAATAAAATTTACCCACTAAGAGCTCATCCTAATCAGATTGCAAAAAACAAGATAACTATACCTACAGCCTAATGGCTTTTCATCATATAAGGTGCGAAGGGGTCAATTTTATAGGTTAGGGACTACTCATGCCTGCATACATAATTAGCCGTTTCTTTATTCATACTCATTTTTCACTCATAACGTGAAGCACTTTCCTTATACAACATACACCTGTAAAAACAATTGCCGCAGTGATCTATCGCTACGAACGACCCCTTTACACGATTGTGTGATAGAAATTGACTAACAATGTCCTTGTAGATAGTCCATTGTGACATCAGAAAATGTATTGCTAAAGTCACGCTATTTATGCTTATTCGCTTCAATTTCTTCAACGATTAAGGAAAGCTCTGTCCAACGTTCCATTGCCTGCTCTAATCGCTCTTCTACTTTTAATTGTTCATCGTATAAATCTCGTGCTTTATCAACGTTACTTCCCGATGCTTCAATCTCGGATGCTATTTGTTCAAGTCTTTCTTCTAAGTCACTGATCGTGCCTTCAATCGTTTGCCACTCCTGTTGTTCTTTATAAGACAGTTTTTTTGGTTTATTAGATGTATCTTTCTTTGTACCATTTTGTAACGTTGCCGTGTCTTTTGACTCCTTAACAACCGTTGTCTCCTCATTTAACCACTCGCTATACGTACCATAATATGTGTCTATGACAGCATTCCCTTTAAAAACGAGGAGTTTATCAACCACACGATCAAGAAAATACCGATCATGGGAAACAGTAATCACGACACCTGGAAATTGGTCAAGATAATCTTCCAGCACAGATAATGTCTGTGTATCTAAGTCATTTGTAGGCTCATCTAAAAACAGGACGTTCGGTTCTTCCATTAGGATTTTTAACAAATAAAGCCGGCGTCTTTCTCCACCTGAAAGGCGTCTAATGTACGTAAATTGCATCGCCCGTGAAAATAAAAATCGTTCTAGCATTTGTTCAGCAGTAATGGCATTTCCATCAACTGTATACACGACCTCTGCTGTTTCTTTAATGTAATCAATCATACGCATACTTTCATCCATCTCTTCGTGCTCTTGTGTATAGTAACCAATTTTGACCGTTTCCCCCGTTGTGACACTCCCTCTATCGGGGCTTCTTCGCCCAGCCATCATATTGAGTAATGTTGATTTCCCTATACCATTCGGTCCAATAATGCCTAGTCGTTCACCTCGCACCACAAGATAAGATAAGCCGTTAATTAACATTTTATTGTCTATAGATGTCGCCACATCTTTTAATTCAATGACTTGTTTACCTAGCCTTGTTGATCCAATAGCAAAATCAAGGTCTCCTTGCTTCGCTAGTGGAGTGTCCTCTTTAATGCCTTCGATTCGTTGTTTTCTTGCCTTTTGTTTCGTTGTTCGTGCTTTTGCTCCTCGTTGTAGCCATGCTAGTTCACGACGAAGGAGGTTTTGCCGCTTTACCTCCTGCTGTTCTTCATTTAATTCTCTTTCTGCTTTCTTTTCTAAAAACAATTCGTAGTTACCGTCATACTGGAATAAGCGTCCACGATCAAGTTCAAAAATTCTCTTTGTGACCCGATTTAAGAAATAACGATCGTGAGTAATTAGCATGATCGCTCCAGGATAACTCGCGAGAAAACCCTCAAGCCATTCAATTGTCACATTGTCTAGATGGTTCGTTGGCTCATCTAATAACAATAAATCAACGGGTTGAATTAGCGCTTTAGCAATCGCTACCCGCTTTTTTTGCCCGCCCGATAAGTGAGCTACCTTTTTAGTAAATGTATGAACACCTAATTTTGTAAGGACTGTTTTCGCAAGAGTGTTGGCTTCCCACGCATCCAGTTCATCCATTTTCTCCTGACATGCGGCTAATTTTTTCTGAGAAGCACTGTTTTCTGGATCTGTTTCTAACACCATCAGCGCTTCTTCATAGGCTCTCATCGCCTTCATGATCGGGGCATCTCCGTAGTACACTTGCTCAAGCACAGTCAATTCTTCTTGTAAGACTGGTTCTTGAGGTAAATACTCCATTGTGAAATTGTTAGCATGAATTAATTCTCCTGCTTCTCTTCCGTCTATACCTGCCAGTACTTTAAGAAGCGACGATTTCCCAGTCCCATTCACCCCGATGAGGCCAATCCTGTCCTTTCCCTCCACGACAAAAGACAAGTGATTAAATAGTATTTTATCTCCGTATGTTTTATGTAAATTTTCTACACGCAATAGACTCATTGTCTCATCATCCTTCTTATAAACGTTCTTTGTTTATTGTAGCTGAAATTTTTCATTAAAGACAGATTCGAAACAGATTTCATCTACAAAACACACCTATAAAACGCCCCTTCAATCTGTGAAAGGTTATCATTTAATTCTTTTTGTTCAAATTATCGTATTGAAGAATAAATTGTGACATTCACTCATTTAACCGCCGATTCCTATGTTAAGATTAAAAGGGCCAAAAATATGAAACATTCTCTTACCCCCGCACGTAAGAACACATAATCATTATTTTTTATATGCTATAGTTATGAGGTGAAAAGGTATGCTACAAATGTTAATCATCAGTCTCTTATTATCCATTTTATTTTTGCCGCTCCAACCGATTTGCTGGCGAATGCCTATCTTCCGACGCTGGATCCCTATACGGTTATTTTTAGGTATCGTATATGGTGGGTTCTTGTTTTATGTGGGCTTACTCGATCAAAGTGTTGCTGCTATTATCACAGCTTATTTGCCAATCCTCGGTCTCAACCTAATGATCGATAACACACTCATATTTATGTTCGTCAAAACATTTAGGAAAAAACAGGCGACGATGGGGGCAGCAACAGGGCTACTTATCATTGTCGGATTCGGCTTGTTTTGGCTTTTACAACCATTCTTTCTTGCCGATGCAAAATTTAATATGGCTAACGGTGAAGAGGTGACGGTAGAGGAATTAAATCCAGTAAATGAAGAATATATTCCTGTTGTTTCCCGCAGTTATGCAGAGTATCGCTCAGATGTTTTAATGGGTCAGCTAGATAATCCCGCCTTTTATAACCTTGGTGAAACGCGTATTCAGCGGGTGAATGATGCGCTTTATTGGATTACACCTATAGAGTATGATGGCTTTTTCCGCTGGTATCGCAGCAGCCATGCTCCTGGGTATATTATGGTCAGTGCCGAAAACCCGCGAGAAGAACCTGAAATGGTGTTAACCGATATGACTTATGTGCCTTCAGCGTTTTTCCATGAAAATTTAGAGCGACATGTTCGTTCTCAATACCCAGATGTGCTTATGTTAGACACGACGTTTGAAATTGACGGTGAAGGTAATCCTTATTACATTGTCAGCTACGGACATTATACGGAATTCCGCCGTGTAGCCGATGTTGATGGCGTCATCATTGTGGATCCTGCTACTGGCGAAACAGAACAATATGAAAAAGACGCGGTCCCTGAGTGGGTAAATCGTATCTATCCCCCAAGTATTGCAGAAGAGCGTAATGAGTGGTTTGGTATTTACAAACAAGGCATGATCAATCGCTTTTTTGGCCGTGAAGGATTAACAGAGCCTACAGCATGGGGAGCAGTGGATTCTGTGACAGGGGTTGTAGATGAAGACCTAAAACTAAACTGGTTCACTGATCATATGCGGCTGCAAAATGAAGATCAGGAAGCATCACGTTCTATGGTTGGTTTCACGATGTTCGATGCACGCACTGGAGAACTTCATTATTTCCGCGATGCTAGCGGATCACTCAATGGCCGAACTGCCATGGATTTAGCTGAACGTACGTTTCGCCGTGATGATTACGTAGCAGGCACACCATCTTTATATAATATATATGGTCAATATACATGGATCGTCCCTCTCATGGACAAAAATGATGTCTTGCGACAAATCATGCTCGTAAGCGCACGGGATGAGAACATCTACGGCTATGGTGAAACAAAGCGAGAAGCTTTCGGAGCTTATCAGTTGGAGATATCTTCTCAAAGTGATGAGAAGGTCGTACCAGGCGAATACACAGATATGGTTGAAATAACCGCAGAAATTGACCGCATTTATAAATGGGATAAAGAAGACAATGTTACGATCAGATTCCTTCTAAAAGGGGAAGATAGAATTTTCACTGTTAATGCCTCATCTTACCCGAGAGCTCTTTTCCTTGAACCCGGTGATGAAGTGACTATCTCATTTATGGATACCGGTGAAGAGGTGCAAGCGATTGAAGATTTGGAACAATAAACAATCACTTTAACTAATTTGAGGGGCGTCCGCAAAATCGGTTAGTTTGCCGATTTTGCGGACGCTCTCTTCTGCTTTAAAGGACCATGGAGATTGTCTTCAACTACGCTGATTATCTTAAATCATCGTCTTTGGAGGGATTAGATGACTATACAGTTATACAAGCGGACGGTTATCTGCATGCAATAAAATAAACTCCCCTAAAGCTAGAGAGAGACCCTCGTTCTGCCGTAGGGGAGTCGTGATAAGTGAGAACACCGGATAAAGTGCTCCTCCGTTGTTAAACGTTTCATAAAGGACTAGTTTGATATTAGCTCAAGCTCGTTTACTGAGAAACCTTCCATTCATCTCTCACTTTTTTCGTGGCTGCGACCATATTTTTTAGCGCTGCAATTGTTTGCTCCTCTGTTCGCGTTTTTAATCCACAATCGGGGTTCACCCAAAATGCTTGCGCTGGTAAAACAGTCAATGCTTGTTTAATCACATTTAACATCTTCTCAACATTTGGAATTTGAGGACTATGAATATCGTAAACGCCTAAACCAATTCCTTTATCATAGACGTTTGTCTTAAATGTTTCAATGAGTTCGCCGTGGCTGCGGGACGTTTCTATTGAAATAACATCAGCGTCTAATGCTTTAATTGAGTCAATGATGTCATGAAAATCACAATAACACATATGAGTATGAATTTGTGTCGTTGGCTTCACCTGAGCAGTAGCTAATCTAAACGCTTCGACTGCCCAATCTAAGTATGCTTGTTGATCGCGTTTCTTTAAAGGCAATCCTTCTCTCAATGCCGGTTCATCCATTTGAATCATCTCAATACCTGCTTGTTCAAGAGCTGCTACTTCTTCTACTAAAGCTTTTGCGATTTGCCTTGTGACGTCTCGGTTAGGTATGTCATCTCGGACGAATGACCAGTTTAAAATGGTGACAGGTCCTGTAAGCATTCCTTTCACCGGTTTTTTCGTCAATGATTGAGCAAATTCTGTTTCTTTCACCGTCATTGGTTTTTCAAAGCTCACATTCCCATAAATCACTGGCGGTTTTACACAGCGGGAGCCATATGATTGCACCCAGCCATTTTGTGTTACGGCAAAGCCATTCAGCTTTTCACCGAAATACTCGACCATATCATTCCGTTCGAATTCACCGTGTACAAACACGTCTAGACCGACTTCCTCTTGGATCGTAATCCACTTTTCAATTTTCCCCTTAACGAAAGTGTCATATGTGTCATCATCAAGCTCTCCCCGACGCCATTCAGTACGTGTTCGCTTCACATCACGTGTCTGAGGAAAGCTCCCAATCGTTGTCGTTGGTAAGAATGGAAGGTTCCATTTCTTTTCTTGTAATCCTTTTCTCTCTTCATACGTATGCGTTCGTTGAGTAGGAAAATCCGGGTCAGTTGAAATGTCTCTTCCTTGTCTAAAGGGCGCCTGTTTAAACGTGTCAACAGACTGCTGATACTCTTCAAACGTTTGTTTCACCGCCTCGTCTGTTGGGTGATTGCTTATCGTTTTTAGCAAGTGTAATTCATACAATTTTTCCTCGGCATACGCCAAACCGTTTAAAAGTTCATCATTTATCTTCGTCTCATATTTTAACGTAACTGGCACATGTAATAAACTCGACGATGGCTGAACAAGCAAGTGTTCAGAGGGAACGATTTCTTGTAGCTCTGTTAAAAGAGACAACGTTTCACGTACATCTGTTTTCCAAATATTACGGCCATCAATGATACCAGCGCCTAATAATTTGTCTTCTGGAAGCCCATGAGCTTTAATTGCTTGTAAATTCACCCCTTTATCATGAATAAAATCTAGTCCAATCCCTTTAACAGGAAGTGAGGCAATTTGCTCAAATTGATCAATTGAACCGAAATATGTTTGTAACAACAAGCTTACTTCTGGAAGTCGCTCAGCTAATTCGCGGTAAATCCCTGTCAGATGCTCAATATCCTCTTCTGATAATGTGGTAACAAGTGATGGCTCATCTATTTGGATAAGTCTAGCACCAGCTTGATATAGTTCTGAGATAACCTGTTCATACAACGGAATTAATTTTTCCAGCAATTGCGGATATTCATTTGATGTATAGCCTTTTGATAGCTTTATGAATGTGAAGGGCCCTAAAATCACGGGCTTCGCTTGAATACCTAACTCTTTCTTCGCTTCTTCATAAGCTTGAAGCACGTAATTGGCTGTTACTTTTGGTACCCAGCCATGATGAAATTCCGGAACAATGTAATGGTAATTTGTATCAAACCATTTCGTCATTTCACATGCTTCCCCAGCTTTACTGCCTCTTGCCATAGCAAAATAAGTATCTAATGGGTCATCTGTCGATTTTGCAAACCGCTCTGGAATGACGTTAAACATGAGTGCTGTATCGAGCACATGATCATAAAAGCTAAAATCTCCCACTGGTATATAATCAACATGTGCATCACGTTGCTTTTGTAGGTGAGATAACCGAATATGTTTCATTTCCTCGTAGAAACGTTCCTTTGAAAGTTCTCCTTTCCAATAATCTTCAAGCGTCCTTTTCCATTCTCGTTGTTCCCCTATACGTGGATATCCTAATTGACTTGTTCTTAAGGCCATCTTCATTTCCTCCTTTAAAAGTGGGTAATTATTTTTCAAATAAAAAAAGGATATTTTTACCATTAAAAAGGTTAAAAATATCCCATCACTTGTCTTAGATATTTAACACCTCCCTATTTCCCCGTAGGATAACAGTGTTGTGATAACAGGCAGGTCTCCTGACTCGTCTTTCATCATGAATATGGTCTTCCCAGAATAAATAGTGCATTTCCAGTGACCTAGTCATATTCACTCTTGACTTACAGTGGCGGGACCGTTCTGGATTTACACCAGATTCCCTTTTAATCATTCAGCGTATTTAAACGCTAAATAAACCTATCTCACGACTATGAAATTTTTTATAAGAAAACAGGCTTAGGACGTCCTCAATAAAGGAGATGACAAAAGCTAGTTTTCATTAGAAGTTAGTGCATTTAATGAATGTTATACCATCGTAAAAAACCCCTTCTCTCACTAACGATTTAGATGAGAAAAGGGGTTGATAGCAGTATTAAATGCCGATCACGTCTCTCTCATCTTTGGAATGTTGCTCATTCCTCTGAAATTGGCACCGTGTACGAATGTACTGGTTGCCGAGGTCTCATAGGGTCAGTCCCTCCACCTCTCTAGATAAGAATCATATGAAGTTTTGTAAGTTATTAACGAGTGTAACATACTCAGATAATAAATCAACAAATAATTAAAATTAATTTTAAAATTCCAACTTTTTTGGCTAATTAGTAAATCACAAAGACAAGATTGATCACATCGCTGAAACATCGACACCCCTAAAACTTTTTAAAGATCAATAAAAGAGTGTGTTAAAAGGGCATTCGCCCCTTTAACACACTCTACTTTAATAAACACCTTCAAATTAAGATGTTACTTTTTCTTTTTGAAAGACAAAGATTTTACTTTTGCATCAGACCCACCAGATCCGCCAGATCCACCAGTTCCACGGCCTTTTCCACCACGGCGTCCACGGTCATTTCTCTGACGTGAACCACCGCGATAACCGCCTTGGCCTTTATTGCCTCCGCCTTGTGGTCCTGAGTTACGACGTTTAGAACGAACAGGTGCTTCGCCAGTAATATGAACAGGCGTTTGATCCGGTTCCTTCGTCATCGTTTTTAATGCCGCAGCTACAAGTGTTTCAGGATCATGTTCTGCTAAAAGTGATTTTGCTGCTCCGAGAAGGTGTTCAAAATCGCCTTTTCGAAGTGAATTCTGCAAATGATTGACAGATCTATCTTGGCGACCTGCTAATGCTTCCTCATATGTCGGT
The DNA here is from genome assembly GCA_024701455.1 of Bacillus sp. A301a_S52. Classification (GTDB taxonomy): domain Bacteria; phylum Bacillota; class Bacilli; order Bacillales; family Salisediminibacteriaceae; genus Salipaludibacillus. Next base: position 1,301,380 of record JABXYP010000001.1, on the reverse strand, counting down.
ACCCCTTGTTGCTTCATCGGTTTTTTCGTTGTTTTTTCAATGACTTTTAAGTGATCTCGCTCTTTCGGTGTGACAAAACTAAATGCTATACCACTCTTACCTGCACGTCCTGTACGACCGATACGGTGGACATAGCTTTCAGAGTCTTGTGGTAAATCAAAGTTAAACACGTGTGAGACGTTATTCACATCGAGCCCTCTTGCAGCTACATCTGTCGCAACAAGAATTTCGATAGCGCCTCGTTTAAACTTACGGATGACCGCATCACGCCGCTCCTGCTTCATATCACCATGGAGGCCTTCAGCCGCAAAGCCGCGAATGCCTAGTGACTCAGCGACTTCGTCAACTCGCCGCTTCGTACGTCCGAAGACGATCGCCAATTCAGGCGGATCAATATCCAGTAAATGACAGAGCGCATCGAATTTTTGTTTTTCATTAACGACAACGTAGCGTTGCTCAATATTCTCAACAGTCACTTCTTTTGATTTAACCGTCACGTTAACAGGGTCGGTCATAAATGACGCTATGACATTTTTCAGTCTGGCAGGCATGGTCGCTGAAAATAGCATCGTCCGTCTGTCTTCAGGGACTTCTTTTAAAATCGTCTCAATATCTTCAATGAATCCCATACTCAGCATTTCATCCGCTTCATCAAGGACAACCGTATTAATATACTCTGGACGTATCGTTTTACGGCGCATATGATCCATAAAACGACCAGGTGTTCCTACAATGATTTCAGGGCGTTTTTTAAGTCCTCGGATTTGTTTGGAAATCTCCTGACCGCCATAAATAGCAAGAGAACTTACCCCTTTCTCGCGACCGAGCTTGTTCAATTCCTCTGATACTTGAATAGCCAATTCTCTCGTCGGAGCTAATACAAGACCTTGTGGATGACGTTGTTGTGGCATAACCGATTCCAATAAAGGAATACCAAACGCCACTGTTTTCCCTGTTCCTGTTTGAGCTTGTCCGATGACATCGCGGCCATCCTTTGCAGCTGGAATAACTTTTTCCTGAATAGGGGTTGCATCAGTAAACCCCATTTTTTCAATGGATTTCAAAATCGTTTCTTCAATGTTTAAATCTTTAAAACGTGCCAAATGCTTTTATCTCCTTTTAATTCATACTTTACCGTCAGAGCGATTGTATTTATTTTAACCTTAAAAATGCAGCTCATACGTTTTTTAAACGGACAAGCTGCATGCGTTATCCTATTATAACCTACTGAGAAAAGGATGAATCCTTCTGAAATTTTTTCAACTTGTTAACTTTACCATATATCAACTAAAATAACCATCCCTTTTTTAAGATAAACCTAGCAGTTCTTCAATATCTTCTTTACCGAGTGACGACATCATCGTTTCCCCAGGCTGAATAACGCGATCAAGTAGATGACGCTTTTTTTCTTGTAATTGGTGAATTTTTTCTTCAATCGTACCTGTTGTAATCATTTTGGTGACGTGTACGATACGCTTTTGTCCAAATCGATAAACACGATCTGCCGCCTGTTCCTCCACAGCAGGATTCCACCAGGAGTCAAAAAGAATAACCGTGTCTCCTCCAGTCAGATTAAGTCCTGTTCCGCCAGCTTTTAATGACACGAGGAATAAATCCTTTTCTCCTCGATTAAATCTCTCTGCTAGCTCCACTCTTTCATTAGAGGGCGTTGACCCATCTAAGTAATGATAGTCCCATCCACTTTTATTTAGATGTTTTTTCATAATAGCAAGCATTTGAGTAAACTGGCTAAAAAGCACGATACGTTTACCGGCATCTCTGGCTTCTTCAAGGTATTCAAGCAGCCGCTCCAGCTTACCAGATCCGCCAGTATAATCATCTAAAAACATCCCTGGGTGACAACATATTTGTCTCAGTCGTGTCAAACCTGCCAGCAGCTTCATCCGGTTTTCTTGAAAAGTATTCGTTTGAAAGACTTCGCTTGCTTCAGATTTTAATAAATGCAACTGACCTAAGTAGACCGTTTTTTGCTGCTCAGATAAATGGGTATACTCAATGGACTCAATTTTATCAGGAAGTTCTTGGAGAACATCATTTTTCATCCGTCTTAAAACAAACGGTTTTATTCTGCGGGCAATACGGCTCTCCTCATAATTTTTAAATGTTTGCTTATTTTTGAAAATCCCAGGTTGTACGATAGAAAAAATAGAATAAAGCTCATCAAGTGAATTTTCAATCGGTGTCCCGCTTAATGCAAAACTATTAGTTGATGTAATCATTCGAACTGCTTTCGATGTCAACGTTCCCTGATTTTTCACATACTGTGCTTCATCTAATACGAGCGTTGAAAAATGGTGCGCGTCATAATAATGGATATCTCTACGAATTAAAGGATAAGACGTAATCCAAATGTCAACACCAGAGGCTGAGTTCAAAGCCTCCTCTCTTTCATGTTGAGAGCCTGAGATTACTACCGTGGATAGGTCGGGAGCAAACTTTTCCAGCTCTTTCTGCCAATTATATACCACGCTAGACGGACAAATAATCATCGCTGGTGCCGATTCTTGATCAGCATTTTTCACCGAGCTTAAGTAAGCTATTGTTTGAAGTGTTTTACCCAAGCCCATGTCATCGGCAAGTATCCCACCAAAACCATAGTGTGCAAGGGACATGAGCCATTGATAACCACGTTTTTGATAATCACGTAACACGTTGTCAAGATGCTCAGGGACAGGGAAATCTAATTCCTCAGGTTCAGTCAAACGTTCTACTAGCTTTTTAAAAGCGCGATCCTTTTTTATTTGCACCTCTGTCTCTTCAGATAACTGAAACGCCCGATAAAGCGGCAAAGAGGTATGAGGTGAAACATCTTTCGCCGACATATCTAAGTCTTCAATGACACGCTTCATATGTTTAAAGGCGTCAGAGTCTAAATGAAGGTAAGCACCTGACTCTAACTGATAATATTTTTTTTGGTCTAGAAGGCTTTTTAATACACCATTCAGCTCCTCATCGCTTATCCCATCAACTTCAAAAGAAACATCGAGAAGGCTGAGTGATTCATTTGTTTCCACTTTGATCGACGGTGCTTCTACAGGCTGATGAACGATATTTTTGACACTTTCAGATATATATAAATGAAAGGATTTAGAAAGCTGTGGGACATCTTCAGCCACAAATGCAAGAATTTCCGCCTGATCATCTAAAAATAAGTCGCTTCCGTTAAATTTAAAAGGTATATTTTCAATAATGGATAAGAGAAAATATTCCTGTTCGACGTCACGGACAATGACATGGGAGCTATCAGTTGCTTCACGATGAAAAGGAGACAATTTCGTTTCACCATATTGGAAAAACACTTCTGCAGTGAGACGTTCATCAACATAATCCACATATAGTAGTGGCTGCAAGGGGGCCATTTTTATATTTTCGTTAAGAGATTTCGTTAAAGAAACATGACCTAATTCTCTGAGCCTAGGCAAAACAAGAGAAGCGAATGTTTCAAGCTGACTTTCATCTAAAATCAGCTCTGCGGGAGCCTCTGTAACCATTTGAAAAAACAACGTATCAAATGCTTCAAGAGCATCCCCCTTCAGGCGATGAAAGGTCCCATTTATATAGAGAAAACCGTATTTCTTCCCAAAATAATGGGCGTAATTTGATCCTTCCCATGACAGGCGGTATGCTCCTGTCCATTCATCATCGGCTTCTGTCAAATGAAATGCCAATTCAGGCTTTTCATCAGTAACCGTTATATCATGGTGTACCTCAAGTCCATCATCTAACACAACTTGACGGGTCTGGAGTAAAGCAAGAACCTCCCCAGCATAAGTCGGCGGTATCATAAATTCTCGTTTTTTCTCACTCACGGACTTGAAATAGCCATAACTAGGCGTCTCTTTTTCATCTTCACGTAACTGCGTAATTTTTGCCATTAAGCTAAAGATACTCATATCTTCTTTCGAAAAAAAGTAGTCAGCTGGATGATAGGTAAACAATTTAGAGAACTTAACTGCTTCATTTTCCTCAGCTGCTTTTAGTAATTCAGGAATATCCTTTACCACATACAAACGTTTAGGGCCAATTTTCAATTCTAGCGACATCATACCTAAAAAACGCGGCGAATAAGCTGACTGAAGGTGTAGGGTATACTCCACATTAAGGGGTTCTCGTTCTTGAAACGCCTCTTGTTTTTTCATGTAAATTTGCTCAAAAGAATCCATTAGGCGTTTTGCACGTCGTTGACTAGTTAATGACATATGTGGGTCATTTCCAGGCTTCCTCAGCGAGCTAGACGTTGACTTAGTTCGCTCTAATCCGTGAGACTCGCTTTTTATCTTCAACATGACAGCCACAAGGTGCTTACACATTCCCTCATACTCATGAAAATCATGGCATGTACAGCCCATACTTTCCACTTCAAACGTTTTGAGGTCATACTCTACGGCTACATGATAACTGTCACCAAACGAGGAGGCAGCCACTTCTCCTTCATAAACCCCTGTCGTTGAATTTTTCATAAGCTCGATAATTTTATTTTCCGAAAAATACGTCAATCCTTTTTCAAATGTTGTTGGGAATGCACATTCATGGCGTATCTCTTCATGAGATAACGTTTCCAGGTTCATTTTTTTCACCTGCTTTTAAATTATTTATAAAGTGACTGTACTTAGAATTATCTGTTTTGTATGAGAGCATTTGAAGATTAGTTACGTAAAACGAACCTTCAATCAGTGGGCGTTTTCGCTCTTCTTCCACTGATAAGGAACACAAGCTAACGTCTTCGCGTCCTGCGAAAACGCTTGTGTGACCAACATCCTGTTGGCCCGAGTGAATCAGGAGATTAGCGGCCGTTATCTCCCGACTAAATAGAGTTAGCTCTCCTCTCTATTTTGAGGCGGGTGTTTTACGGACGGTTATCTGTGATAAAGTAGCGCATTTATCGTATGTTTAACTGAAAGCTAAACACTCATTTTTTCATTTTACCAAATAACCGTTGTTAAATCGAAAATCATTCGGTTCAATTTTTATGACAACTCACAATTGTCCTGTTTATTAATATAGATCAAAAGACCCATTATTGACCACCAGAAGCAGTTAACAGCCACAAGTCAACTTTACGAGTATGGTAAACTAAAATGTACTTCATACTTTGAATCAACGAATAAAACGAACTTTAATCAGGACATTAGCGGCCGTTATCTCCCGACTAAATTTTTCTCTTTTTTAAGCCGGGAGGTATACAGATGGTTATCTGTAATAAAACACGCCTATAAAACGACTGACATATGATCTTTTGCTACAGACGGGAGCTTTTCGCAAGGATCCGCATTCAGTTAAACCCTTTCACATCATGTGATCGGATCTTCAGACGTTGGTGATCCTCCAAGAGCACTATCATTCACCTCAGTCCCTTAAAAAAGTAAGCATGTAATATCTTTTTTTAATGTTCGATTGTTCGCGTTAATAAATGGGTGACATTTCGTCCATTTGTGAAACTTTTTTAATGCTGTGGACGTAACTCATTAAGACATAATATATATTTACTTCTTTGGGGGAATGACAATGAAATCTTACGTAACATTATCTTTAGTAGGAACTAGCTTGCTCCTATTCGCTGGATGCAGTGACTCAACAGCTTCTATAGAATTTGAGGATGCGGCATTGGAAGAAGCCGTGTTAGAAGCAGTGGACAGTGAAGGAGAAGCTGTAACGACAGAAGAAGCTGCTAGTGTAGAAACCCTTGATGCGAGTGACGCAGGGATTGAAACGATTGACGGTATCGAACAGTTAGAGAATTTAACTGATCTGAACCTTGCAGGGAATGCCATTACTGATTTTTCTCCGCTGGACGAGTTAGAGCATCTGGAAGTGCTTCACGCAGGTGACGTATTCATTACAGAAACGATGGATGACACTCAGTGGGAATTGTTAGAACAACTTGAGGAGGACGGCATGGAGGTGAACGCGAGAGTGCGACTCTCGGTGGAAGATCCTGAGGATGAACCGTCAAAGGGGATCTTTTTGACTGTTTCAGAAGGAAATCAAACAGTTTATTTACTAGGATCAATCCATGTAGGCGATGAGAACTTATATCCTCTTCACAGCGAGATCGAAGAGGCATTTGACGAAGCCGATCACTTAGCAGTGGAAATAGATATGGCAGACATTGACGAAATGGAAATCACGAGCTACATGATGCAAGAAGGTATGTATACGGATGGCACCACATTATCAGATGTGTTAGATGAAAAGGTGTACGAAAAAGCCGTCTCACACCTTTCAGAATTTGGGATGACAAGTAGCATGGTTGATTCTTATAAACCATGGTTTGTCTCGATGCTCCTTACAGATGTTGCATTGATGGACACTGATTTCAGTGGTGAGCACGGTATTGATAATTACTTTATGGAGCGTGCTCATAGTGATGGCCTCCCAGTTATTAGCCTTGAATCAATTGAGAGTCAGCTAGAGACTATTAGCGGTGCTCCTGAAGAGGAACAGATTGAGAGCCTTGAAGCCACTGTTGAAGGGTACGACGTGTACGAGGAAGATACACAACAATTAATCAACCTTTGGCGCAGCGGTAACAATGACTTGTTAACATACTTACGTGAAATGGACGATGAGACCGATCAGCTTGCTCTTGACGAAAGAGATGTGGCGATGGCTGATCAAATTGAAGAATTTCTTCAAGAAGATAATGGGGATACCTATTTTGTTGTCGTAGGGGCCATGCACCTCGTAGGTGATAATAGCATTGCAGGTCTTTTGGAGAAGCGGGGCTATCAGGTTGAGACACCGGAAGGATTTTAAGTCGCCTGATCCTTTACCATTGTGAGATATTTAATCAGGTAGCTGAAAGAAAAAATAGAGATCACACTAAATTAGTATGGTCTCTATTTCAAGAAAGCCTTGAAAAAGGCCTTAAGTTTTTGATGACTACCTTCCATTAGTAAATATGAGCCCTTCTCTTCTCAAACAGGGTTGCGGCGGTAATTGTATTCTCTGTATTGGTAGTGCACAAAAAGGAAAAGCGTGAGCAGCCCGTCAAAAAACCGACCATCAATCCTATTATGGTCGGTTTTTTGACAGTATGAGTAATATTCTATCAGGCAATTCAAAATAAAATTAGTATGATCATAAAAATGAGACCTTAGCACTTGAGAGGAAGTAATTTTTAAATCATCAAAAATGAATGTATCTAGCTTGTTTTTTTGGGATGTCCGTCAAAATAAACTCTAACCTTTCCAATACAACTTCCCCCTCTTGCTAGTTCCCATTTTCCCACAAATTTAAAGTACAGATATGAAAATAACTGTTAATTAGGGCGATCTATTTCAAAAACAGCTCCGAGAGAGGCGTATTTCTTACCTCCTAATCGTGAAACAGGCTTTAATTTTGCAGTATCTACCGTGTTATCGGGAGTTAGAATCTCATCGTCCACATCATAAGCGACAACCTCTCCAATTATTACGTCCGTCATCGCCTCTTTTCCTTCGAAAGTAAGGTGTTTCTCTAAACGGCATTCGAGACGGATCCGGCTTTCTTTTAGCGACGGCACAGTTACACTATGGCTGTTTATCTCCGTTAAACCTGCCTTTAATACTTCACTCTCATTTGCCGGTAGGTTAGCCGCTGTTTCATTAGCAACTCTCACATTGTCTTCATCAATCACATGAACGACAAATTCACCTGTTTCAATAATATTTCTCGCTGTATCTTTTAGTTCTCCTTCCCTTCTTCCAATAGACACTGACAATAATGGTGGATCTGCTGATATCATATTAAAATAACTGAAAGGAGCTGCATTTAAAACACGTTGTGACGATTGCGACGTAATCCATGCGATCGGGCGTGGTGTAACAGCAGATGTTAAGAACTGATAATTCGCTTTCTTAGACCACTCAGCGGGATCAATATAAGCCATAAGCCGTTACTCTCCTTTAATAGCGTTATCATACCATGCTTTTGCTTCTGTTATCTCATCTCTCGTAAGCTGATGCCCTTGATTTGCCCAATATAAATTAACAGAGGCACCCGCCTTTTCAAGGTTGTCATAAAGTTCCTTCGTTTCTTCCGGTGGACAAATGGGATCATTAGCCCCTGCGCCAATAAAAACAGGTAGTTTGGTCATGCTAGGTAAGTCAATCCCCCGTCTCGGCACCATTGGATGTAATAGAATAGCGCCCTGAAGCGGTCTGTCATAATGATAGAGTAAACTTCCCGCAATGTTAGCACCGTTTGAATAGCCAACAGCAATCATTTGGTTTTTGTCGACGTTATAATCCGCCGCTGCTTTATCGATAAAGTCATACAATTCTTTCGTCCGGAAAACTAAATCTTCTTCATCGAATACACCTTCACGTAATCTCCGAAAAAAGCGATTCATCCCATTCTCATCAACATTACCTCGAACACTTAGCACAGAAGCGTCCGGATCAATCATATCGGCTATCGGAACTAAATCGTGCTCATCTCCACCAGTTCCATGTAATAAAAGCAGGGTTCGCTCGCTCGTCCCTTTATTAAAAATATGTTTCATTTTTAAACACTCTCCCTTTAATATGATTTCAATCGTTATTATGACCTGCTGATAATTTCTTATTTCACCAAGCCACACACGCTTTTAACTAACTATAATAAAGTAATTAACCCTATTATAGTAGTTATCATCTCACATATCAAATGAACCACTTCACTCTATAAACGAACCTTCAATCAGTGGAGGTTTTCGTCTTTCCCCACTGATTGGTAGTTGAGCAGCTTAGGACATTAGCGGCCGTTAGCTCTTTTCTCTATCTGCAGGGAGGTTAAAATATGAATCATGTACTGCCCTTTTATTTTAGACTGACACTTTCTCAATGGCTTGTCTTCAGCTACTCATGCGATAAACTCCTTCCCATCATTGGATTTACACAATTAACTAATCCTCTGAAAATTTCCGCCTTTGCTTACATTATTTTATTTATTTTTGATTGTTTATTCTCGTGTTGAAAATATAATTACAACATTCATTCAAATAACGCTTAAAAGCTATATTTAAAAATAAATCTCAGCGATGACAAAGGATAATTCTCTCTACTTATCCCTTTTTAACTATCCTTCACTTTTCTAAACACATACGATCGTATTTTCAAAGTATAAAAACCCGATAATTTCATGTACACTATTAAAAGAAACGATCACTTTAATAGACAATCATATAATGGCAAATAGTATATCATCACCTATTTGTCTTACCCATAATGTCAGGAGAATGACTTATTTTGGAGGAATTACAATGCTGATAGAAGCACAACAGCGTTTAAAAGAACATTTCGGCTATGATCATTTTAGATCGGGCCAAAAAGACATACTTGAAAATATTTTTGCCGGAAACAACACGATGGGGGTCATGCCTACCGGAGGCGGAAAATCAATCTGTTATCAGATACCTTCACTTTTGTTTAAAGGGGTCACACTCGTCATTTCACCACTCATCTCATTAATGAAAGACCAGGTGGACGAGCTTCAGGAGGTCGGAATTGAAGCGACCTATATTAATAGTTCTTTGCACTACGAAGACGTCAACGAGCGAATTAATGGGATACGCCAAGGGAAATATAAGCTTGTGTATATTGCCCCTGAACGATTAGAGTCAGGCCAGTTTTTAAGTATGCTTCGCACATTACCTGTCTCTTTATTAGCGATTGATGAAGCCCATTGTTTATCACAGTGGGGCCATGATTTCAGACCTAGCTATTTAAAAATCCCTGAACTGATTAATCAATTAAACGGCACACCTACTGTACTCGCCTTGACGGCTACCGCCACACCAGAAGTTACAAAAGACATTTCAGGTTCACTTCATGTGGCTGATCATCATGTCGTCCAGACCGGATTTGCTAGAGAAAATTTATCGTTTCATGTCATTAAAGGGATAGATAAAGATAGCTATATTAAAGACTATCTCCAACAAAACAAAACGAGTGCAGGTATTATTTATGCCGCTACCCGTAAAGAAGTTGACAAGCTTCACCAACAGCTCAGTCGTGCAGGCGTCGCTGTAGGAAAATATCACGGTGGGATGTCTGCCGAAGAACGCCAGCATATGCAAGAAGCATTCGTTTACGATAACACACGGGTAATGGTTGCGACGAATGCCTTTGGAATGGGGATTAATAAATCCAATGTTCGTTTCGTCATACACGCACAAATGCCAAGAAACATTGAAAGTTATTATCAAGAAGCAGGACGTGCTGGTCGGGATGGTGAGCCAAGTGAGTGTCTCCTTTTATTCAGTCCTCAGGATATTCGCATCCAACAATTTCTCATTGATCAATCTTTAATGGAGGAAGAGCGAAAGGAGCAAGAATATGGCAAGTTACAAGCGATGGTTAATTATTGCCACACGGAAAATTGTTTACAATCATACATCCTTCATTATTTTGGTGATAATGAGGCCGCTCCTTGTGGGCAATGCTCCGAATGCGTGGATAACCGTGAAACCGTCGATGTGACAAGAGAGGCTCAAATGGTGTTTTCATGCATCAAGCGTATGAATGAACGATTTGGGAAAACGATGGTTGCCCAAGTTCTCGTAGGCTCAGCTAATAAAAAAGTAAAAGACTTCTCTTTACACACATTATCAACCTACGGACTCATGAAAGACCGGACACAAAAAGATGTTAGCCAATTCATTGATTATTTAACAGCATCTCAGTTTTTAAAAATGAGTGGCGGTGCTTACCCTGTCCTTCAATTGACTGAGCACGCCGTTCCAGTATTAAAAGGAGAAACACCTGTGACTAAAAAAGAAATACGGCAGCCTGTGTCAGTGGATACGAAAACACATCCGCTCTTCCATACATTGCGTGAACTGCGGCTTGCACTGGCAAAAGAGCACAATGTTGCACCGTATATGATTTTCTCTGATAAAACATTAAATGATATGTGCACCCAGCTCCCTGAAACAGAGGCACAACTACTTGACGTTAAAGGGGTTGGGAAAATGAAAGTAGACAGTTACGGTGAGCCTTTTCTTCAAGCAATTCAAGACTATGTGTCAGACCACCCTGACGAAAAAGAAAACGCCTTTAGCGGTAGTGGGGACGGGGTTGGTACGGTTAAAGATACGACACCTAGCTTTGAAAAAACAATCACCCTTTTTAAAAACGGCCATACAGTTGAGGATATTGCCGAATTACGCCATATAAAAGAAACAACAGTGAAAAGTCACCTTTTACAAGCAGCTGAAGAAGGCTACGATGTCGACTTTTCTTCTCTCGTAGAAACGGAGCATCTTCAATTGATTGAAGACGCTGTGGATCGGATTGGCCTTGAAAATGGTTTAAAACCTTTAAAAGAGGCACTCCCCGAAGAAATTGACTACTTTACATTAAAAGTTTATGTTAATGAATACCTTATCCACTCTTAAGATTAAGATAGAAGAATAGAATTATTTAATAGCAAATCCAACCGGCTACCACGCTAATGCCGATTGGATTTTTTTGAGTAAAAAGTTATTTTAGATAGCCATTTCCCTAAAAAAGACGCTCCTGATAGTGAAAATTAGGTGATACAAGTTCGTCTTTGTAGTCTTTATGAAAAATATGGGTCGTTGCTGGAGACATAGGTGGTATGAGCCAGCTCCATGTTCCTGTTAGTGGTCTACCGCTCATTTTCTCCCGCTTTTCAAATTGCTTAAACTGTTCAGCAGCCGTGTGATGATCGACGATACTGACACCTTTTTTTTGAAAGGAATGCAGCACGGCACGATTTAACTCTACTAATGCTTTATCTTTCCATAACGTTGAAGCTTTTGTCATATCAAACCCTAATTTCTCAGCCACGATAGGTAATAGATTATATCTTTGTTCATCAGCAAAGTTCCTCGCGCCGATTTCAGTACCCATATACCAGCCGTTGAATGGAACAGTTGGGTATTCAATCCCACCAATTTCAACCATCATGTCAGTAATAGCCGGAACGGCGTACCATTCTAATTGTAAGTCATTTAATTTATCTGTATCTGGGTGACTAATCGGTACTCGAAGTACCTCGTCCTCAGGCAAGTCACGCCATCTCACGCTACCATCACCCAATTTAATTACCAGTGGCAGAACATCAAAAGCTGAACGCTCTCCTCTCCATCCCAATGACTCACATAAAGCTGTAAATGACAGCGACGCCGGATCACCAATTACGTCTGTCTCCACTTCATAACCTGCGTAACGAACAAGCTGATGGTTAAGTATCCTAACAGGCTCTTCACCGTGTTTTCTTGGGGCAAAAAAGGTCAGCATTGGTTTTATTTTACCACCGTTAGTTGCTAAGCGTAGATGTGTCGTTAATTCGTTAAAAACCGCTTCTTCGTCAGTACACAAACGGGCATCACGTACAGTAAGTGTATGCCAAAACAGACGACCGATACACTTATTAGCGTTTCGCCACGCCATTTTAGCCCCATGCTCTAGCTCTGTAAACGTATGTTCATAAAAATTCGTCTCTTGAATGTCTTGTTTTATCGTCATAAGACGCTCTTCTATTTTGTCCTCCATTCCTAACTCTTGATAGCATGTCCGAACAAATGCTTCTGCCTTTTTGAATAAATTTGTCATGGTTGCCCCCACTTTTGTTATACTTTCTCAATTTTTTTGTTCCTCTAATTATTATTATGATAGTATAGAGATGATAGAAAAAACAATAGTTTAACCACTAGGGGTGCCTTCGGGCTGAGATAAGCGATTGCTTAATCCCTTTGAACCTGATCTGGAACAGCATGCCAGCGTAGGAAAGTGGAACGACTCTCTTCACCTTTCGTTCTGCGCGAACGGTTTTTTCATGTTTCATTTTACTTCAAAAAGATGTAAAATAAGGAAAGGGGTTAGAAGATGTTACCTGTTAATGAATTACGAAACATTATTCAAGAAAAATCTCCGCTTATCCACAACATTACAAATGTGGTGGTAACAAATTTCACAGCAAATGGCCTTTATGCCCTCGGTGCTAGTCCTGTTATGGCATATGCTGAAGAAGAAGTAGCCGATATGGCAAGTGTGTCACAAGCGCTAGTCATCAATATTGGCACGTTAACTAAACCGGTTGTTAACGCCATGCTTCTTGCAGGTAAAGCAGCAAATAAAGCAGGTGTTCCTATTATCCTTGATCCAGTAGGTGCTGGGGCGACACCTTATCGAACAGAAACGGTCCAACGATTATTAAACGAGCTTGATATTACGCTTATACGGGGTAATGCTAGCGAAATTGCTAACCTTTCAGATCAGAGTGTCAAAATGAAAGGTGTCGATTCGACTGCTAAAGTAGCTGATGTGGCTGAGATTGCAAAAAATGTTGCATTAAAATGGAAAACCGTGACGGCACTTACCGGAAAAACAGATGTCATTACCGATGGCCACACGACATACACCGTTGAAAATGGTCATTCTCTTCAATCCAAAATTACGGGAGCTGGTTGTTTATTAAGTGCTGTCACAGGTGCTTTTATTGCTGTCCATGATAATGTCGTCGAAGCTGCCACCGCTGCCATTGGCTTTTATGGGGTAGCCGCTGAACATGCTGCAACACGTCGTGACAATATGGGGCCTGGCCATTTTCAAATGCACTTTCTCGACGCCCTTTATGACTTAAAACCAGAAGATATTGAGCAACTCATCTCGATTCATTCTTAGGAGGACAACATAATGCTACCTAAAGCTCTTACAATTGCCGGATCTGATAGTGGAGGCGGAGCGGGCATTCAAGCAGACCTAAAAACCTTTCAGGAACTAGATGTGTTTGGTATGAGTGCGATTACTGCTATCACAGCACAAAACAGTCAAGGCGTCAGCGGGGTGTATCCTGTCCCACCCGAAGGTATCTCGCAACAGATTACAGCTGTGGCGGATGATATTGGTGCTGATGCGGTCAAAACCGGCATGTTGTTTGACGAACCGACGATTAAAATCGTTGCTGAAAAAGCCGCTAATTATAATTGGACAAATTTAGTTATTGATCCTGTCATGGTATCTACATCAGGAGCGAAACTTCTCCAAGACGATGCCATTGAGGCACTTAAAACACAACTATTTCCGTTAGCAACAATTATTACGCCAAACATTCCTGAAGCTACAGAAATTACTGGTCGCTCCTTAACCACTTTGGAACAACGAAAAGAAGCAGCCAAAATGATGTACGAGATGGGAGCTCGTGCCGTATTAATTAAAGGCGGTCATCATCTTGATGAAACTAAAATTGTTGACCTGTTTTATGATGGAACGACTTATGTTTACTTATCAGTTCCACGACTCAACACCCGTCATACCCACGGGACTGGCTGTACATATGCCGCCGCAATTACAGCACACTTAGCTAAAGGTCTCCCTTTAATAGACGCTGTTAAAGAAGCGAAGACATTTATCCATGTAGCGATTAAACATGGTTTTGCTGTTGGCAAAGGGCCTGGCCCGACGAATCATGCTGCCCCACGTTTCTACAATGAACCATTACATGAATTGGAGGTGATCACTGAATGAGCGTGTACACACAAGATGACGTCAAATCTCGCTTACGTCTTTATTTCATTTGCGGTAGCACGAATGTGAATCGTCCACTTCCAACAATTTTACGAGAAGCGATTTCAGGTGGTATTACAATGTTTCAATTTCGCGAAAAAGGTACAAACAGTCTGACTGGGGAAAAAAAACTGGCATTAGCCTGTGAATTACAAGCGATTTGCCAAGAACATCACATCCCCTTTATTATTAATGACGATGTAACATTGGCTGTTAAACTTAATGCAGATGGCATCCATGTGGGACAAGGTGATGAAAGCGCCGCTTCCGTTCGAGAGAAAATTGGCAGAGACAAGATTCTTGGTGTATCTGCCAACACGTTAGCCGATGCAAAACAAGCCATAAAAGACGGGGCAACCTATATTGGGACTGGTCCCATGTATGAGACCTCTTCAAAAGATGATGCAGATGACGTATGTGGACCTGAGAGAATTAAAGAATTCCGGCAAAGAGGGTTGACTATTCCTATCGTTGCCATAGGTGGCATCACAGCTGATAACACTCCTCCTATACTAGCAGCAGGTGCCAACGGCGTGTCTGTCATTTCGGCCATAGCCGGGGCATCCTCACCAGCTGAAGCTGCCGCTAGATTCAACAAATCAATTGTTAACAAATTTTAATACTACCAAAAGTTTCGTATGAAAACATATCATTAAACAACGTTAGGAGGGGATTTTATTGGATATTGGCAAAAGAATTAGGTTTTATCGGCAATTAAAGGGACTTACACAGACAGATTTGTGTAAAGGCATCGTCTCACCTTCTCATTATAGTAATATAGAAAGTGGACGATATGACGCCTCCTACGATATACTAAGGTTGCTAGCGTTGCGTTTAAAAGTTCCTACCGATTACTTCACCCATCATGATCATTACTCTATGCGAGTGGAAAAATTATTAGGTGCTTACCAACTTTCGTTAGAGAGCTCTTTAGCTGATGCAGAAGCTTTTCACACTAGACATGAACAAGATTTTGCATTTATTCCGTCGTTAGAGCAAGAATTACAATACCTTTTAATCCAATGTCACCATAGTTTAAAAAAGTTTGACCTAGAAGAAGCAGACAACATTTACAAACATATTTCTTTTTACATGGAAGATTTTGATGAAAAAAATCTATCAAAATCAACGCGTTTTTATTACCATTTTGTTAATGGGCTTAAGTATTATTTAAACGGGGACTACTCTAAAAGCTACTATTATTATTTAAATGCTTTAAAACATGTTTCTCGTGATATCGATACAGCTAGAACTAAATTCAACTGTGCACAACTTTTTTATGTGATGAATGATTATTATCGTGCTTTATTTTATATTAATGAAGTAATGGAACTCTTCGAGAATGTCAATCAAATTTCTAAAACAATCGATTGTCACACGATAAAAGGACAGATTTTGATAGAATTGAAAGAATACGATCAAGCACATCATGCACTAGAAAAAGGATTGTCGATTGCCCGTGAGCACAATTGTGTGAGAGAAGAAGCGGATTTACTACATACACTCGGCATGCTTCAGGTGGATGAAAAAGATTATCTTTCTAGTATTGCATCTTTTAAACAAAGTCTTGCTATAAGAGAACGAGAGATTAAGAAGAACAATGGTAATTTCGTTCCTAACCATAGCTACTATTCATATCACTGGTTAGTTCAAACACATTTATTAGCTGGGAAATATCATGAGATGCGCGAATATTTAAATAAAGCTGATGATTATTGCTTCTCTGAACACCATTATTACCAATTACTCGTTTATGAAGCTAAGTTAGACTACGCACTCGGTAATGAAAAAGCTTATGAAGAAAAAACTGACAAAGCTTTAAGTTACCTTTACAATAATAAACTTTGGGGATTTGTTGAAGATGCCGTTACTGACTTTAGTCAGTACTATTCTAAAAAAAGGCAGTATAAAAAAGCAAATGAATATTTGCGCATGGAAGTCGATGTTTACAAAAAATCTTATGCAAGGAGAGATTAACATGAAAAAGAAATTAGCTGTATTATTAACTGTTGTGGTTCTTGTTGGAGGTGCCCTTTCTCTAACGGCACAAACTGAACAATTTGATTCCACACATACAAGGCAAGCTCCAATCGTATGGTAATAACTTAATAGAAAAAGGCACCCGACATGGGGTGCCTTTTTCTAATTGTGCTACTTGCTTCAGCGCCCAGTGAAGTATCTGCTTTAGCCGATACTTCAGTCAATGCGTTTAAATCTGTATCCTGATTTGTTAATGGTTTAATTAGCTCGCTAATTTATCACAGTTAAGCCTACGTAAAACTCCCAGCTCAAACTAGAGAGGAGAGCTAACTCTATTTAGCCGGGAGAGAACGGACGCTAATGCCCTGATTAACTCGGGCCAACAGGATGTTGTTGGTCACACAAGCGTTTTCGCAGGACGCGAAGACGTTAGCTTGTGTTCCTTATCAGTGGAAGAAGAACGAAAACTCCCACTGATTGAAGGTTCGTTTTATATGAAAAAAACAGCCTTTTCTTACACTCATCATCACTTTTCGACTGCAATGTTTAAGTGGGTACCTAATGTGCAATCAAAGTAGCCCATATCTGTCAGTTTCAATTGAGGAATAACGGGCAGACACATGAATGATAAGGCAGAGAACGGATTAAAATTCCTTATAAAGCCTAGCTCTACTAAAGCTTCATCTACGCCTTTCATTTTGGCTAATGTCTCTTCTATCGAACTTGCCGACATGAGACCTGCAATTGTTAATGGTAATGAAGCAATCGGTTCCCCGTGCTTGACAATGACCATACCGCCCTTCATTTTTTCAACTTCGTTAATCGCTATTAACATATCTTTGTCATCGGCTCCCGCTACGACAAGGTTATGTGAATCGTGAGCAACTGTTAAGGCTATGGCACCTTCTTTAAGCCCTAATCCCTGAATAAAGCCCAACCCAATATTCCCTGTTTGATGATGGCGTTCTATAACTGCCAATTTAAGCAGGCCGTCCGCAGGCGAGCTGATAAAGTTCCCTTTATACTGAGGCGGTTCCACAATTATTTTTTCCGTTACGAGGCTGTTTGGCTGTAGTTTAATGGCATATGCCTGACCTAAACTGGATGCAGGAATTGCTAATTTTTCTAAGTTAACCTCGGGTGTGTTAACAGTATTAGTTAACTTTTCTGGCAGATGACGTTCATCCACATCCTCCGGTAATGCCTTACCATCTTCAGCTACCAATTCTCCATTTTTGAAGACATGTGAAATCGTGAATGAGTCTAGATCATTAACTAATAAGAGATCAGCTAAATAACCTGGTGCTATTGCCCCCTTCGTTTTTAAACCGTAACATTCTGCAGCGTTTAACGTAGCAAGCTGGATAGCGAGTAGTGGATCGAGACCATGTTTTACTGCTAAACGGATATTCGCATCAATGCTCCCTTCTGCTATCAACTCATCAAGGTGCTTGTCATCGGTGCAAAATAAGAAACGGCGAGCGTTAGTAGCGTTCACTTGCGGTATAAGCGCTTGTAAATCCTTCGCAGCAGACCCTTCTCTTATAAGGACATAAAGGCCTTTTTTTATCCGTTCAGCTGCTTCCTCAGCTGTCGTACACTCATGATCCGTTGTAATTCTAGCTGTCCCATATACATTCATAGCTTCAGCATCGAGTCCTGCTCCATGTCCGTCAATAAGCTTTTCCTTACTTAGGGCGTCATGAAGCTTTGCCATCATGTCTGGGACTCCAGCGGCTGTTGATGGATAGTCCATGACCTCCGCTAATCCTAACACCCGTTCGTGATCGTAAAATGGGGCTAAATCTTCTGCTGTAAGTGTAGCCCCTGAATGTTCAAACGGTGTCGCTGGCACACAAGAAGGTAACATAAACAAAACGTCTAAAGGCACTCTTTCTGAGTCTTGAATCATAAATTGTATACCATCAGTTCCTGTGACGTTTGCGATCTCATGCGGATCAGTAATGACCGTTGTCACACCGTGTGGGATCACAACATCGGAAAATTTATGGGGAGGAACCATAGAAGATTCAATGTGTACATGCCCATCTATTAATCCAGGTACAACATACTTTCCTTTTGCATCAATTTCTTTTTTTCCTTCATAGTTCCCTATTCCGACAATCATTCCATTGTAAATGGCCACGTCGCCTTCTTCAATTTCCAATGTAAAGACATTAACGATTTTACCATTTTTTATAACTAAATCTGCTGGTGCTACTTTATTTGCTACATGTATACGATTAATTAAGTCTTTTTTTTCTGCCATCGTCTAACGCCCCTTTTTAATGAAACGTCTCTGGCCTGCTGCCAAAGACGTTCGTCATCATCAATCTTCAATGTATATTCATGCCTTCACCGGAGTTCACTCTCTTGAATGACATATCTCCTGAGTATAATGTCGCAAGCTTTATAAGTAAAGCTATGGTTGTATAAATTGATTAGTACTATTATAACGAAATAGTCGTCAGACATCTACGTCCACTGTTAAAATTGTTAAGTTATTTCACAGTGATCATTACCCGACTCTTTTCAGCTAGCTTATGTAAGATCTATATAACTTTTTTTCAACTAGTCGTAGATCATTGTCTTCTTATTCAATAAAACAAACCTTCATTCAGTGGAAGTTTACGGACGCTTCTCTGTAATAAATTCAGTTTATTTTACTCACTATTATGGCTATATTTTTGTTGGAGCTCTTTTTCAAGTAGCAATGTATATGAAAAAAACTGATGAGATCGTTTTCTCATCAGTTTTCAAGCATCATTTTTTATTTTCACCAAGGTTCCATAATCGGGCGATGTTTTCTGCTGTTTGTTCAAGATATTCATGGGAGACTCCCTTTAAATCGTCAAAAGTGACAATGCCGGATAGTGAACTGAAAACAGCGTCAATGCCTTCATGATAGACAGATTCATAACCTTCACCAATGCTTCCACATATCGCGATAACAGGAAGATGATATTTTTTGGCAAGACGTGCCACGTGAACAGGGGTTTTCCCATGTTGTGTCTGGTGATTAATACCGCCTTCTCCCGTTATGACGAGGTCAGCGTGCTCAATATAGGCTTCAAGGCCTGTCACATCAGACACAATTTCTCCCCCTTTTTCTAATGATGCTGGAAAGAAGGCAAGGAAGGCTGCCCCGAGACCACCAGCGGCTCCAGCACCTTGGACCTCATCCACGTGTTGACCGAGCTCTCTTTCAATCACTTGCGCATAATGATGAAGTGCTGCATCAAGCTTCTTTATGTCATCAGCTGACGCTCCCTTTTGTGGACCATAGATTGCTGAAGCGCCATTAGGTCCTGTTAGTGGGTTATCCACATCGCAGGCAACGCGTATTGTCACATCGTTAAGTCGTGGATCTAAGCCACTCATGTTAATTGCCGCTAATTGTTGCAAGTTGATGCCGCCTTGCTTCAACTCGTTTCCATCAATATCCCTTAAAGAGCCACCGAGAGCTTGAAACATGCCTGCTCCACCATCATTTGTTGCACTGCCACCGATACCGATAATAAGCTTTTTGATTCCAAGGTCAAGTGCTCCTTGAATGAGCTGACCAGTACCATAAGAGCTCGTTATTTTTGGGTCCTTTAATGCATTTGGCACGTGATGAATGCCAGAGGCTGACGCCATTTCAATGACGGCTGTTTGATGATCACCGAGAATACCGAAACTAGCTTCAACCTTCCTGCCTAACGGATCCTCAACGATTTTCGTTACTAATCGTCCCCCAGTAGCATCTATTAAAGATTGGACAGTTCCTTCTCCACCGTCTGCCATAGGACACGTCACGATATTCGCATCATGCCAAATTTTTTGCAGTCCAGTTTTTATCGCATTGGCCACTTGCTGGGCTGTCAGCGTTTCTTTAAATGAATCGGGCGCCACGATAATTTTCATTTTAAATTCCTCCCCCTTTAAAATAGTTGGAATACCCCGAAAAGTAATGTCGATATAAGGGCAAGCGTCAAACCAACGAGTGACTCGTAAGGAATAAGCTTTAGGCGTTCTTGAATCCCCATGAGGACGCTGCCTGCTGTAGCGTGGAAGAAGCTGCCGTGTGGCATATGGTCAAGCACTGTTGCACCCGCATGTATCATTGCCGCACCAGCGAGACCGGCTACACCCAATTCTAATAACGTGCCACTAAATACTTCACTTGCAACCACTGCTCCAGCTGTAGTCGAAGCTGTAGCACCCGACATGAAGATACCTGAGACAGGTGCCAACGCATAGCTTGGCAAACCAACAAATTCAATAGTATCGATTAAAACATATTGTAAACCTGAGTTAGATATAATTCCGGCTAATGTCCCCGTCCCTAGTAATAGAACAGCTACCGCTGACATTTTTCCTAACCCTGTGATGACGAATGCATTTAATCGTTTGATCTTCCCCATAGCGAGAGCGCCTGCAATACCACCTACGGGCAAGGCTATCATCGGATCGACTTCGATACCAGCTGTCGGTCTAAGAACGAGTAATAGAATAGCTGTAAGCGGTGCCACAATAGCAGCAAGCAGTGATGGATGATCCTTTTCAGAAGATTGTTCAATATCTTCTGCTTTGATCATCGTTCCTTTAGTAACTAATCGCTTGGCTAATATATAAGTGACAGCAACTCCAAAAATAGCTGGAATAATTCCCGCTGCCATAACAGAAGTCAATGGCACATTAAAGGACTCCGAAATAGCGATTGTATTAGGGTTAGGCGACATAATATTCCCTGCTTTTCCCCCACCGACCATAGCTAATAAAATAGCGGTTCGAGATAAACCTGCCTTATAAGCAATCGCTAAGGCAATCGGTGCCACAGTAATGACGGCTACATCTACAAATACTCCTACAGCGGTAAGGACCATCGTAGCCAATACAAGGGCAAGTAGTGCTTTCTTTTCACCCAGCTTTGTGACGACTCCCTTGGCGATGGATGCAGCTGCGCCAGATTCAATGAGTACACCGGCTAGAATTCCGGCAGCTAAAATTCTAAGGACTGCAGGAATAATTCCTTGCGCCCCTCCCATCATAAGATCAACTGTTCCTGTTAAACCCGCTCCACCTGCAAGACCACCAATTAAGGCTCCTGCGACAAGTGCATAGACAGGGGGCACTTTTCGTAAAATAAGAATAATAGATATTACTAACGCAATAATAGCTCCTAACGCACTGACTGGCATGATCTCACTCCTCCGTTTAGTGTTAATTCCATTGTAAGCGTTTTACTAGGTTGTTTCATTGTGCAAACGCTCAAATGTAAACGGATTCTCATTATCTTTTTTGTGCATTCACATCTAAGAAAAGGTGTTTTTTAACACGCAGCTTACATATAGATAAAAAAGATCAACTAACCGGCGTGGATGTTTCCCTGTCAATTCATAGATTTTATCTAAGCGATAATGGAGCGTGTTGCGATGAATAAACAATGCTTTTGCGGTATGGATAATTGAACCATCATGCTTAATAAACGTTTCCAAAGTTTCTAATAGATCAGCATGCTGATTGTGAGTCAATAACGGTTTATCAACAGGTAAACGTTTAATAGATTCATGAGTTAATAGGTGATAGAACAACACGTCCACCGTCTTTGTTTTGTAGGCGATAACGTTCTCTTCACTTTTCATGAGTAGGCTCATTTCCATCGTTTTGACTGCTTGTTCATAAGAGTAAGCGATGTGCGAATAACTATCATAAATAAGCCCCGTTGTAAGCCGAAGCGGCTGGCCATTAAAATAGTCAGCCCACCCTTTAGCTGTGTTTAACAGATCACGATCTGTTTTAGCCGTTTTGACGACTACAATCGTATCCTTTATGAGGCTGAGCAAATCTTGTTTGTGCAGTAATGGCTTTAGTGCTTTTTCGAGCTTGTCTAGTTCATGTCGTTTGTTTTCATATGTCATTCCATTGTGCGAGATTAAAATGATTCCGCGGGTTTTTGCTAAGTCAATTGAAAGCATGTCCGCTTTTTCTAAGAAGCTGTTATCTAAAATACCTTCTCCTGACACCCACTGATTGACAAACTCTCGCGTCAAGCGCTCATCATATTGCATTTGTTTTAACAAAAATGCCTGTTCGATGATCATTTCAGCTGTCATTTTCACCAGCTCTCCATAACCTTTTACGTCATTTGGCGGACCCGTAATTCCTACTGTTCCGACAATTTCTCCACGAAAATAAACAGGTAAATTAATCCCTTGCTTTACTCCGTGCCACTTATGCTCATCAGCCACTGTAATTTCAATGCTTTCTTTTTTAAATTGAATATGCCTCGCCACTTCATGAACGGTACCAATCCGCTCCGTTTCACCTGAACCGATGATAACACCATGCTCATCCATGACATTAATGTTATAATCTAAAATTTCCATCGTGCGTCTGACAATATTTTGAGCAACTTCAGCTGATAACATAGGCACCTCCAGTTAAGCGAATCTGTAATATATTAAAAGGATTGTCGCAAGAACAAACAAAAAGTTTAGAAAGACAAAAATAATTTTTTCGAGTGAAGAATTGTGCATATCCACCGGTGGCCGATAAAAGGATACCCCTTCAATTATAAAGGTAACTAAAATAATATGTATCATAAAGTGTCCAATAATTTCTGTCAGTCCGAACAGAAAGGTCGTACTAATGAAGATAAGTGTGAGTATGAGAGCAAGGAGACGGTTAAGTAACCCGACCACAAGCAAGTAGCCGACAACAAATTCAATAAAAGCTGTGAGCACGACGAATGTTTCTGGCGAAAAACCGAATGTAGGAACCCCATGATTGAGGATTACATCCGTTGCCATCGCAGGATACACCCACTTTTCAGCCGCTACCCAGCATAAAGATAACCCTGTTGCTAAATAAAGGAGGGGAAACCCCCACTTTTGCCATGAAGTTTTGTGAAACAGTAAAATGAAGATCACAGCTAAATAAAAGGCATAGTCAAGCATATGGAACAAGCCATATTCCCACGCTGTTACGCTGAATAAAATTAGTATTAAGCAAGCTGCTGCTCTAGTTGTCCAGAGACTCGGAATAATTAGAAGGATAATGGCGCTCCATGGTAACACTGCCCACACATCACTTGGAGCCAATAGCTCGGGTGCAAATAATCCACCAGTTATCACTTGAATAAAAATGGCTAAAGCTGCACCGTATTTGATGAGATAGTAGGTATAAGAGCGAAAATTCCCCAAAAAGTCTTCACTATGCTTAAATAAAGGGACTGTCAACATGGCTGGGACGATCCGAGGTAAAACCGCCACAATGATGGCAGTAAGAAAGGCCAATGCGATAAACTTTGGTGTGATAATTGTTTCAATGGCAGCCCGTTCTGGCTCCGCTTCTGTAAACCATTTCACATGAGCAAGAACCTGTGATACGGGTAATACACATAAACTTGTCAATAAGATAGTCAATCGCTTCGTCACTGATGACACTCCTCTTAACCATTAGTTGCCACATCTGATGATCCTAATTTAGACGGTTGATTGCCTTATTTTGAATAGGGATAATAATGAGTGGCCTATTTATCTTTTAACCTTTCCAATTTTAAGATAAATAACTCTTATGGGTAATTACAACGTATTTACGCAACGACTCTCGATTTTTCACCAACGACCCGATTTTTTTCAGCAGCCCTCACTGTTTTTCCAGCAATAAATCGAAGTTTTTCAGCAGCCCCCCCTTGATTTACGCAATTCCCCCATTTTCCAGCAACTACCCGATTCGTTTCTGCAATCAGTTATTTTATCTTTCTCTCCAGTCCGTGCCATATATACCTCATGTCGTCAGCCAGTTTAGCCGCGTCCTGTTGGAGCCACCCGCACACATCGCGTAATGCTCGATCCGCTTCAGAAATAGGGACAATTCCTCGCCCCATTTCAAGCATGATCACAATCACCTGTCCGTTCCGACGTTTTTCCTCTGTACACACCACTTCAAGCGTATTGCGATAATTCTCACGGATGACATCTAATTGAGGCATACCACTCACTATTTCATCTCTCAGCCATACCTCCCATCCTTCAAGAACAAGAAGCGTTTGTTCTTCCCACATGGCTCGCCACTGATTTAATTGTGCCCCTTCATAGGCCGACACCCAGCTTAATTTTTCCGAGGGGTGTAATTCTCTAACTGCCTGTCGTTTGCCCGAGTAGGCACCACCGATAATGAATTGCATTGCCACTCCCCCTTCTCATACACGCAAGATAATTTAACTGCTTCGCCATGAGAGATATTCCATTGCCAAAAAGCGTCTTTATCTTTTGTTAAAATTTGAATTATATAACGGATTACACCACCATGCGTGACGATTACACTCGATTTCGCCCCGATCCTCCAGCACTTGTCAACAACTAACGTTGGTAGTTCTTCCGTTAACCAGCTATCCACGCGACGTTTAAACGCCTGACCAGATTCGCCTCCTGGGACACTTTCTTTTTCCCAGTTATCAATCCACTGTCTATAAGCAGTAACATCCTTCAACTCGTTATACGTCTTCCCTTCCCAATCACCGAAGTTGAATTCCCGTAGACGCGGCTCCACGATATAGTGGCGATGAGGTAACAGATAATCCATCGTTTCCCTGCACCGTACCAAATCACTTGAGATAAGTAACGGTGCATCTAACCTCGCAACAATCTCTTTCAACTTTTGAAGGTTTTCCAAAGCGTCATGGAGAAGCGGCATATCACTGTGTCCTAAGTAACGTTTTTCCACATTCCACTGCGTCACCCCATGACGAATGAGGTAAAGATCCAGGTTAAAAGCAGTCCCCATAATTCACCCCCTTCAATGGCTGTCCCTGTTAAATCGCCGTTAACACCTTTAAAGGTACGCATAAGCCAGAAAGCGTACAGCACTGTCATGAGTAAAAATAAGATGACAAGCCAAATAAGATGAGGAAAAAAGCCGGTTACTAACATGATAGGAATCCCTGCCCAAATACTGTCGAGCCAGTTTAAATTCTTTTTCCAATGCCAAGCAAGACCTTCTTTTTTTGCTGCTGGTAAAAAAATGAGTAGCCCTATTGCACTATATCGTGCTAAAGCAACGCTCAACATAAATGGTAAAACAACGTGCCAACCTGCTTCGATAACAAGTAAATAAATGAGCATCGTTTTCCACCCTAGTAAGAAAACCAATGTGATGATACCGAAACTTCCTACATGGGGGTCTTTCATAATCGTCCATTTTTTCTCCAGAGGGGCATTTGAACCGACAGCATCTGCTACATCCATCACCCCGTCAAGGTGCAGCCCGCCTGTCAGCCACACCCAAAGTGATACAAGGAGGAGCGCTAGCATGCCAGCAGGGAGAATTGGCGCGAGAGTCGAGCCAACTGCCACTAGTCCTGCTCCGATTATGAGGCCTACGATCGGATAAAACCGGATTGCCCATCGGCTCGTCTCAATCGTCCATGGACATTCAATTGGCACTGGAATACGCGTTAAAAATTGCATCGCCAGCAAAAAACCGTACAGCGCATTTTTCATGTACCTTCCCCCTTCCACTGAATAGGAATACCTGCTACCACTTGATAAGCATAATCTGATCGATTCACAATAAATCGATGAACACGCTCTAACATTTTTATATAAAATATGACAAGCTCATTTTCAATAGGGCTGCCTTCATTGACATCATTTGACACGAAGATAAGTTGTAATTTCTTTTCATTTGCTAGTGATAAAATGTCACTTAGTTCATGAAACAAAGCATTCTCACCGTTCCAACTGCTATCAAATAAGCGGTTATTTATCCACACGGTTAAGCAATCAATAAGCATCACATCATCATTACCTGCCGCCATCACAGGAGCTAGTAAATCTAGCGGCTCTTCTACTGTCTGCCATGCTTCGTCTCGTTCACACCTGTGGCGATTGATTCGTTCAGTCATTTCACGATCTGTATGGCGGGCTGTGGCCACATATATTAGTTTTCCACCGTTTCCCTGACGCCGGCTTTCGTCATAACAGTCGTACGTCATCACTTCAGCAAACCGGCTTTTTCCTGACCGAGCACCGCCGGAAATAAAGACGATCATACGTGATTCCTCCAAGCTGCCAAACACGCCAACAGCTTGTCATTATCCTCTGCTGACTTGATAGCAAAACGCAAATAATGTCCATTAAGCCCTTTAAAATTGTGGGTATGACGTGCAATGATACTGTTTTTTGCCAAAAATGCGAATAACTCTTCCGTCTTGTTTGGTGCTTCCAAATCATATAAAAGAAAGAAATTCACCTGTGACGGTGACATATCAAAACGTAGCTCTGTTAAACGCTCTCTCACTCTCACTAATTCTTCCTTGACAAACGTCCGTGCTTCATTGACAAATGGATCACGAATAGGCAGAGATTTCACCACTTCTCCAGCTATCCCATTCACACTCCAAGGCATTTGCCAGCGTCTTAATTTTGCTATTAAGGTGGGTGAAGCTAACAAATAGCCAATACGAAGGCCTGGGATCGAATACATTTTCGTTAAAGATCTTAATAAAATCAACGACTTAAACTGTGCAAGCATTCCAGTTAAGATCGAATCTCCTTCAGGCAAAAAGTCAGCAAACGCCTCATCCACTACTAGGTACGTCTCTGTCTCCTCACAACGTTCCAATAAAACGCGGATGTCTCGCTTTGAAATGACTGTCCCAGAAGGATTATTTGGACGACATACATACACCACATCAGCCCATGTCATCTGACTCTCTAGTTCCTCCAACGGAAAACGAAAGCCATCTTCATAAAACACATCCTGCGTCTCTATACCATAATGAAGACACGCCTGCTCATATTCCACAAACGTCGGCTGAACGATGAGTGCCCGTTTTCCCTCGAACAACTTAGCTGTCAAAAAAATAGCTTCAGCTCCGCCATTTGTTATGAGTACTTGCTTAGGGGAAAGGTTATTTAACGTTGCTAAACGTTTCGTCGGCTCTTCGTACTCTGGATCGGGATAAACAGAAATAGCGCTCATACTGTTGGTCACGATCGTTTCGACCCATTTTGGTGGCCCGAACGGGTAAATATTCGCACTGAAATCAAGCCAATTACTCTTGTTCGTCTCATTACTGTTAAAATGGCGACCAACCTTTGCCGGCTGTCCACCATGCTCTGGCCAATTCATATCATTTCGTCCTTTCGCTTAAGAATGAAGGAGCAGCCATATACCTGACATTAATAGTGTAAAAATAATCGCCCCGCCATACATATAGCGCACAGATAATAAAATGTGCTGCCAATGAAGCGGTTCAAAAGGCACCCCCATTCTTGCCCTGTCAGATACTTGTCCACCGTATGTATTTCGTCCACCTAACTGAACACCTAGTAACGCCGCCACCATCGCTTCTGACCACCCACTATTTGGACTTGGATGCTTAGACGCATCCCGACATGTCACTTGCCATGCATGACGCAGACGTGCACCTTTGACAAAAAAACCTCCGAGCCATAACGTAAAAGCTGTCATACGGGCAGGAAGCCAATTGACTACATCATCAAGTCTAGCAGAACACCAACCAAACTCTTTATATGTATTATTTTTGTAACCGACCATTGAATCTAATGTATTTATTGCCCGATAAGTCATAGCGAGCGGTGCCCCGCCAATAAACGCCCAAAAAATTGGTGCAGTTATCGCATCGGTAGTATTTTCTGCAACTGTTTCCACTGTCCCTCTCACGATTTCTTCGTCATTAAGTGTCTCTGTATCTCTTCCTACAATCATGCTTAATTTTCGCCGCGCTTCATTTAACTCCCCTGATGCTAAAGGGGTTACAATATCGAGTGCCGCTTGTTTCAGTCCTTTAATAGCTATTGTGGTAGAAACTATATATAGCTGAGCAAGTGTCCCTGCTACAGGATGAAGTTTATAAAGACTAACTGTGATGGCTGACGTTATTAAAAATACGCTTAAAACGATGACCAACGTCAAAAAAATACCGTTTCGCTTTTTTATATGTGCTGGTCCACGATTCCACCGTTTATCGAAAAAACGAATAAGACGCCCGATACCTACGACTGGATGGGGAAGCCATCGTGGATCACCCATCATAAGATCGAGCATAATAGCACCTATTACAATAAGAATGATAAGAGGCAAGACCATTTCCATTATATGTGTTTACCTTTGTCTAAATAATGAGCTAACGCTTTTGTCGTCGCTTCATAAACAACGGAACCGATCGCTTTTCCTTCTGGTGTCCCAGATCCAGCGTACGGTGTTTGCTCACCTAGTTGTGTCGTGGCAATAAGTAAGCTATCTGTTGATGTACCTGTAGCAAGCGTACCCGTATAAGCATCTTTCACTTGGGTATCGAGAAGTGCTTTTGTTTTAGCTTCTGTCGCTGATAAACACGCATTGACAAGGGCGCCATCAGTAAAATGCCTATTTAGAAAAACCATCGTATTAATCGTCCCAATCTGACTGATTTTATCATCACGCTCATTAGCAGCAATATCAACAGCATTACTCACACCCGCTGTAACCATCACAGTAATAGCAACACCTTCATAAACTTTTTTTATCCAAACAGCGTCTTTTAAGTGAACAGCTGTCATCATTCCGACAGCATTCTCATAAGAAATCTGTCGTTCTGTCATCCAGTGCTTTACATCTTCTATTGGTTTACTGCCATGATAATTTTTGTCCACATGAAAATTACAAAAATCGGTTATCCACTGAATTCCTTCACCGACTACCCCATTAGAAATCGTTCGTAACGGTTTCTCAAACTGGATATGAATGGCTTTGTCGTCTTTGGTCACATTCATCATCGTTTCAAGAGGATTAACGTCGTGACCTACCTCTTTACTGACTGGTGTCATTAATAATTGCGGTTTCGCTAGGGTAGGATGGGCTTGTGACTTTACCTCCACATTATAAACTTTTCGCAATTCATCTTCTTGCTTCAAAATGTCAACGCTTCCCACTTTACGTAAACGTCCTTCATGGAGAAGGCCGACTCTATCTGCATAAAGAGCTGCCACATTTAAATCGTGAAGAATAGCAAAAACCGTTAAACCATGGGTATACTGCCGCTCTTTCAATAAATTAAGCATATGAAAAGAGTGTTTAACGTCAAGATGATTTGTTGGCTCGTCCAAAAGAAGAATATCTGGCTGTTGCGCCAATGCTTTCGCTAGTAAAACCCGTTGTTTCTCTCCACCACTCATGGTTCTAAATTGTTTATGACGATACCGCTCAACATCGGTAAGCATCATAACGTCATCAATCACGCTCTGATCTTCCTTGGATAAGTTTTTAAACAGCCCTTGTTGGAACGCATAACGGCCAAGACTGACAATTTCTTCGACAGTAAAGTCAAATGAAATATGAGCTTCTTGTGTTAAAACAGCGACATGGCGAGCTTTTTCAAGCTTAGACAAGGAGGTCAACGGCTGCCCTTTAAGACAAATATTTCCTTGCTTAGTCGGAAGAGTGCCGGTAACCAGTTTAAATAACGTCGTTTTCCCACTTCCGTTTGGCCCCAGGAGGGTAAAAAATTCACCTTTTTCAATCGTTAAACTAATATCTTTAATGATAGGTTCTTTGTCATATCCCCCTGATACCCTACTCAGCTTTATCATGCCGTTTTCCTCCTCCCTAGACGATTTCTTATAAGCAGCAATGCAAAAACGGGAGCACCTACCAACGCCGTTATGACACCGATTGGCATTTCCTTTGGTGCAATAATTGTTCGAGATACGAGATCAGTTAAAATAAGAAAGCCTCCACCTGTCAATAACGAAAGTGGCAAAACATGTCGATGGTTCGGGCCTGTCACAAGCCTGACGAGATGGGGAATGACGAGTCCAACAAATCCAATCGTCCCTGAGACAGCCACAGCTGATCCTGTCAGCAACGATGCCCCGATTAAAATTAAAATCTTCCCTCTCCTCACATCGACGCCGATATGGTCTGCCGCTTCTTCTCCAAGAGCGAGGGCATTCAGTTCACGATAATGATAGAGCAATATCATCGAGCCGACGATCATAAACGGTAAAATAAGCTGAACATGACTCCATCCTCGTAAACTGACACTTCCATATAACCAATAAATAATTTGTGTCATTTCGTTTTGGTCACCGAGTGCAATGATTAACGACACGATAGCCCCCATAAAAGAACTGATAATAATACCTGCTAAAATAATCGTTTCGATGGCCATGCTTCTGCTTGTCATTTTGACGAGCCCAAACACGAGCATTAGTGTTAGAAAACCAAAAACAATCGCGATGATAGGTTGGGTAAAACCACCCAGTAGAGGAACTGAAAGTTGAAAGAATATGACGATTACCGCACCCAATGCGGCTCCTGAGGAGACACCGATCGTATAAGGATCTGCTAATGGATTTCGCAACAAACCTTGGAAGGCCGCACCAGCTAACGCCAGTGATGCCCCTACACAAAATGCTAATATGACTCTAGGTAAACGAATGTTCCAAATGATTGGCACTTCATTTGCCGGCACATCTGTCAGCCAAACATGGCCTGTCATCCGTTCAATAATAATATGAATAATATGAGGAATAGGTACTGTGACACTGCTCCAAAAGAGAGCAAGGAGGATTGTACCGAGTACAAATCCTCCTGCCAGTAAATATATCCACGCAACACGATTATTCAAAAACATCCGGATAAACGAGTTTTGCAAGAGTTTCCACTCCTTCGATTAGACGAGGACCAGGACGGGTAACTGTGTCATTATCCACATCGTACACTCTTTCGTTCTGAACCGCCGGCACTTCTGACCACCCGTCACGAGCTAACACGTCAGCTTCAGGGCTGTCGATATAGTAGCCATACGTCGTAATAACCACGTCCGGCTCTAGTGTAACAATCTCTTCTTCAGTAAACTGCACCCAACCCGACTCTTCTTCAGCAGCGTTTGTAGCATTGATTGCTTCAAGCATTTCGTGCATAAACGTACCTTGTCCAGTTGTGAAAATATCAGGTGATGGTCCTACCTCTACCCATACTGTTTGGCGATCTTCTTCTGAAATCAATTCCGCTTGCTCACGGATCTCTTCTAATCGTTCTTCCATACTAGTGACAATTTGGTCCGCTTCATCACTCGTACCTGTCGCTTCACCAACCAAGCGAATGGTGTCATATGTTTCTTCAAAAGATTCAGCACTGCCCATAACGAGGACATCAATTCCCGCTTCTTCATATTCGTTTAAAACGTCCTCGTGATTTTGATAATGATACTCTTGCACTAATAGCAAGTCAGGACTCAATGAAAGGATCAATTCTGCATCCATATCCTGTGCGCCAATGACTTGAATATCAGCCGTTTCCTCGGGGAAATTACAATATTCTGATACACCGATCATGCGGTCACCAGCTCCTAGTTCAAACACGATTTCCGTGCTGCTTGGAAGTAATGACGCAATCGTTTCTGGTGCTTCTTCAATTGTCACTTCTTCTCCCACACCATCGGTCACTGTAACAGGGAAATCCCCTTCCACAGTTTCATTGGCATTATTATCGTTATTAACGTTTTCAGTATTATCATTATTTTCTTCCGCTGCACCACAAGCAGTCAGAATTAGTGCTAACACTGTGATCGTACTCATTTGTTTCCATTTACTTAATAATTGTTTCATCAATCTTATCCCCCTCTATTTTGTACCGCTTCATGTCTTAACGTCTGCTATTCAACGATATAGGTTTAACCTCGATAAATCTTAAGTCATGTTAGACTGACAGTTATCATGTCTATCTTATCGGTCAACAATGATTTTTTCGCTACGAAAAAAACGCCGCCCGTAGAGGACTAGCGTAAGATGATTAAGCCGTATCAAGCATGCTTGTCCAATTCGACCAGTATGCATGGACCTGTTCATAGCAGGGAACAGGCTACAGACACTAAACATCCTTTTCCTCGAAGGAGCTTAACTAACACGGATAGGCAGGTCTCCTGACTTACAGAGTGACGGTATACCGCTCCTTCCCATGCAGATGATTCTACACAGTGGTAATACGCGGTTACCTTTCTGTTTACAGTGGCGGGACCGCGCTGGATTCACACCAGCTTCCCTATTATCCTAATATTAGGACCTATCCGTAATGTCATTCATTACATGTCATAATTGGGTAACGAAGCAGAAAAAAAGTATTTTTTCTGTTGCATACCTTACCTAACTCAGTATAAATGAGTTCGTGCTCGTTGTAAATTTGAATTTAACTTTCCTTTTTTTCTTTAGATACATTCGCTTCAGCAAAGCTTGCCATCTCAGTTAAAATAGCGACTGACGCTTCCAGCAATGAAAAAGCAAGTGCTGCCCCCGTTCCTTCCCCGAGCCGTAAATTCAAATCCAGTAGTGGGCTCCCTTCCAATCTATCTAATGCTACTCGATGTCCCTGTTCCTGTGATAGGTGACCAAAAACAAGGTAATCCTTCACGTTTGGAGCGAGCATCACTGCTACATTTGCAGCGACAGTTGAAATAAATCCATCTACAAGGATGGGGACACGATGAGCAGAACCACCTAGCATCGCACCAGCCATGCCAGCAATTTCTAATCCGCCTACTTTCGTCAATATATCAATGGCGTCATGCCGATTAGGCTTATGCAACAGGAGTGCTTGTTTAATGACTGCCTCTTTATGACGCAGTATGTCATCACTGACCCCTGTCCCTCTGCCAACAATCTCACTCACCTCTTTATCCGTTATGCAAGCTAATAGGGCACTGCTTGCAGTTGTATTACCAATCCCCATCTCCCCTAATATAAGAGAGCGGGCCCCTTTTTCTACTACTTGTTCTGCGACGTTAATCCCTACTTTAATAGCAGCTGTCGCTTCCTCTCGCGACATCGCTTCTTCCTTTAAGAAATTGCCCGTCCCGTAACGGATTTTTTGATTAATAAAGCCTGTCCCTACAAGATCCGCATTCACACCTATATCCACAAGAGTAAAACTAGCACCACTCTTTTTCGCTAACACATTAATGGCTGCTCCCCCATTAAGAAAGTTATAAACCATTTGAGCCGTTACTTCAGACGGATAAGCCGAGACTCCTTCAGCTGCTATACCGTGATCTGCCGCAAATACGAGTGATGCCGGCGGTGATACAATAGGATATGTGGAGCCCGTGATTTCACCTAATTGAACGGCTAGTTGTTCTAGCTTCCCTAAGCTTCCAACTGGCTTCGTCAAATTATCTAAATGGTGTTGGACCTCTTTACCGACTTTTTTATCTACTGGTGTTATTCGATTTATCGTCTCTTTCATGTTATCATCCTACTCCTCTATGATTATTTTACCCGTTGAACCAATTTTATGATTCACATGCGAGTCCTTTGAAAGCACCCGTTTGTAACGGAGGGGTCTAAATCTATTCAGGCAGAAGATAACGGACACTAATGGCCTGATTCACTCAACTAACAATCAGTGGGAGACATTAGATGAAATCTAGTGCCTATTATTCGTGTTATTGCTTTAAAAACATCATTATGAAATGGATTTAGAAGTTAAATGTTAATTTCATCATCGCTTTGAAAATGCGTCCATCTTCTGTTCAATTAACGCCATATTAAGATGGCTCTCCACCACGTCCGCTAATGTAGTCAATGACTTTTCTCTCACAGATTGATATAAACAGCGGTCGTATGAAACCGCCATTCCCTTCTTCTCACATAACTTATTTAATAAAGTATGCCTGAATTGGTCATTTGCAAAAATACCGTGTAAATATGTGCCCATAATGCTTTCATCCTCACTAATAAAGCCATCTTGCTCACCATCAGATAATTGGATAAAATGGTGTCCACGACCTTGAGTCTCCCTTTCAGTGCGCCCCATATGGATTTCATACCCATCTACCAGCAAAGTTTGACCATCAAATTGAACGTGTCCAGACACTAACACCGTCCGTTTGTGAGCTGTTAATGTTGTGGTCATTTGTTTAATGAGGTTTAATCCTTTCATGTGACGATGCACCGATTCGATACCCACTGGGTCAGTAATTGATGCTCCTAGCATTTGGTAGCCGCCGCATATCCCAATTACTGGGGTACCGTCTTTCTCTACAAGCTCTATAAGCGCTTCTATTAACCCGTTGTTATGCATATACCGCAGGTCTTCCAACGTATTTTTGCTGCCTGGCAATACAATCATATCCGGCGTTCCTAACTCACTCCGTTTTTTGACGAAGCGAACATGGCAATCGTGTTCTAAAACGAGGGGATCAATATCAGTAAAATTAGCGATTCGCGGGTAATGAAGGACGGCTATATCCAACGCTTTCGTTGCATTTTGTCCTGTATGGTAGCCGACTAATGAAAGTGAATCTTCCGCATCAATCGTTAAATCATCAATAAACGGGACCACACCGAGTACAGGAAGTGATGTATAATCTTCAAACCAGTCAAGCCCAGGCTGAAGAAGTGCTAGGTCACCACGAAATTTATTAATCACAACACCAATAATCCGTTGTCTATCCTCAGGGTCTAACAATTGCAGGGTTCCTACTAAACTGGCAAACACACCGCCTTTGTCTATATCCCCTACAAGAATAACTGGAGCTTTTGCCATAGCAGCTACACTCATATTAACCAGTTCTCGCTCATTTAAGTTAATCTCGGCCGGACTTCCTGCCCCTTCAATTACAACTCGTTCATAGTCTGTGGCCAGCTTAGAAAAGCTTTCTTGTATAAGTTGCTTTCCATATTCATAAAAGTCTTCTCTGTATTCTCCGGCTTGCATCGTTCGCAGTGGCTTGCCATGAACGACGATTTGCGAGCGATTCTCCCCTTCTGGTTTTATTAAAATCGGGTTCATATACGTTGTAGCCTCGATTCGAGCCGCCTCCGCCTGAACACCTTGGGCTCTGCCAATCTCTTTACCATCTATCGTTATGTAAGAGTTCAGGGCCATGTTTTGTGATTTAAAAGGTGCGGTCCGTAACCCTTTATTAGAAAAAATTCGGCATAAAGCTGTTACTAATAAACTTTTTCCTGCATCAGAATGTGTCCCTTGCACCATAATTGGTAAACAGTTAGTCATGCACTTTCCACTCCTCGCATTGCTTCACAAAATGTTCCGCTGCTTTAGGGCATGAACCAAAATGCAAATGCGTATATCCAGCGATAAGATTTTTCCTAACAATACCTTCATCAGCTCCCCCATATGAGCTTTTCACTGAAAACGCTGGTAGTTGTTCGTGATCAGCTTGAAAAGATGAATAATGAAATTCATGTCCTCTTAATGTCTCATCTTCAGAAAGTAAAAAATTCCCTGAAAGTGCTTTTACCTGTCGATAACCGATCGCTTGAAGCGTTTGTGACATAGTCACTTTTCCTTTAATAACACCAACCATTGGATAACGCTGTCCATCTGTTGTCACAAGGTAATCACACAAATACATAAAACCCCCGCACTCTGCTAGCGTCGGCATCCCACTCTCTATTGCTTCGTAAATTGATTGGTTCACATCGGATAATGCTGCCAACTCCTCAGCGAATTCTTCCGGAAAGCCACCGCCAAGATAAAGACCCTGTACACCAGTTGGCAGAACCTCACCTGCTAAGGGTGAAAAGAAAACCAGTTCTGCTCCAGCCCGCTCTAATAACTCTAAGTTTTCAATGTAATAAAAGTTAAAGGCTTTGTCTTTGGCTACCGCCAATTTCACCTTAGATGTGGGTGACCATGGTAGCCATGTGGAGGCGGGCATTTTTATTATAGGAGGTGACTTTGCAAGCTCGTAAAGCTGAGTTAAATCGACTGTTTCACCTATGC
The DNA here is from genome assembly GCA_024701455.1 of Bacillus sp. A301a_S52. Lineage (GTDB taxonomy): Bacteria > Bacillota > Bacilli > Bacillales > Salisediminibacteriaceae > Salipaludibacillus. The sequence goes on along the minus strand of JABXYP010000001.1, from coordinate 1,265,144 downwards.
CCTCACCTAACTCAGCTAAAAACTCATCTAATTGGCCTCTTTCTAGCGCCGGGAGTAGACCAAGATGACGCTCAGGTAGATGAAGATCCTTCCCTTGTGGGACATAGCCAATAACAGGGATCTCACACATTTGCTCAACAGCAGCCTTTACAAGCTCGTAATGCCCTTTACCACCGACACGGTTAGCAATAACCCCAACGATGTTAACAGAGCGATTAAACTCCTGAAAGCCCCTAACGATGGCAGCGGCACTTCTTGCTAGCGCTGAACAATCAACCACTAACACAACAGGTGCTCGTGTCATAATGCTTATATGAGCAGTACTCCCGTTGTCTGACAAGGGATCTTTGCCATCATAAAGACCCATCACACCTTCTATTAGAGATATATCTGCTCCATCTGCACCTGTTTGCAAGACGTGATTTAGCACAGATTCATGGAGCATCCAACTATCAAGATTACGAGAGGTTCTTCCTGTTACAGCTGTATGATACGCTGGATCTATATAATCTGGCCCACATTTAAAGCCTTGAACCTTAAACCCTTTCTCCCTTAAAGCAGCCATCAGTCCGATTGTCACCGTTGTCTTCCCAACACCACTGGATGCGCCTGCAATAACAAGCCGTCTGTCACTCATGAAGGCCACTCCCTCCTTTCTAATTCCTCTTAGCATAGACAAAGCATCAGACTTTTAATTAAAATTCAATCCCTTTTATTGCCGGAATACCTTCATCATAATAATGCTTTTCTGGCTCTATGACTGAGACAAGATCAGCCACCTCTTTAATAGATGGATGTGCAGACCTCCCAGTGAGAACAAGGTGAACGTGTTTTGGCTTTGTCTTAATGACTTGAAGAACATCTTCTAGCGGTAACACGTCATCAATTGGAAACGTCTCAATCGCTAGAGCGTTATTGATTTCATCTAAAATAACGAGATCATAATTCCCTTGCATAATCGCCTCTTTTGCAATGGGCCAGCCTATTTTCAAAGCTTCCCTATGCTCCTCAGGTGTTTTCGTCCATGTAAAGCCCTGTCCAAGCTGTACCATATCTACTCCTATTTTTTTTAACACGTGTTGCTCACCATACGTTCGCTCTGGTGATTTAATAAACTGAAATATTTTAACAGACAGGTTATGCCCCACTGCTCTTACCGCTAACCCGATAGCTGACGTTGTTTTCCCTTTACCATCACCTGTATAAACGAATGTCAAACCTCTTTGTTCGTTTGTTCCCATGGCATGATTCCTCCTTTTAAAAGCCTTCTCTCTTATAATGACTCTTTCGACCATAATATGTCCACTAAAAGAGAGAAATAGAAAAGGTGTTCGTCAACACACTTCTTTTACAATGCAAACGGATGTCCTAATCTATCATACCTATTTTCTCTATATAATGAACCTTCAATTAGGACAGTAGCATCCGTTAGCTCGCCTCTCTATCTTTAGCTGGGAGTTTCACCTTATCTGTAATAAATCATCATTAACTATAAGTTTATTAAATTCACAATTGTATTTCCTCGTTAAATCAGCTATGATTATATCAGCACGAATGAAAACGTTTGCGCAAAAAATGCAGTTAATTTAATGAGGTGATTTGTATGGGGAAAGTTTGGTGGAAGGAAGGTGTAGGCTATCAAGTCTACCCACGCAGTTTTCAAGATAGTAATGGTGACGGTTTCGGTGATTTACAAGGGATCGTTCAACGACTTGATTATTTGAAAGATTTAGGAATCGATTTTATTTGGCTCAGCCCAATGTATAAATCCCCGTTAGATGATAACGGCTATGATATTTCGGATTACCAAGAAATATTAGAAGATTTTGGCACGATGGCTGATTTCGACACACTGCTTAACGAAGTTCACTCTCGTGGTATGCGACTTATTATTGATCTCGTGCTCAATCATACGAGTGATGAGCACCCATGGTTTATTGAGTCTCGCCAATCGAAAGAGAATGCCAAACGAGACTGGTATATTTGGCGAGATGGACGAGATGGCAAAGAACCTAACAATTGGGAAAGTATTTTTGGCGGATCTGCCTGGGAATTCAATGAGCAAACGAATGACTATTTTTTACATGTGTTTTCACGGAGGCAGCCTGATTTAAATTGGGAAAACCCACAAGTAAGGGAAACACTTTATGATATGGTCAATTGGTGGCTTGAAAAGGGAATAGATGGATTTAGAATCGATGCTATCAGTCACATTAAAAAACAGCCCGGGCTTCCTGATATGCCTAGTGAAGGGAATAAAAAATATATTCCGTCCTTTGATATGCATATGAATCAAGAAGGAATCATGGCGTTTTTGCAAGAGTTTAGGGATAAAACTTACGGGCAATATCCCAACGCGATGACAGTGGGAGAAGCAAATGGTGTCACAGTAGAGGAAGCACCGCAATGGGCTGGTGATG